>JBGPWS010000157.1:0-10072 GCA_041492345.1 Pyrinomonadaceae bacterium | reverse complement strand
CGGCGTCTCGACAAAGCTTTCGCGCCACAACTCAAATGACAGCAGCGTCCAAAGCAGCTTGCGATGATTTGCGACGCCTCGTTCGTGCTCGTCCTGCAAGCGCGCGACGTATTCTGGATTGAAGAGTCCGCCGCGGCGCAGGCGTTCGGGCGACAACAGGTCATGCGCCAGCGGACGCAACTCGCCTTTCAGCCATTGGGCAAACGGAACGCCGAAACCTTTCTTTCCGCGCCGCCAGACAAACGGCGGCACCAGGCCTTTCGCGGCACGTTTGAGAATGTACTTCGAAGTATAACCGTGCAGCTTGTAATGCGACGGCAGGGACGCGGCAAACTCTGCCACGCGCGGATCGAGATAGGGGGCGCGCACTTCCAGACTGACCGCCATGCTCGCGCGATCGACCTTAGTCAGGATGTCTTCGGCCAGGTAGAGCTGTGTGTCCAGGCTCTGCATGCATTCAGTTAGATTGTTCGAGTCGCACTCAGCAAACAGTCGCCGCGCATCACGATAGATGTCCGGCTCGCTCGCGCGCCTCACGTCTTCAGCCAGCAGCAAGTCCTGATCGTGTGGCGTGAACGAGCCAAACCACACGTGGTGCCTGGCGACTTCATCGTAATGCGAAGCAGTGATAAATCTTTTCGCTCGATAGTCGAACGAAAGATTGCTGGTCTTAACCGGCAAATGGTTGACTACCGGCTCGATCAGGCCGCGCCGCAAAAACCGCGGCACGCGATTGTAAGCGCGCGCCATGTGATGACCGAAGTACATGGGATAGCCGGCAAAGATTTCATCGCCGCCGTCGCCACCCAACGCAACCGTGACATGCTTGCGCGTGAACCGCGACAACAGAAATGTCGGCACCACCGAGGGATCGCTGATCGGCTCGTCCATCCACGCGCCGATTTCGCTCACCAGGTTGGCCGCCAGACTGGCGCTGAACCGCTCTTCATGATGATCAGTGCCGAGGAATTTGGCGACCGCGCGCGCGTACGGCGATTCGTCGAATGAACTTTCCGCAAACGAGATCGAAAATGTCTTGACCACCTCCGACGACGCGCGCACGGCCAGCGCCGTAACCACGGAAGAGTCGATGCCGCCGGAAAGCAGAACTCCCAACGGCACGTCGGAAACCAGACGCATGCGCACGGAATCAGCCAGCAGTTCACGAAGCTCCGTGGCGGCGGCGGCCACGCTCGGCACCGGCTCTCGCGTTTTGTAGCTCAGTCGCCAGTAACGCTCGACTTCGATCTGTCCGTTTTCCAGCGTGAGTGTATGTGCTGCCGGGAGTTTGCTGATGCCTTCGTAAATCGAAAGCGGGGCCGGCACGTAATCGAACGAGAGATACTGGCGCAGCGCATTGAGATTCAGGTTGGGCCGCACCGAAGGATGCGCCAGCAGCACCTTTGGTTCCGAAGCGAACAGCAACGCGCCGTCGAACACACCCCAATAAAGCGGCTTCTCCCCAAAACGATCGCGCGCGATGAACAGACGCCGCCGGCGGTCGTCCCACAGCGCGAACGCGAACATGCCGTTGAGATGCTGGACCATTTCGCGGCCGTATTCTTCGTAAAGGTGCGGCAGGGTTTCAGTGTCTGAGGCGCTGCGAAACGTGTGGCCCCGCGCTTCCAGGTCGGCGCGCAACTCGCGGTAGTTGTAGATTTCGCCGTTGAGGATAACCGCGATACTTTCGTCTTCGTTGAAAGTCGGTTGCTCCCCGGTCAGGAGATCAATGATCGCCAGGCGCCGCATGCCCAGGGCCACGCCGTAATCGATCAGATACCCTTCCGAATCGGGACCGCGATGAATCATGCGGTCACACATTAAGCGCAGCAATTCCTCTCCGCCTTCAGGAGGTGGCGTGCGAGGATCGAGATTGGCCCAACCGGTTATGCCGCACATAAGTTCAGTGAGCGGTGAGCAGTGAGCAGTGAGCAGAAGCTCCGCCCTGCGTATCTGTAATTAGAATGACCATCGCGTTCAGGATTAACTGCTTACTGCTCACGGCTTACTTATCAAAACCTATTCGTTCACGCACCGCATAAACCGACTTTGCCTGCGATTCGTGATAAGTGCGCACCTGCATTTCCGCCAGCAAGCCCATCAGGAAAAACTGTATGCCGAGCACAAGCATGATCATCGTCAGGACCGGCAAAGGTGTTTGGATGAAATCGGCGTGATGCGGCCAGCTCGCATACTTCATCAGGAAGGCGAAAACAGCGCACAAGAACGAAACGACGAACGTCAACAAACCGCACCAGCCGAAGACATAAAGCGGCTTTGTCTGATAGGAAGCCATGAACTTTATCGTCATCAGATCAAAGATGACTTTGATCGTGCGCGACAACCCGTACTTTGACTTACCCATTGTGCGCGCGTGATGCTCGACTGGAATTTCCGTAACGCGCGCGCCGGACCAGGAAGCGTAAATGGGAATGAAGCGATGCATCTCTCCATAGAGATGTACGTCGGCAAGCGATTCGCGCCGGTAAGCCTTGAGCGAGCAACCATAGTCGTGCAAAGGCACACCGCCAATCCACGAGATCATTCGATTCGCGATCATCGAAGGAATCTTGCGCGTAAATAGTTTGTCCCGCCGGTTCTTTCGCCAACCGGAAACAACGTCGTAGCCTTCGTCAATCTTATCCAGCAGCCGGGCAATGTCAGCCGGATCGTTTTGCAGATCGGCATCCATTGGAATCAGGACTTCGCCACGCGCGGCGTCAATACCCGCCGCCATCGCCGGGGTCTGGCCATAGTTGCGTCGCAGCGCAATCACGCGCACGCGCGGATCCTGTGCGGCGATCTCGCGCAACACCTCGAGGCTGCCGTCAGTCGAGCCGTCGTCGACATAGATGATCTCGGCAGAGCGACCGAGCTGCGTCAGCGCGCGGTCCAGCTTCTCGTGCAGCGGGAGCAGATTGGGTTCTTCGTTCAGGACTGGGAGGAAGACGGAGATATCGGGCGCAGCGATGTCAGTCAAGCTCACGCCCGCATCCTTCACCTTAGTAAAAGCCTGCTCTTCGGCAACAGTGTGCATCAGGCGGCGCTGCGAAGCTTCTCCTTTATCCAGCGGCTTACAAGTTTATCGGCGGGAATGCGCTTCTTCTTTGCTATGGCGCACACTTCATCATAAAGAGCGCCGTCCACCGAGATGAGGTGAGTCCTCTTTTTTATGTCGAACCTACAATCCACGTCTTCAAAATACTCTTCATAGTCCCCGCTGTCGTGAGTATCCCAAAACTCTCCAGCTTCTTCGAGACTGTTAAAGTGCTCGGGTAGGGGATCGCGTGGTTTCGTTGTCTTACCTCTTGCGTTTGCCATGGCTTCTTAACTCCTTGGTATCTGCATCACGACCAGAAATGACGAGGCCTCGTCCCTAACCTTTGTAAATGAAAAAGATTGCCAAATAACGCCCGGCGTCGGTTTGCCCCACCGCCCGATAAAGGTCTTCTCCCTTTCTCGCGCCCCGCCTCATCCGTCTGACGGGAGGCTGCGTCGCGAAGACTTCCTCAACTTCATCCTGGCTGACATGATGGCTGCGCTCAAGCTTTTCGCTAAACTCCTTTATCCAGATTACGTCCTTAATTATCATTCAGACTCAATCTCGCCGCGCCACGCAAACTATCGAAACGCCGAACGGAAAATTCATTCGCCGCAGCCACCAGCTTTCGGCGCCGAGGATGCGGCCCAGCAAACCATTCAGCGCGCCAATCGTAATGTTATTCTCAGAAGCCGGTCGCAGACCAGTCAGTCGCATCAACAATCGACCGAACAGAATCGGAGCAAAGAAGGTGATGTTCGCGTAGCTTGCCCGCTCAACCGTCAAACCCGCATCTCTAAGTTTTTGTTTCAGCTCGGGTAGAGTGTAACGGCGCCGATGATGGCTGATGTCATCCTGCACTCCCCAAAGAAACATGAACGCCGGCACGAACAGCACTGCGCGCCCGGCCGGCCGGAGCACTCGGCGCATTTCGCTGAGGCCCACACTATCATCATCGAGATGCTCTACGACATCAAGCCCGGTGACCAGATCGAACGAAGCATCTTCGAAAGGTAAACTCTCCGCCGCGCCCTGCTTTACCTTGGCCAGGCCGCGCGCGCGACAAAAGTCGAGGGCCTCGGTCGATACATCAACTCCCTCGGCGGCGCCGAACTGTGAAAGCATTTGCAGATTCGCGCCGGTACCACAACCAACATCAAGAATCCGTGGCCGCAGCTTTCCGATATCACTGCATGCCTTCTCAACAAATCCCTTGATGATGCGCCGGCGGCCGGCGAACCACCAGTGTTTCCCCTCGACCTCGTACATGATCGAGTAGGTATGCTGTTGCATCTCGCGCGGGAGCGGATTGGTCACGGTGTTTGCGGAGGTGGCCATAAATTCTTCGCGGCTCCGTCGCCTGATCTGCGGTAAGGCTCCGCCTTACCGGCAACCCTTCATTTATTCACTTCGCGAGGCTACGCCTCGCGTTGGAGGCATAGCCTCCGCCGGGTTAATTGAATCTTACGGAAAGGCAGAGCCTTTCCGCACATCGGGCGGCAAAGCCGCGTCGCAAGAGGCATTGTAGAACAATTGAACAACGCTGTGCAGGATACTACTTCCCACTCTCAAGACTTGCGGACTGGTTTTCCCGAAACCACTCGACGAACTTTCCAATTCCCTCTTCGATCTGCGTCTGTGGATTGTAGCCAAGCAGCCGGCGCGCCTTTGTAGTGTCGGCAAAGGTTTGCGGCACGTCGCCGGGCTGTGGCGGTTGCCGATCGATCTCTGCGTGCCGATCCAGCTCTTTCTCTAACAGCTTAATTAATTCGCGCAGTTCGACGGTGCGCGACTCTCCCAGATTAATGACTTCGTAGTTGCTCTGATCGTAATCGATCGCGGCGCGCACTCCCGTGATGATGTCATCAATGTAAGTGTAGTCGCGCCGCGTCGTGGCATCGCCAAAAACCGGTATGGGCTTGCCGGCGCTGATTAGCTTCGCGAATTTGTGTATCGCCAGATCGGGCCGCTGGCGCGCGCCATAGACGGTAAAAAAGCGCAGGCACACGATGCGCATGTCGTAGAGGTGTGCGTAAGAATGACAAATCAACTCGCCCGCTGCCTTGGTCGCCGCGTAAGGAGAAATCGGATTAAGGACCGGGTCGTCTTCGCTGAACGGCACCTTCGAGTTCATGCCGTAAACGGAAGACGACGAGCCGAACACAAACTGTTTCACGCCATGCGCGCGGGCCAGTTCGAGCAAATTGAGCGTGCCATTGATGTTCGTCTCAACGTAAAGCCGCGGCTCTTTCAATGACGGCCGCACGCCGGCGCGCGCCGCGAGATGCACGATGCAGTCAAATGCTGTGTCGCCAAACGCCGCGGCCAGTGCTTCGTGATTGCGAATGTCGGCTTCGATGAGTGCAAAATCCGGATTCGCCAGCCGCGCGCGCACGTTCGCGCGCTTGATTGCCGGATCGTAGAAGTCGTTGAAATCGTCAACCACCGTGATGCGCCAACCGCCTTCGGCCAGCAAGCGATCGACGAGGTGCGATCCGATGAAACCCGCGCCGCCGGTGATTAGAATGTTCTTCATTTCAAAATATGATTAACCACAAAGACACCAAGAGCACAAAGGATCTGATATCGAAACTCTGCAACCTGGCTCTATCTTTGTGCCTTCGTGTCTTTGTGGTGAACTCTTTTCACTTCGTCGCATAAACCCACAAGTGCCAGCCCCAGCGCGACGCCAACGCTGATTCAAACGATCGCGGGAGCAAGTTACCAATCAGCGGTATGAAGCGCTTATTAAGAAAGTACGCGCGCAATTCAACTTCACGAAAGTCCTTGAATAATTCCCGCGCTTCGCGCCGCGAATATACACGCGCCAAAGGATTGCCGGCGCCATCCGTGCTTTGGCTGAGAAACTCATCTGATGGAACATGACCATTAGTCTTACCCGTTAACATTCCGGCGTGTTCCCTGAGCGAATCCAACGGCTCACCCGTCAGACGATGAACGATCTGAATGCCGCTTTCGCTTTTCAGCAAACCCGCTCCCGCGCGGCGCAAGATGCGGATGCCGACACGATAGTTATAACTGCCGCGATGATACAGCATCACGACGGCGCGGCCGCCGGGCTTCAGCACCCGATGGATCTCCTGCACGGCGCGCGCGGTGTCGGGCGTGTGATGCAGCACGCCGTGGGAATAAACCAGATCGAATGATTCGTCCGCGAAATCCAGGTTCTCGGCATCCGCAACGCGAAACTCGCCGGGCAAGCCAGAAATCTCAAATCGCTTTCGCGCCAGATCAATAGCTGCATCGGTGAGATCGACTCCGGTGTAATCCGCGCCGGCTTTGGCGAACTGCGCTCCATCAGTGCCCAGGCCGCACCCAATCTCCAGTACACGCAAACCGCGCGCGCCGGCAAAGTCTGCCGCGTCGGGGATATGCCACTCTTTTGTGTAACGGTGTGCTTCGACCCGCTCAAAGAACTCGGGCGTGCCCATGGCCGCATCGCTGAACTTGGTGCCGCAGGGATGCGCTTGCCAAAAGGCGCGCACGCGCTCTTTTAGATCGTTGTTTGCGTCGGTTGGATTCGAATGCAAGATTGCCATGAATGCCAATTTGATTTCTCATTAGCACCTCGCTTCAGCGAGGTGAGTAGAAAAAATATTTATTTGAGTCTAGCCGTTTCAACGGCTTCCCGTAAACCGTTGAGACGGTTTCACAGGTTGGACTTCTATCGTTGGTCACCTCGCTAAAGCGAGGTGCTAATGAGAGTTTCTGATTAAGTCGATCTTCCAGGCCTAAACGATAGACTTGACCGGCTCGCTCGGTTAGGATTAGCGCAGTTGACTCGAACAAATGATTACTTTTCAGATCTCAGGTCACTTAACCGAATTCACGGGCGGTCGCGTCGAGATCGAGATGGATGGTTCATACTCGACTGTTGGCGAAGCCCTCGACCGTCTCTGGAGCGAGCACGTAGGCTTGCGCGACCGCGTGCTGAACGAGTTGGGCGAAGTGCGACCGCATGTCAATGTCTTCGTCAACAGCCAGACCGTTCGTCGCGATCAGGTCCTGCAGACCGAGATCGTGGGCAACACCGAAGTTTGCATAATGCCCGCGGTCAGCGGCGGTTTCGGAACCGCTCGCGATAGCGAGCGGGGTGACGCCCAGGAATTGACTCCTTTCGATTGAGCCGGAACCAGGGAGACCAGGCGACCGTATAACTCACCGATTATGTTTTGTCCAAGCTGCGGTTCCAACGAACAGATGAGTCAGTATTGTCGCGCCTGCGGCACTGACCTGCGGCCGGTGCGCACGACCCTCGAGCGCCCTGACTCGATTACCGCTGTCGCAGTATCAGCCCGCGAAGAGATCGGCCGCGCGGTCGCGGACAAAATCCGTGAAGTGGAAGACGCGCGCGATCTGAAACGCGTAGCCGAAGACGTGCTGCCGCAGATCGAAAAGTTCCTCGAGTCATATGAAGAGAAACGTTTGCGTCGGGTGCGTGCCGGAGTGATCGTTGCCGCCAGCGGCTTCGGCACCGGCATGCTGGGTTTGATAATGTCGTTGGTCCTTCACGGCGGTGACGTCGAGACTGCCTTGATGGTGGTCGGGCTCGGATCGATTGCGTTCGCTATCGGCTTCGGCCTGCTGCTGAATGGTCTGCTGTTCACCCGCCCACGCAAAGGACTGGAAGACAATTCGTCTGATGCGCGTTCGCAGAATCTTTTGGACGCTGGATACGCGCCGCAGCAATTGAGATCTGCCGCTGAAGCGCCCCCATCCTTTCGCTCCCAGACCACGTCAAATCTTTCTCAGGCTTCCGGATCTTCGGTAACCGAGGGCACTACTCATCATTTGAATTCTAAACGCTGAACGGCCCGGTATGGAGTGCGGTGACTTGTCACCGCTTTGGAAAGCGCCGACCAGTCGGCGCACTCCAAAAGAGGCTACGCCCTGTCGAATTTGATATAGACTAACTGAATGGCAATAGGGCTGGAAGGCGGTTGCCGCGTTTCCGAGATGCGCGAAGGCGCGCCGGTTGTTAACGGTACGCTGCGCATCTGGAATCAGGTTGGTCGCGCCATGGGGGCCCAGGCGATCTCGCTTCGCATAATGGAATTCGCGCCCGGCTTGTCACCCGGAATCCGGAGCGACTGCGACGAGATTCTTTACATGCTCGGCTGCTGGGAGCGCGGACGTGCTATTCGCACCGATGGTTCTGTCGGTACGACTTGCGATAGTGGGCGGGTGACTGCTTTCATCGACGGTCATCCCTGCGACATCGACGCTGACACCGGAATCTACCTCCGGCCCGGTGAAACTTTTGCTATTAACAACCCCGGCCCCGATTCAATCGTAATCATAAGTTGCCGTTGTCCCGAACCTGACTCCGCGCCAGAGTTCGTCACGCCACTCACGACTGCGTCGGTTAATTCAAAACCTCCGCAACGGCCGCCTCTGGTGCGTCTCGCCGATCGTCCGGCACAGCCCACTGCCGATCGCTGGTATCGCGTGCTGGTTGACGACGAAGTCGGGAGTACTCAAGCTACGCAGTTTGTCGGCTCGATCCCGCCGGGCCGCGCGCCCGATCATTTTCATCACTATGAAGAGGTGCTTTTCATTCTGCGTGGCGAGGGCCGGATGTGGGCCGGCGAAACCAACACACCAATCGGACCCGGCTCGTGCATCTATCTGCCGAAGGGTCAGGTGCACTGTGTCGAGAATACGGGCACAGATGAGTTGCGCTTGCTGGGAGTTTTCTACCCGGCCGGTAGTCCGAGTGTGCGGTATGATGTGTGAAGAAATATGGCCGATCCCCTGACCAGTGGAAGAAATACGGCGAATACTCCGTAGGTTTTATCTCGCCACAATTGGACTTTCGCAGATCTAAGAACCCATTCGAACTCCGATGGTGCAAGGTTGAATATGAAAGGAACCAAGCAACTCAGCGAACTTGGGGCTGTCGTTGACTGTTGGTGTAGCTACCTACGACGCGAGCGTGACCGGAACCAAGAGTTATCGCTTGATGACATTGTTGGAGGATTGGCTGAGCATCTTATTAGATTTCTCTGCCGTTTCAAGGATTGTAAATGGAAAAAAGAAAAAGAGTGGCGGCTCGTTTATATGCCAGAAGTCGGAAATCTGCTTGAAGTAAAATGTAGGGATTCCGAAAGAGGAGAAGTTTGCCATGTCGAATTGAATTTGTCGGTAGAAATCTCATCACACGGAGCGGAAATTGGGAAGCTACCGATTCGAGAGGTGATGCACGGCCCAACTTCGGATCCGGAGCTAGCAAAGAGATCCTTAGAATTGCTGTTGTGCCAGCACGAATACATTACGGTTCCCGTAAGGGGATCAGACATCCCACTGTGAGTGAACAAGTCCGCGAGGCGGACGGTTGGAAATAGCCCAGCAGTTTACTGTTGGGAACACCGGTTCATTTTCTCACTCATGCAACGATCGAGACGCAGTCCGTGAAGCGGACGGCTGAAGTTACAGAACCGCGAGCGGGAGCGACCGGATCAAACGCTCAACTTCGAAAGACGCGCGGGGCGGCTGTTAGCTCGCGAGTTGAATGCTAGCATCCGGTCGCTACCGCTCGCGGTTCCGTAACAAACCATTTTCAGTCGTCCGCTTCGCGGACTTGGTTGTGATCTGTGAACCTGATCCCAGCGATGAATCGCTGGGCTATTTTCATTCGTCCGCTTCCCGGACTCGTCGTGGGTTCAAAATCAGTTCACAACAGATCCGGAGTGATGGACCTAACGCTGAATCAATTCCGCCAGAATCCCCATCGCCTCCCTTACTTCTTCATCCGTATTGAAGAAATGCGGCGAGATGCGCAGGCCCACGCCGGGACGGCAATCGACAAACACTTTTCTTTCCGCCAGACGCTTGACCATCCCCGGGCCATCCTTAACGTAGATCATTACTGAGGCGCCGCGATTGTTTACGTCACGCGGGCTGTTCACCTTCCAACCCTTCTCCAGCGCAAACTCGATCATCCATTCGGTGCGGCGCTGTGACTCGGCCTGGATCGTTGGCACGCCGACCTCTTCGATGATTTGCAGGCCG
>JBGPWS010000304.1:0-5575 GCA_041492345.1 Pyrinomonadaceae bacterium | reverse complement strand
AGGTTCGCGATCTCGCTATTCAGAGACGCGAGAATGATCTCGTGCTCGGCACATTTGGTCGCGGCATCTACATTCTGGATAACTACACGCCACTGCGTTTGCTGAAACCTGAAATGCTCAAACAGGATGGTGTGCTGTTTCCCGTTAAGGATGCGTTGATGTACATCCAGGCACAGCCTTTGGGCGGACGCGGCAAGAGCTTCCAGGGCGAATCATTCTACACGGCTGAGAATCCGCCCTTCGGCGCAACCTTCACCTACTATTTGAAAGAAGACCTGAAGACCAAAAAAACGAAGCGGCAGGAAGCTGAACGCGACGCGCAGAGAAAAGGAACCGCGATTGGTTTGCCGACTCAATCAGATTTTCGCGGCGAAGAAGAAGAGGAAGCGCCGGCGATTATTTTCACCATCACCGATTCATCCGGTCGCGTCGTTCGTCGTTTGACTGGCCCGATTACGGCCGGCATGCAGCGCGTCTCCTGGGATTTGCGTTATCCCGCGCCATCTTTGCCGCCGCCGCCAAATCCCGAAGCTGAGGATCCTTTCAACGAAGGACCATCCGGACCCCTCGTTATGCCCGGCGCCTACAAGGTAAGCGTGGCCAAGAGAGTTGACGGCGTGTTCACGCCGCTCGGCCAGGCGCAGGAGTTCCAGGTGATCGTCGAAGGACAAGAGCGCCTGTCACCCGCCGACCGGGTGGCGCTGGTCGAATTTCAGCAGAAGGTGGCGCGGCTGCAACGCGCATTACAGGGCGCGCTGGCGACTGCCAACGCGCTTAAGCCACGTCTGGTAGCAATCAGACGCGCCTTGCTGGAAACGCCTGCGGCTCCAGAGAAACTGCTTAGCGATGCATCGGCTTTGGACAAACGCACCAACGAAATTCTGCGTGCTTTGCAAGGCGATCAGGCTCTGCGTCAGCGCAACATGAACCTGCCGCCTTCGATCAGTGAGCGCGTCGGCGACATCGTCGGCTCGCAGCGTATGTCTACGGCCCGGCCCACGCAGACGCAAATCGATCAATACGCGGCGGCGGCGCAGGATTTTGAAACCGCCCTCAATCAATTGCGCCAGCTAATCGAGGGCGACCTCGCGAAGCTGGAAAAACAGATGGAAGCCGCCGGCGCCCCCTGGACCCCGGGCCGCATTCCGGAATGGAAGGACCAGTAACTTACGGCTTCGCTTCGAACGACGACAGCGGTCGTGTTTGCAGACCGAACGCCGGCGGGTTTTCGCCGATGATTGCCGCGGCGAAAAAGCGTGGCACGTAGTAGACGTTTTCGCTGCGAAAGGTTTTATCCAGCTTATCGCGTTGCTCGGTCAGGGCGCAGATACTACAGGCGCGGTTTTGCTCGTTCACCAAAGCCGCGATATCGCGCTCCACATTCTTCCCGCCACGATTGTAGGCCAGCAGCGCCAGAGCTTCTTTCATGCGATCCGCGCTAAATGTATTGAGACCGTCCGCGATGTAACGCGCGGCCGCGTCGGCAGATTTTTCTACATCAAGCAACCCCGCCGCGCTCAGACCGTAGTGCTCTCCCGTAGCCGGCAAAAACTGAAACATCCCCATAGCACCCATTGAGTTTGGCGATTCAATGTTGACGTATTCGGATTCAACCAGGGGAAGGTAGAGCCCGATTAGCGGCGACACGTTGTGTGCCTTGAATGTTCTGATCAAGGTTGGCGCCACCGTCTGGCCCCGCTCAAAGATAAAACGAGCGTCGCCCTTGCCCGGGCTATCGCCGGCGTTGTTTCCGATGCGCCGCGCATACATATCGACAGCTTTCTGAATCTCCATTTCAAACGCAGTCGTAAATTCATAGTCGTTCCCGGAAATCTTCCGGGAGACCTCGCGCGCCTTCTCGGTCACGAAAGCCGCCCGTTGCGTCAGCGTCATCTGTTGATAGAGCGTTCCTGACTGCATCGTTAAAGCGCCGGAAGAACGCGAAGTCATGGACAAAGAGACTAATACGGTGAGCGATAAGACCAACATGCTTTTGAATTTCACTAGTTTTTTCCTCAACTTTCCTGGTGTATGGTCGGGTCTGGGTATTCATTCCTCCCTTCTCCTGTTGGGAGAAGGGACGGGGGAAGAGGGGCTTAGCGTGCGGGTTCCCTAAAGCCCTCTCCCAACCCTCTCCCAGTGGGAGAAGGCAAGGATGATTCGGCCGCGCAACTCGCCGTCTCAAAGCGGCCCTCTCACTCTAGTAAGCGAGAAGCGGGCTCGAAAGTGTTCACCAAAGAACTTTGATAAGCGAGAAACAGCGTCGAAAGTGTTCATAGTGAATCAAAAATATTTTCTGCTCAGAGGCGAACTCATCTTTGGATTAGTCTTCCACGAAAGATGATAAGATCGGCGTTGTTCGGATTGATGTAACGCAAACTGTTTAGTTTGGGCGCGCAAGCGCGGGGGTCCCCGCCGGGCAGTCTTGGTGGGGCGCTCTTACAGCTTGCTTTACAAAGACGATGATGACGCTTTCAACGCCAGGCTTAACAGAACTGCTGGCTGACTGGCAGCAGGGAGACCAGACTGCGCTCAACAGGCTGACCCCTTTGGTCTACGATGAACTGCGGCGCATCGCGCATCGTTATGTGCAGCGTGAGCGCAACGGCCAGACGCTCGAGACCACCGCGCTGGTTAACGAAGCGTATCTGCGCCTGGCGGGGCGAAAGAAGATCGAGTGGCAGAATCGAGCCCACTTTTTCGCTGTCACTGCCCAGGTCATGCGACACATCCTGATCGATCACGCCCGCCGACGGCACTGCGCCAAACATGGCGCTGACGCGCGGCAAGTCTCACTCGAGGAAGCCGAGACGATGTCGCAGGAACGCGCCAGCGAGTTGGTGGCCCTGGACGAAGCGCTGGATGAACTCGCGAAACTCGACTCGCGCAAGAGTCGAGTCGTCGAGCTGCGTTACTTTGGCGGTCTCGGCCTGGAAGCGACTGCGGAGGTCTTAGAGATTTCAGTGATGACCGTGCGCCGCGATTGGCGTGCGGCGAAGGCCTGGCTTTATCGAAGGATGAAGGATGAATAAAACATTTCCGATTGCCAATTTCCAATTACCGATTTCGTCTGACCAAAGTTGAAGGCCATGACGGACAAGCAGCTAGTTCGAATTCGCAACTCAGAAGAAGATCAATCGGCAATCGACAATTGGCAATGCTCCTATGACTCCTGAACGCTGGCAACAGGTCGAGGAAGTCTTACAGGCGGCACTTGAGCGCGCCCCGCGGGAGCGCGCTGCCTTTCTGGAGGAAGTGTGTGCGGGCGATGCAGAGTTGCAGACTGAGGCGAGTTCGCTGGTCAGCGCTTACGACGCCGCGGCTGACTTTATTGAAGAACCCGCCATTGCGCAGGATGCGCACGTCCTCATCACCAGTCAGGAGCTAAGCAACATCGGTCGCGAGATCGGCCCTTACAAGATCATCGAGCGCCTTGGCGGAGGCGGAATGGGCGAAGTTTATCTGGCCGAGGACGCGCGCCTCAATCGCCTTGTGGCTCTGAAGTTCTTGCCTGCTTACTTCGTTTCAGACGATGATCGCCTGCGCCGCTTTCAAAGGGAAGCTCGCGCTGCTTCAGCTCTGAATCATCCAAACATACTCACGATTCACGAAGTGGGAGAGCTGGAAGGCGTCCATTTCATCGCCACGGAATTTATCGACGGCCAAACGATCCGCGAATTGATTGCGAACGACGAACTGTCCTTGACGGACGTTTTGGATATTGGGGTCCAGGTTGCTTCGGCGCTTGTGGCCGCGCACGCCGCCGGTATCGTGCATCGCGACATCAAGCCCGAAAACATCATGCGGCGCAGCGACGGCATCGTAAAAATCCTGGACTTTGGCATCGCGAAACTTCTGGAGCAGACGCCTGGTGAATTCTCTGCGGTCACCAGAGCCCAGACAGAAACAGGTATTGTGTTGGGGACGGTGGGTTACATGTCACCCGAGCAAGCACGCGGCTTGCCGGTTGACGAGCGCACAGACATTTGGAGTTTGGGAGTCGTACTCTATGAAATGCTTGTCTATCGCGCGCCGTTTTCCGGCGCAACGCGCATGGACACGATGGTAGCAATCCTCGAGCGCGAACCGGCGCCGCTATTTCAACCAAAAGAAAACTCTTCGCCGGCAATGGAGCAACTTCAGAATATTGTCGGCAAGGCTTTGTGCAAAGAGAGGGCTGAACGATATCAGACTGCCGCGGAATTCTACGCGGATTTGACCAGTGTCAGGCAGCCACTCGACTCCGGTATCGAGTCCACAGAGGAAGTAGTGCTGGAATTGATGCGCAGTGGCAGGGAACTTCAAGGCAGCAAAACCTCAACGACTCTCGCTCGAGAACAAGCCGCCTCACCTTTGCCGGCGCTTGGTGAAACAAATGGCTATCGTCGCTACGGTCTGATGGTGCTAGGCCTTCTAGTGCTCGCAGCCCTGATCGCCGGGGTATTTCTTTACAAGCGGGCCGGCCTGCGGGGAAGTAATCCAGGAGCGCCGCGGGTGGTCACCGCCACGACAAGTAAGCTTTACGCTGAAATGAATCCGGCTGAGCAACTCCATTTTGTTGATGAGCAGGAGCAACGTATCTCGGCAATGATGGGCGACCGTCCGGTGAGACTCAACGAGGAAGCTTTGCGAGCAATAAAGACGCACGTCGACCGCGTCGTTGCGCGAAAGGACAGCACGTCTGACAAACCGGGTGAGGAAAGCCTGAAGGTCATCTATGCGCGGGCGGCGCCGTTGGTGCCGATGATCGCGCGCGCGTTCGCTGCGCGGAAAATCCCGATCGTCATAGGTATCTATCTGCCCATGATCGAGTCGGGATATCGACCGTGTTTTGAAAACAGTATCGGAGCAAAGGGCCTGTTTCAGTTTCTGCCGCAAACAGCGCTGCAGTACGGCGTCGCGCGCGCGGATATGTGCGACGTGGAGAAGATGGCGCCCGCTGCTGCACACTATATCGCGGACCGCATGGCTGAACTCGGCGATGATTCACAAAGCATGACGCTCGTTCTGCTCAGTTACAATCGCGGGCCGGATGGGGTGCGCGATGCGCTGCGCCGCTTGCGAGAGACCGACACCAACTACGAAAGAAATTTCTGGACGCTTTATGCCAACCGTGACAAGCTGGATGATCAATTTCGCAATGAAAGCGCGGCGTACGTTCCCGCGTTCTTTGCCGCGGCGATTGTCGGAGAAAACCCCCGGAACTTCGATTTGCCGACACCGGCACTTTCAACGCTGGCGAAGGATAGTCAAAGATAGTTGGGCAGTGAGAGGAGCTGGGAACCTCTGAACAATTTGGGTGAAGGGTTTGCATTGAGCCCGCGAAGCGCGGCGATAGCATAAAGCCTGGGGTGGAGCGGAGCGGAACCCCAGGATCATTGGAGTACAAGGGAGGAGCCCACGAAGTGGGCGACAGCCGTCCATAATTGATTGAATCGCAGGCCTCGCGCTATCGCACGCTTCGCGCGCTCGGTTTTCTTGCCTGTCGTCAACCTGGGGTTCCGCTGCGCTCCACCCCAGGCTTTATGCTTCCACCCGCTGCGCGGGTTTTGGAAAGACAAGCCCGAATCAACTT
>JBGPWS010000073.1:0-14706 GCA_041492345.1 Pyrinomonadaceae bacterium | reverse complement strand
CGCTTCCGCGCTGCGCTTCTGCATTTGGATCACATAATTGTCCCGGGCCTTCAGCGCCTGTTTTGATGCCAACTGCGCATGCTCGCATTGGTGGCCGGTTTTCTGAAGATCCACCTGCGCCTGCGAAAGCTGCCCGATGTAGGCGGTGGCGATATCGTCGCGGCCCATCTTGACCGAGGCTTTGATTTTCGAGTCCAAATCAACAACCTGCGTTTCGAGCCGCTCCTTATTCTTAGCCAGCAGCTTTTCAGTAGCCATGACTTGCGCGACCGAATTATTAAGGTCCGGGATCCGATCGCGCATGTCGCGAATTGTCTGTTGAAGTATGAGCTCTGGATCCTCTGTCTTTTCGACGATTCCGCCAAAAAGCGCACGCATCGAACGCTTCATCCTAGTCCACAGTCCCATTTCATCCTCCGGCTAAATCAGATTCAGGTCAGATTTCAAAGCGGTCGTCGAAAACGCTGGCACGCCGTCGAATAGTACGAAACACTAGCGCACACGGTTGCATTTTCAACCGATTTTGGTCGGGAGTATAGCAAATAACAGCGGGCAGAAGGCAGTGCGCAGAGGACAACGAGAAAATCCCTGAAATTTGGACGGCCTGCTTGCCAAGCTAGCGAAGGCCCTGTGGACGGCCGATGTCGCGCCGGTAATGCATTCCGTCCCAGTGAATGTTGGCGATCGCCTCGTAGCAGCGTGATAAGGCCAGGTCGAGAGTTTCTCCCTTCGCCGTGACGCCGAGCACTCGGCCTCCTGCAGTGAGCCACTCTCCGTTTTGGCCGCGTGAAGTGGCGGCATGGAAGACGGCGCGGTTTCCGCCTTGCTCAGCCAGAGCCAAGCCGTCTATCACCGAGCCGATTTCCGGCTTTGCCGGATAACCACGGGCGGCGAGTACGACACAAGCGGAAGCATCATCGGACCAGCCGATCTCAAGCTGGCCCAGTCGCGTTTCGCTGATCGCCTGAAAGACTTCGCAGAGGTCGCTGTTTAGCCGTACCAGGATGGCCTGGGTTTCGGGATCACCAAAACGCACGTTGTATTCAAGCACGCGCGGCCCTTCGGGTGTTAGCATCAAGCCAACGAATAGCACGCCGCGAAATGGGAAACCTTCGTCGCGCGATCCCTGCAAGGTTGGCTCAACGACTTCGCGAACAACGCGGTCGCGCGTCGCATCATCCAGAATGCCGGCGTCCGTAATCGAGCCCATGCCGCCAGTGTTTGGGCCGGTGTCGTTTTCGCCGACGCGTTTATGATCCCGCGATGCCGGCATCAAACGAAAGTCTTTTCCATCCGAGAACAACAGCAACGACACCTCGCGGCCAACCAGCGCTTCTTCGATAATAATCCGCCGCATGGCATCCGCGTTGACCGCTCCCCCTGCCAGGTCCTCGACGGCCTTAATGGCTTCGGGCCGCGAGGCGGCCACGATGACGCCTTTTCCCGCCGCCAGGCCGTCGGCTTTGACAACCACCGGTGCGGCTTCACCACCGAATTCACCACTGCGCAAAATTTCCAGCGCTTCATCTGCCGATGAAGCTATTCGGTACCGGGCAGTGGGAATCTGGTGGCGGCGCATAAAATCTTTCGCGAATGCCTTGCTCGATTCCAATCGCGCCGCTTCCCTTCCCGGCCCGACGATGCGCAGCCCGCGCCTTTCGAATTCATCGACGATCCCGGCAGCTAAAGGCGCTTCCGGTCCAACGATGTTTAGATCAATACCTGATGCTTCGGAAAAGGAGGTCAGGGCGGCGATATCGTTAACGCCAGTCGGTATGCACTCGGCCATTTGTGCTATGCCGGCATTGCCGGGCGCGCAGAAGAGTTCGAGTGGTTGAGTGGTATGTCTGCGTAGCGCCCAAATCAGCGCATGCTCTCGTCCCCCTGAACCGATAACCAGAATTCTCATCTTCTCAAGAGTTTTGTAATCGCGCCGGATGCCGGTCAACGTCGACTACGATCAATGAAGCCGAAGAGGAGCAGCCCTCAACAATTGTTGAAAAACATTTTCCGCAAAAACGCTTGACAGAGACAGGTCATAGTCATATAAGTGCAGCCGCTGTGGCCGCCGCTTCTGTGCTCGCCAGAAACAGCACCAGCGAACCAGCGCCAGTTTAGTTTTTCGCGGCTTCCTCGTACAGCCTACGAAGTTATGTGCCTGTCCTTTGGCGTCACTCAACCGGGGAGGGAAACCGAAATGTCAGACAGCAGGACGGGAGAGATCGGAACTGAGCAGACGTCTGACTTTCAGGATCGATCGATCACATGCGTCGATTGCGGCGAGCCATTCATTTGGACTGTTGGCGAACAAGTGTTCTTTCACGACAAAGGTCTGAAGAACGAACCGAAACGTTGTAAGCCGTGCAAACAAGCTAAGAACGATCGGCTCGCGGCGATATCAGCGGCCCAGGTTTCCGGAGTCAAGCAGCGAATTGAAGTAACCGTCACCTGCGCCCAATGCAGCGAACAAACCACCGTCCCCTTTTATCCTTCGCAAGGGCGCCCCGTCTATTGCCGGTCTTGTTTCCTCGCCAGCCGGGCAATGAGCGCGACCGCCTAGGCTATCAAAGCACCGCAGCCTCTAATTTCCGCTTATCAATGCTCGAGATGGTACGGCACATTTATTACCACAACTCCTCTTTTGAATAACAAAGCTCCCTTTAGGAACAGCGTATTCTGGTTGTGTAGCAGGTTCTGCCACCACTTTGCCGGGACAAACTCGGGGAGCACAATGGTAACAACCTCACCGTGAGAACTGCGCTTCACGCGATCAACGTAATTGAGAAAGGGGCGCAGCAACGAGCGATACGGTGAAGCCACCACGACCAAATTCACTCCTGAGCCCCACTGCTGCCATTTCTCTCGCAGTTTTTGCGTCGCCTCGTCGTCGAGGTTTACGTAGACAGCGGTGACGTGATGAGGGGCGATCGATTTCGCGTATTCAAGCGCGGCAATAACTCCGCGATGGATTCCTGAGATCGGCACGATTACTTCGTGATGAATCGGCCGCAGCCCTTCCAGACCCTCAGTGGAAAGCTGTTGGGCGACTTGAAAGTAATGTCTGTGAATTTTTAGAAACATCAGAACCAGCAGGGGAATCAAAACTACGACGATCCACGCGCCGTGCAGGAACTTGGTAAGAATGAAGACCATCAGCACGACGAAGGTGACTATGGCTCCAATGCCGTTTATTACGAGAGACTTTCTCCAAGGCGATTTCTCCTCTGCCGCAGGTTCGCTGGATGAAGCTTTCCCGGTCTCCAGAGCCTTTCCTTCCCGCCACCAGTGCACAACCATGCCCGCCTGGGACAACGTAAACGAAAGGAAAACGCCCACTGCGTACAGCGGAATCAGCCGGCTGGTGTCGCCGCGAAACGCCCAGACCAGGACGCCGGAAAAGACCGCGAGCAAGACAATGCCGTTCGAAAAGACGAGCCGATCTCCAAGGTTCGCGAGTTGTCGCGGCAGAAAGCGATCCCTGGCAAGCAGTGACGCAAGACGAGGAAAGCCGGCAAACGAGGTATTGGCAGCCAAAATCAGGATTGCCGCGGTCGTTGCCTGGACCACGTAATAGAACCAACCAAAGTGGCCCGTGAAAACAATGCGCCCTATCTGCGAAATCACGGTCTCATGTTCCAGCGGATGGATGTTGAAAAGGTGGGCGAGCATGCTGGCGCCCAAAAACATCACAATCAAAAGCGCCGCCATCCATGAGAGTGTGGTGGCGGCATTCTTGGACTCCGGTTGCTTGAATGCTTGTATTCCGTTTGATATTGCTTCGATTCCGGTCAGCGCCGCGCAGCCATTAGCGAATGCTCCGAGCAGCAGGAACATATTCAAAGGATGGGCCTGATAACCTTCGGCGATCTTTAGATCGACCTCATTGGGCACGGGAGCGATTCCCGGATTCAGGTAGTAGCGGACCAGCCCGTACACGATCAAGCACAGAAAACTGAAGACGAACGCATAGCTGGGTGCCGCGAACAGTGATCCCGCTTCTCGAACGCCCCGCAAGTTCGCGATCATGATGAACGTGATAAAAAAAAGACACAGCAGAACACGATGTTCGTGCAAACCCTCGAAACGTGTTCCCACCACCGCTGAAGTGATGGCCTCCACTCCGGCTGCTGTGGAGACTGAGACGGTCAGAACATAATCGACGAGTAGCGAAGCGCCCGCGACCAAACCCGGCAGTGTCCCCAGGTTGTCCTTTGCGACAATGAATGCGCCGCCGCCTGAAGGGTACGCATAAATAGTCTGTCGGTAACTGATCGTAACGATTACCAGCAGGATGCCGATTGCGATCGAGATGGGAACAACTCGACCAAACGCGTTCGCCTGACCAGCGACATAAGCGGCCGCAAGTACCAACAGGATCTGTTCAGTTGCATATGCAGTGGAAGAGAGTGCGTCCGAAGCGAAGATCGCCAGGGCAGTCTTCTTAGTCAGTCGCTCGTGTGCTAAGCGTGCTGTCCTGATCGGACTACCGACCAGCAGACGCTTTAATGAGGCCATTTTTCATCGCGGCAGCAAACCCACTCCCTAATGGCGGCGCGAAAAATGCCACAGCGGTGCGCTTGGTAAAGCGGCGACTGTGGCGAAGCGCCCACCTACGGGGTGGCCTGCTGCTTCATTTATTCCAAGCCGAATAAGATCGAGTTCATCTTCGTGCCGTATATTATTCCACTTCTCTGGAAAGTCCAACGACTGATCTTCAGAAGGTAAGTCGGCCCATTGGCGGAGAAGGATCAGCTCTCGAAAAATCCGGGGGCCCCAAAAAATAAAGCGGGCGGGGCCCTCCCACAAGCCCCACCCTAAGGCCACGTGTCCTCACCCCACGCGACCACTTCGCCCACCGGGGAGGCGGGCGCGGCATGATTATGCACAAGTCGCCCAAAAGATGCAACCAAAACTATGGATTTTTTCCGCGTTCATAAGGCCGAATTTCGCCAGCAGGATCGAATCACTTTTCGTGATAGATCCTATCACTTTGCCTGTGGTGAAACAGACTCAATGCTGTGCAGTAAAACGATGATCAGGTTGTCCTCGTCATCTCCGCCTTTTGTTTTCAAAGACACGTAATCGTTAGTGACATCACTGATCGATCCGTCGTAAACGCCACCCGACGCCGTCTTGATAATGACAGACTGACCACGATAACGAATCAAGAGATTTTCGATGTGTTGATAGTTCATTTTGGAACCCTTCTTTCACAAATGGCCAAATCACTGACGCTCTCAGGTGCGATTCTGACTGTCCCAGGTGACGAAAAACAACCGATAGCCATCGGGGTCTTGCAAGCTGACAAATCGTCCTCCCCAGCCTTCATCCGTGGGCTCGCTGATCTGCACCGCGCTCGTTCTCAATCCCTCGTGAAACTGATCCACATCGCTTACACCGAGAACGAAGTGCACCCCGCGACCACGCTTTAGCATTGTTTCGAGTTGCTGCACCAGAGTAATTCGTAACGAGCCCGCGCGCACGGAAGCAATAGGCGGTTCTGCTTCTGGATTGTGTGATTCGATTTCGAAACCAAGCCGGTCATGATAGAACGCCAGTGAGTCTTCAAGGTTGTTCACCTCGAGGAAAAGAAGATCAAGACCTGTGACCATGAACGCCTTCGCTTTTCAACCTAGATGGTAGTCAGAACCAGATAAACGCCATAGCCGCCAACGCCAATGAGCGACCAGAAGGCGATCTCCTGGACGACCCGAAAGCGTCTGGCCGGATGCCGCGCAGCAAACGACTCGCGGGCGTTGGTCATTGCCGCATGCGCTATGATCACGCCGAAAAGAACTACGCCCATTGCCAGGATTGAGAGTGGCCAAAGAAACCACAAACCATTAAAGTGCACCAAAAACAGAAGCATTAAACCCATTAGCATGCAGAGCAGCGCACTCAGTAACTGGCCGTAAACTCCGACATCGCGCACTGCCGGCGTGACGTGAATTGCGGCAGGCTGTGCGACCGGAGACCTTCGCTGCGAATCATATTCTTTTCTCTTCGCTTCATCATGCAGCACTTGATAGGCCTCGTTCAGCGCCTTCATGTCGTCTTCCGTGCCGCCGCGGTCCGGGTGACGCTGGTGGGCCAAACGCTTGTAAAGACGTTCGATCTCACGCGGCGCAGCGTCTTCGCTCGCGCCGAGAACTTCATAGTAATCTCCACTCGTGTTGAATCGATCCAAGCTGGTTCGGCATTGTAGAGTCGCGATTGCGAATTTTCAATTGATCGCCAGCGATTAGGTAACGCCAACTGTAAGTACCCTACCGGGATTGGCACCCCAGCCGAGATGCTCGGCCGGGGACCCCGCGCTGCCCCGGCGGGGATCCCGCGTTTGCGCGCAAGCTAACAGCTTGCGCTACAATAAGGAAGTCATGACCCAGACTTTCGCTCCCGGTGATGATCTAATCTTTCAGCTCGAAAGCGGATTTGGTTTGTTGCGCGTAATCGCCATCGACCAACGCGACTTCGGGACCATCTGGCATTTACTGGCTTACGAAGAATTGTTTCCGGATGTCGAATCTGCTGAGCGGGCGCTGGCTGAGCCCGCCTGGCTTCACGTTCGTAATCCACATATGGCCTTAACGGCACGCGCATTTGAGCGCACCCCGGCGGCGCTTTTGGGAAACCGTCCGGTTACCGATGTCGAGCGCATCGCTTACCAGCAATGGATTGAAAGCGGTGGCGAGGTCGCGGATCGGTCGGCGCTCTTAATGCTTGGGATCCGATAGACAAGGATTTCTGCAAAGGCGACCACACATGCATAACTCGATCACACTGAAAACTTCGCAGGTCAGGACGGGGGGGTTGTCTCTGCTCGCTGTCCTCTTCCTCGCGTTTCTTTCCTTGAGCGCCGCGGCCCAGCGTCGCGAGCGCTTAGTCGATACCTGGCGGCCGCTACATTACGACGTCGCGATTTCCTTCAACGATCAGATCACCGCCATCACGTCCGCCCGTGCGGAGATTACTCTGGAAGTCCTCGCAGCTAATTTGACCAGGATCGATTTGGACTTTGGGGAGATGCCGATCGACTCGGTTTTAGTGTCCGGCTCTCCAGTTCGTTTTGAGCGCGGGCCCGACCTAATAGACGTTATGCTTGACCGCGCTGCGCATCGCGGCGACAAACTCAACATTACCGTTAACTATCACGGGCGACCGAAGGATGGTCTGATATTCGCCAATGATCGCGATGGCAAACCCTCAGCGACGGGCGACAATTGGCCCAACCGCGTCCATCAATGGATTCCGTGCCTCGATCATCCATCGGCAAAGGCTACGGTTTCATTCACCGTCGCAGCGCCTCCTCGCGAACTGGTGGTTGCTAACGGCAAGTTTGTCACCACGACCAGAAATGGAGCCGCGCCGTCCCTTTGGAAATTCGACGAGACGAAACCGATTCCGGCCTACTGCATGGTGATTGCCGTTAGCGAAGGCGCGAGGATCGATGCGAGTGAGCCAACAGTGACGCCGCTCTCTTACTATGTGGCGAAAAAAGACGCAGCATATGCGCCCAGGGGATTCTCGCCAGCCGCGCCGGCGCTGGCCTTCTTTAGCCAGACGGTTGCGCCCTATCCGTACGAAAAGCTGGCCTTAATTATCGGCGCGACGCGCTTTGGCGGCATGGAAAACTCCGGTGCCATTGTTTTCGCCAGAACGCTGTTCGACCTTCGCAGCAACGACAAGATGAGCGCCCGCTTTGGCATCCCTACGCGTATCGAAGATGTTGTGGCTCATGAAATCGCTCATCAATGGTTTGGCGATTCGGTTACCGAATCGACCTGGGCCGACCTTTGGCTAAGCGAGGGCTTTGCTACATATTTTGCCGGACTATTCATTGAAAAGCATGAAAGCGACCAGGCGTTTCGTGCCTATCTGCGAGACGCTGCCGCCCGGTACTTCAATTATGAAAAGCAGCGCAACGCTCCCATTCATGATACCGAGACACAAGATTTGATGAAGCTCCTCAATCCAAACAATTATGAGAAGGGCGCGTGGGTCCTGCACATGCTCCGCCAGCGCATTGGGGACGAAGCATTCTTCAAGGGCTTGCGCGATTACTACAACGACCATCGCGATGCCAACGCGACGACTGAAGATTTGCGCCGCGCCGTGGAAACATCTTCAGGAAAGAACCTGAAAGAGTTTTTTGCCCGGTGGGTTTACGGCGCGGGTCATCCGGTTTACGAGTTGTCTTCGGATTCCAGGGCGGACTCGTTGACTATCATGCTTAAGCAAATACAGAGCGGCGAAGCCTTTCTCGATCCGGTACCTATTGAAATCACCAACGGCGAGACGAAGCAGCGGATTACGATCTGGCCTCAGGGCAAACTCGCGTCGGCGCACGTACGCATCAAGGGACAGCCAACCTCTATTCAGATTGATCCTGACGGAACACTCTTGAAAGAGGTAGCTTCCAGGTAGTAAAGCTTATTTCAATCAGATTTCATGGCTCAGCCACCGCACAGTGCGGAAAGGCTTCGCCTTTCCGGGGTGGCTTTCTTCTGAATGATTGCTTGAGGCTGCGCCTCAAGCAATTCGAGGCGCAGCCTCGAAAATAGTCAACCAAACCTGACGGTAAGCCGCAGGCTTACCGCACGGGGCGGCGGCAAAGCCGCGAACTCGCGCCTTCGGTGTACTGCTCACCACCACCGCAGATCTGCGTAATCTGCGGATGAGTAGCTACCTTCACTGTCCAAACCGTTGCCGGTATTCGATTGAAGTGACAAAGGCCTTGACCATTTCAGCGTTCACAAAGTTGCCTTAAAGCTGTTGAGCTTGTTCAGCCAGAAGTTGTAACCCTGATAATCGATGTCGGGCGCATCGTTTGGGTTTCTTCTCAAATAACCAAAGTACTGCATCAACACAAACGCGCGATTGAATTCCTGCTGCGCCAGGGTTGCGTTCTCTGCTACACGACGCAAGGCGCGCGACCGTGCGGCCACGTCGGCCGTGTTCGCAGCCGCACCGAATTCGTCGATGGCCGAGGTGCGGTCGCTCGATGATGGGACCACGCCGGTGTTCGCGAAAAGCGTGTCAACAAACTGTGCCGGTGTCATCGAGGTAGGGAACGCGGACACAAAGCGTGGGCGCTGCACAAACTCTGTGGCGAAGGCCTGCTTATTGTTTTCCAGGACCGTCTCCCACCCGGTTTGATTGTTTCGGAAGCAGCGGCATAGTTAGCTGCGCGCCATGCAAAGACCTCTTCTCGAATCTTCGCGACCAGAGGGGGCAAAAGTTTTTCGTAAGCGGTCTCCCTTAGCGCCTCGTCAGCCGGAAACCATCATTGTTCCGGAATGAGCGGTTCGTAAGGTGAAGATGGAAAGTCAGGATGTAAGGACATCGCCGGAAATCTTATCCGTTCTAACAGTTCTCATGAAGCCCATCAACGGGAACGGTCAAAGCAGTGGGGCGATCAAGCTCTTTAAGCTTGTTCATCTTCCGTTAAGGTTCGCCGTGCTAGGATGCGCTACGCAAATGACCCTGAAGATTGGAACGGCGATGTTGTTAGTCGCTGTCACCGGTTACGGCATCATGGGTGAAGGCTCGCCGGTGGAAATGTGGCAGTCACGCTGCCTGTCGAAACGCTTGCAACGGGTGCGCCCGCTCTCTAACGTCAGAGAGGCATAAACTTTCTTTGAATTAGTCGAACCAAAAGGAGACAAAACAAATGAACCTATTTCGTAAGCTCAGCCTCGCGGCTCTGTTAATTGGACTCGCGACAGTTTCAGTAGCTCAAGCGCAGGAGAAGAAGCTCAAGCGGGAACAGTTGCCGCCCGCGGTTGAGAAGACCGTCGCAACCGAAAGCCAGGGCGCAACGATTAATGGATTCGCCACTGAAGTCGAAAAAGGCAAGCGACTCTATGAAGTAGAACTCACCGTCAACGGACGTTCCAAAGACATCTCGATGGACAAGAACGGCAAAGTCGTCGAGGTCGAAGAAGAAGTGACAATGGATTCGTTGCCGGCGGCTGTGCAGGATGGGCTCAGGAAGGCTGCGGGAGCCGGAATGATCGGCAAGATTGAGTCCCTTACCAAAGGCGGGAAGCTGGTGGCGTACGAAGCACCCGTGAAGACAGGAACGAAGCGTTCCGAAATTCAGGTGGGGCCAAACGGAGAGAAATTAGCGCGCCCTCAATAAGAAATAAAATAGACCCTTACATTACTGCGAAAAGGAAGAAGCCGATGGTAACCCTTTCATCGCCGCTTTCCTATACGGCCATTGAAGGCGCGCGGGGCGAAGCTTTCAGCCTCACCCTAGTTAGCGCGCATTCAACAGCTAGTCCCCACTCTGCCGAGGTCATGGCAAATGGTATAATCGTGACTCGCTCTTCAAGAGAATCTCAATTTGATGATTGTTCGATTTTGTCTTGAGTCACTTTTGGGTAGGTACCCTGGAAAACTTTAAACCAATGGGTCGCGCGGCATTGCTTGCAGCTTTGGTTCTAATCTGCTCTTTCACGGGCCATGCGCAGTTACCTTCTGCGCGTTTTTCAATCTCGGGAGTGGTCCAGGATCAAGCAGGCGCTGCCATTGTCGGAGGGCGGGTTGACTTGGGCGCTCCAAACACCCCCGAAGCACAATCCACGACTACCGATCAGGCGGGGCGTTTTGAATTCAAGCGGATTGCGGCCGGCAAGTATCAACTTCACGTGTCCTATCAAGGATTCGAAACGACCCTGCTCGATGTGGCTGTTGGTTCCCAATCTCCCGCACCACTGCAAGTGGTAATGGCGATCGCCAGTTTGCGTCAGGAAACGACCGTAACCAGCGAGCCCGCTAAAATCAGCACGGAAGCGAGCGACAATAAGGATACCGTCGCTTTGACTGAGCAGTCATTGAGCAATCTTCCCGTGTTCGATCAGGACTACATCGGCGCAATGTCGCGATTCCTTGATCCCGGTAGCATTGGTACCAATGGAGTCACGCTCGTTGTGAATGGAATGGAGGTTAATAATCTCGGGGTCTCTCCTTCCGCAATTAAAGAGATCAAAATCAATCAAGATCCATACTCGGCCGAATATCAACGTCCCGGTCGCGGTCGCATCGAGGTGACTACGAAGCCAGGTTCGCCTGAATACCACGGAACTTTTAACTTTATCTTTCGCGACGCCCATCTCAACGCCCGGGATCCATTTGCGCTTACGCGCCCGCCGGAGCAGCGGCAAATCTATGAAGGTTATCTAAGCGGGCCCATCCGGCGTAGCAAGAAGACTTCTTTTCTATTCTCGGTAAGCCGTAAACAAGAGGATCTCCAATCAGTAGTCGTTGCCGAGGGACTGGCGGGAGCAATCAGGGCAAACGTCCCTGCGCCGTCGCGTACTTTGCTGCTTGCCGGTCAAATTAGTCACTCGCTCAGCGAAACTAATACGGTTTCCATTCGCGAATCGTTGCTGGTCGAGAGCGTAAATAATCAGAACGTCGGCGGGACCACCCTGGCAGAAGCTGGTGTTGACTCTCGCAACATTGAGGAGGAGATCACCTATAGCCAGCAGACCGTGCTCTCACCTAAGGTGGTTAATAACTTTCGTCTTCTGCTCGGCGTTGAAAAGCAATCCGCTGAAAGCGTCACGCGTAGTCGTAGAATTGTCGTGCTTGACGCTTTTACCGGCGGCGGTGCGCAGGCCGATTACCTACGGACGGAATACCATGCGCAGTTGATGGAGGTGCTCTCTTATTCAACCGGCAAACACCTGATCAAAGGCGGGATTAACATTCCGGATCTGAGCCGTCGCGGTTTCGACAACAATATCAACTCTGCGGGCACGTTCTACTTCTCAACTTTGGCCGATTACGCCCAAGGTCGCCCTTTCTCGTTTGTGCAACAACAGGGGAACGGGCACATCGTTTTTCTCGAAAAGCAGATAGGGTTGTTTGTTCAGGATGAATACCATCTGCGCAAGAATCTCACGCTCTCATTCGGTTTGCGTTATGACTGGCAGAATTATTTTCACGACAACAACAATTTTGCACCGCGCTTCTCATTTGCCTATGCTCCAGGCAACAGTCAAAAAACGGTCTTCCGCGGCGGTGCCGGGATTTTCAACGATCGTTCCGGTGCTCGGCCGATTCAGGATATCTTGCTATTCAATGGATCGAGACTGCGACAATATGTGATTCTGAATCCGACCTACCCTGATCCGCTGGGCGCGAACCTAACCTTGAGCGCTCAACCTGTCAGCGTGACCCGATTGGAACCGAAAATCAACATTCCTTACACCATCCAGTACAGCTTCAGCCTGGAACGGCAGCTTCAGAAAACAACTACCTTGGCAATTACTTATCTCGGTTCGCGCGGAGTGGATCAATTTCGTTCCCGCGACATCAACGCGCCCTTACCGCCTAATTACTCTTCCCGGCCCGATTCCTCGATTGGAGTGCTGCGCGAGATCGAATCCGAGGGGCGAAGGGTTACGGACGCACTCGAGATCACTCTGCGAGGTAACGTCACCCGTTTCTTCAACGGCATGGCGCAATACCGCTTATCGTCGGCTCACGACAACACGAGTGGCATTAGTTACTTTCCGCCCAACGCTTATGACCTTTCAGGCGAGTGGGGCCGTTCTGATTTTGATCGTCGCCATCGTTTTGAACTGTTTGGGACTATCAACCCCGGAAAACTGTTCAATCTTGGTGTCTCTGTCTCGCTTTATTCGGGGCAGCCTTACACGCTGACTACGGGTCTCGATCAGTTTCACACCGGCACCGCCAACGCACGTCTTTCAGGCGTGGCAAGAAACAGTTTGCAGGGTCCTGCGTACGCGGATCTCGATCTTCGTTGGTCGCGGGATTTCTCTGTGCGCAGAGGCAAGAAGAAAGACGAAGGGGTGAAAGCGACTTTGGCCGTGGATGCATTCAATGTCCTGAACGAAGTAAACTACAGCAGCTTCATCGGCAACCTCAGTTCACCTTTCTTCGGCCGAGCCATTACCGCGCAACCGCCGCGAAGACTGCAATTCTCTTTTCGTTTGAAGTTTTAGTTGTACGGCTGGCGAAACTGTGATGAGCGTAATTTGTGGATCGGCTAACCCGAGCTGATGCAGCCGCAGACAATCAATCAGAGGAAATCGAAAATGAATGAGATCGCGGGATTGTTGATTATGCTGGCGTCTATTTCTTCGATGGCTTTGTCCCAGCAAATGTCAGCGGACAAGGTTCCTGCCATAGTCAGGCAATCTTGTGAAGCAAAGTTTCCCGGCGTGAGGAAAGTGGAATGGAAACTCAAGAGTGATCGCAACTACGAAGCAGAGTTCAAGCTGAGTGGTGTCGAAGTCGCGGCCAAGTTCGATTCCATCGGAAAGTGGCTGGAGACTGAAACCACCATTACACGAGCCAAACTGCCGATAGATGTTCGCGCGGCGATTTCCAAAGAGTTCGGCGGCTACAAGATTATCGAGACGCAGACAGTCGAACGCTTCGATCAGAAGCTGCTTCTGTATGAAGTTCATCTCGAAGACGCGACAGAGATTCTAAAGGCGATATTCCAAGAGAACGGGAGGCTTATCTCGCAAAGTGCTAAACCAAAGGTACGCAGGTAAGCTTAGCAAAGAGCACTTGTCGAAGGACGCATTGTAAATGGAAGGCTTGAAACGCGAAAGTAATGAAAGTTGCAAGCGAAGCGGCTTTGCCGCAGCACATGGCGGAAAGGCTTCGCCTTTCCGGGTAGCTCCTCAAAACCTTCTGGGGGCTATGCCTCAGAAATTGAGGCGCAGCCTCAAGAGAATTAACCAGTCTCCACGGTAAGCCGGAGTCGACCACCCCAGCGCGGCTGCCGCGCCGGGGACCCCGCGCTTTGTGCGACGGCAAGCCGCATCACCCCACCAACCACCATGAACACTACGAGTGGATGAATCCCTCGCACTTAAGGCCCAAACCTTTGCCGGTACTCGCCCGAGGAGATGAATGCCTTAACCATCTCTGCGTTAACGAAGTTGCCGTTGAATTGGTTGAGCTTCGTCAGCCAGAAGTCATAACCGGTGTAGTCTGTGTCCTGTGGGTCGTTTGGATTTCGTCGCAGGTAACCGAAGTACTGGAATAACACAAACGCGCGGTTAAACTCAGCGCTGTTCAAGTCCGGATCTTCAGCTACCGCTCGCAGCACTTGCGCGCGTGTCTTGACGTTCGTGGAAAGATCGCTTACCAGTTGGTTGCGTTCTGTCTGTGACAACGGATTACCCGCATTCGTGTTCAGCGTGTCAACAAACTGCGCCGCAGTCATCGACGCCGGGAAGGCAGTAGTGAACCGTGAGCGCTGCACAAACTCTGCGGTGAAAGCCTGTTTGTTAGTCTCAATTTGTTGCTGCCAATTCCCCTGTCCAACGATTACACCCTGACCAATCTCCTGCGTGTCCGGCAGGAATTCGTTGACCCGAATAATTGGCACACTGAACTGATGCGCTCCGCCCAGGGTCGACAAGCCGGTGGCGTCGCCATAGGCAGCTTTGTAAATGCGCTCGACCAGATAACCGGTCTCGTGGGATTCAATCGAGATATAGAAAGCAGCTGAAACGTTGATCCGCTTGATTTCGATACACACCTGATCTGAACCGCAGGAAGTAATCTGGTTAGTCCAAAAAGCGAGGCCGCTGGCATCAGGTTCGCGGTTAAGGAAATCGTGATAGTGCTGGCGCACGAAATTGCTCGCGTCGTCTATTGAATTCGTGGGTGGCTCGGTCACGTCATCATTAATCGTGAGCGTGGCCGTCG
>JBGPWS010000190.1:0-8936 GCA_041492345.1 Pyrinomonadaceae bacterium | reverse complement strand
TGAAAAGGTGCGGTACGTCGGACTGAACACTTTCAACCCCCAGGCAACCACGCCAAACACAAAACAGCGCGGCGAACTCTTCTCTCTCTCGGAACAGTCGATCTTCCACGATGAATCGTTCCTGGCTTCACTGGTGAGCTACAAGACGTTTGACTTCAACGCATTCGGCCAGGGATCGCAACCACTCACGATTCTGCCGGATGGCAACACGGGTAACTATTTCGCGGACACGCGGCGCTCATCGCGTCGCTTGCAGTTGCAGGAGAACTATTTCGCGCACCCTTTGTCCCTCCGCGGTCAGCATTCAATAAAGCTGGGCGCTGAATTTGACAGAACAACCATGTCCGGCGTGTTCAGCTTCCGACCCATCCTGATCCGTCGCGGAGATCAAACTCTCAGCCAGCGTATAGACTTTACCGGACCGACCTCCATCGATCGATCGCTGATGGAGTTTGGCGCCTTTGCTCAAGATCGTTGGGTGATTGCCAGAAGCCTGACCATTGACGCGGGTTTTCGTCTGGATCGTGACAGTATTGCCTCAGCGATTAACTTCTCGCCTCGCCTGGCGGTCATGTATCTTCCGTTCAAGGACGACCGCACAATCGTTCGCGCCGGAATCGGCCTCTTCTATGCGCGGAGTCTGCTTTCGTCCAGGTACTTCGATTTTCAAAACCTTGATGATGATGACCAGCCAATCGACAGAACTCTCGCGGGAGTTTTGGCTCCGACGCGTTTCCCCGAGCGCGTGGTCACTACGTTTGCCCTCGATGGCGTGACAGTTACTGACGGCCCTCGCAATTTCAAGAACGCGATTAGAGGTCCGCTGTACGATGCTCAGAGTACACGCTGGAGCGTCCAAATTGATCGTGGGTTAAGCAGGCACTTGACCGCCCGCTTGGGATATCTCCAACGCTCGACGGTGAACGAGCCGATCATTATCCCGCGCCTGGGCAGGTTAGCCAACGGAACCCTCGTTCTCACCAGTAGAGGCCGGTCTCAATATCGCGAACTGCAAGCGCTGGTCGCTTACAACAGCGAACGTTTCCACAACTGGAACATCTCTTATGTCTGGTCGAGGGCGCGCGGTGATTTGAACACAGCGGACAATTTCCTTGGCGATTTTCCGGCTTTGGTCATTCGGCCGAACCAGTACGGACCGCTTCCGTTCGACGCGCCTCATCGTTTCCTTGCCTACGGAGAAATAAAGGCGCGGTACGAAATTACGATCTCGCCGTCGCTGGAGATTCGCTCCGGCTTCCCGTTCTCACTCGTCAATGACCGGCTGGACTTTATCGGCGCGCGGAATCAGGCTGGACGTTTTCCGACGTTCATCTCGCTTGATGCGCAGGTCCTCAAGGGCTTTAAGGTTCCCTTCCTTGATAAGCGCGCTCGGGCCGGCGTCGCCATTTTCAACATCACTAACCACTTCAACCCACGCGATATTCAAAACAATACGGGCAGTCTGCAGGTCGGCGAATTCTTCAACAGTCTGGGCACGTCCGTGCGTGGCAAGTTTGAGCTGCACTTCTGACGCTTTTTTTTGACCACAAGGCCACATAGAACACTAAGCGCAAACCCGATTGAGCGCGTTCGCCAACCCCAGGTTGGCAATTCCTTTCCTGGTCTTTGTGCCCTTTGTGGCTTCGTGGTTAATTGCGCGCTAGGAGTGGCTAGGAGTGGCTAGGAGTGATCGTCGCCGAGCTTCTTCATCGCCTCAGCAAACTTCTCGACATCCTCGCGGGTATGTTCCATTTTGCGGCGGCTTTCCAGATAAGCCTGCCACTGCGCGGTGAGGGTCAGCGCCTTGGTGGTGTCCTGGTCGAGGGCCTGGGCCATCACCGCGATCAGGTCGCTGACCACTCGTGTGTGTTCGAGTAGCGACTCGATGATCGAGTGGGCCAGCTCGGCCTGATCGAGTTCTTGTGCTTCCGATTCCTCGTTGTTGATTTGCTTGTCAGACATGACCTGAAACCCGACCTGCGCCGGTTGTATTATTCTTTAGTGCCGTAGGCACGAAATATTTATAGCACGCAGTCTTCACAATATTTTCCGAGCTCCGGAGGAGCGAAACGTTGCATCGGTACCATTCTATGTTCCGCTCCGGAGCTTGGTCGATAGTCGCCGCCGGAGCTATAGACATTCCGCTCCTAACGGAGCCTCAATCCGAATACCAACTTCCTCGAATAAACGGTAGCTCTGCAACTACCGCCGGAAGTTCTCTATCCGCAGAGACTACTTTCACGCTCGTTCCTGGCCCGAGATAATCGTACTTCACATAACCCAACACGATGGTTCGCTTGAGCCGGGGCGAGAATGCCAACGAGGTCACGCGGCCAATCTCTTTGTCATCGCTGGAAAGAATCCTAGCGCCGCTTTCCAGTGCGACTTCATTTTCAAAGATCAGCCCGGTTAGTTTCTTGGCGACGTGGCCGCGATACTTGATGCGCGCGATGATCTCCTGACCGATGTAACAGCCTTTGGTGAAGCTTACCGCATAGTCCAGATTAGTTTCCGTTACGACATTCGTTTCGTCCATATCGACACCATACCGTGGAATGCCCGCTTCGATGCGCAAGGTTTCCAGCGCGTCGGGGCCTACCGGCTGCGCGCCGGCTTTGGTCAAAGACTCGTGCAAGTTTCGGGCTTCGTTCGCGCTGATGAAGAAATCGAAACCGTCTTCGGTCGTGTGCGTGGCGCGGATGATTGTCACGTTCGTGCCGTTCCCGAGTTTCGTTGTTACGACTTGTTGGCGCCCGACATTCGCGGCCATTTCCCCAAGCGCCTCGCGAGTCACTTCGGCAGAATTCTTTCCCTGAATTGAAAGCATCCCCATCTCGCTGGTTACGTCCGTAACGCGAAAGTCACCCGCAAGAGTAAAGCGTTCGAGCAATTTCGCGACTGTCTCAAGCGTGGCGTTTTCGGTGTCGATCAGAAATCCATCTGCGCGATGAATGATCCGCGCCGCGGCCAGCAGACGCCCCTGCACATTCGGGAACACAGCCGGCATCCACGAATTCACTGCCAGCGTTTTCATGTCATTCGTGATCAGCCCGTTGAGAAACATGACCGCTTCCGAACCGCTGACGAGCAGACGTCCACGCGAAGACAGATCGATCACGCCGGCGCCGCCATCGCGGACGGCTGAGTATTGGGTTGATGGGATGCCTTCACTCATCTTGAATGACTCATTTTGCATCGCGGCTATGACGCAGGCACTAGCCGGTTGCTGAAAAAGTATCGACGCGAGTCGCGGCCTTTCCACCGAGCCGCATTCATGCGGCTTTCCCGAAGGGTTACTAGCCCAGCCGTTCTACGGCTGGGTAAAGTGGCGTCATGAATTCTTAAGGGGGCTTTCAGCCTCCTTCTCGTCGCGGGCTTTTAGCCAGCCTGGCCGCGGCGGCTAAAGCCCGGGCGGGCCCGGGAAGCACGCTGAAGCGCGCTCTTCCCTCATCGTCGCCGTCGCATCCGGCCGTCGAACGGCCGGCCTAATAACCCTTCGGGCAAGCCCGATGAATCGGGCTTTAGAACACGCGCCTCTTTCTTACTGGAAAAACAAGAAGCTATACCCTTGTTTCACAGAGAAAGATCTACTCTGCGTGACGCATTTTTCAGCCGCCTACCACGACTGCGCGACTCGCCCAATCGCCCGGCGCACAACCTGATAGTCTCTCAACTGCGCAGCTTCCTTCCGACTGGTAATCAGGACCTGCGGACTGGGATGATAAAGCGGCACCAGCCGGCGACCATCCCAATTACGAATCCTGCCCGCGTCATTCTTCAGGTTGAAGTCATGATAGTGAACCAGTTTCAGCGCATCAAGCGCAACCGTTCCCAGCGTGACAACGACCCGCGGATCGACCAGGTGAATTGTGCGTCGCAGAAAATCCGAACAGTTTCGCATCTCACTCATGGCCGGCCGGCGATTCGCGCCCGACGCTGAACGCGGGTTGCACAGCGCCGCGCTGGTAATAAAGATCTCTTTGCGCGTCAAACCGATTGAAGTGAGGAACCGTTCGAAATTCTTTCCCGACTGATCGCCAGAGAATGGAATACGAGTCCGGTCGGCGCCTTTACGCCCGGGCGCCTCGCCGATGAACATCACGCGCGCATTGACGGGCCCATTCATCTCGCTCAAGACAGCGGCGCGTTCGCACATCGCCGGACAGCGAGTGCAGACGGCAGCCTCGGCCGCCAGTCCGACAAAGCGTTCGTGCTTTTCCTCAGTCAAGATCTGGTCCATATGAAGAGTATTGACTTCGCCCTTCACTTAGACTAGAAGTGCTCTGCCCTAACCATTCAAGTAGTTCACCGAGAGGAGATTTCCTATGCGTCGTTTACTGTTCTTAGCTCTGTTCGTACTGGCCGTGGCGGTGCCTGCCCTGGCACAGGATGCGACAAAAGTGGATTCAAAGCATTACAAGGTTGAGTTTGAAAACGCTCGAGTGCGAATCCTGCGAGTAAAGTATGGCCCGCACGAAAAGTCGGTCATGCACAGGCATCCCGACGCCATCGCGATATTTCAGAATGATGGCCGGGTTAAGTTTACCTATCCGAACGGAAAGACTGAAGAGAGGGAAATGAAAGCGGGCCAGGCGCTTTTCACCTCTGCCGTAACTCACTTGCCTGAGAACCTCACTGACGGCGATATGGATGTGATCCTCGTGGAGCTAAAGACCCGGAGGCGTAAACCAGCCGCGCCAAAGCCTGCGAGTACTCCAACAAACAGCAACAAGCAATAAGGGACGGATCCGGGCACGGCATTCGTGCCCGGACTTCGCCTGACTCTCAGCGAATTACATTTATTTCTCTCGTGGTCGAGTTGTACCCACCGTTATCGACGAGGTTGCCGTCTTTGTCCACGAGTTCCAGTTTGACCTGGTGCTTGCCGTTAATCCATCCGCTCAGCCAGATCGGTTCCCACTTGTCGAGAAACTTTGGTTCGCCTCCGTCGATCGTATAGCGCACGCGATACGTCCCGTCATCGCCTTGTAGCTTGGCATTCGACAACCAGAAATCGATCATGATCGGATCGGCGTCTTCGCCTTTGTACTCACCTTTCGGACGACTATAGGTAAGCAGAGGTTTGGTCGGATCGACATCGCCTGCCTTACTGGGAGCGAAGTCTTTGCCTTCACGCGCGGGTGTAGCGCTGGCGGTCGCAGTTTCAGCTTTGGTTGGTTCGGATTTCGCGGCCGGGCTCTTCGTCGCAGCCGCCATTGTCTGGCCGTCTTTTGTAGTCGTCGGCTTCGACGCATCGCCGCCGCCCTTCACGGTGAACTCGACCATTTGAAACACGCCGTCGTTCTTATAACTTTCATGCCACGGCCGCGATGGAAAGACCCGCAGAGTGTGCTTACCTTCCGTCACGTTGCGCAACTCGAAAGGTTGATTAAGTTCGTAATAAGCCTCGTAGGGTTGGTTGTCGAGAATCACGTGAATGTGATTGCCCTTGCCGGTCGCGGGATCCTTGTGGGGCATGTAGCCTTTCAGATCGCCACCCAGTTCTAACTTCACCTCAACAGTCGAACCGGTAATTGTCGCGCTTGTTGCGGGCGAAATGATCTTTAGCGTGGGCTTGGCCTGGTCCTGCTCACCGCGCGCTTTCATCATGTCGACGATCTTTTGCGGGCGCGGCACAACCGTAAGGTTCTGTGCCCCGGGCGGCGTGACACTGGTAGTCGCTGTCGTGTTCGAGTTGTCATTCGACTGCTGGCAACCTGCCATAATCAAAAGCAGGGCGCAGCACGCTATGATGAAAAGTGGAGAGTATTTTGGGAAAGTCATAGTGTCCTCCAAAAAGAGCCGGTGGCGATATTGGGATTCCTGATTTCACTTCATCGCTTATCATAAAAAGCGGGCACGGAACAAGCCCTGCCCGCGGTTATGGAGTGCGGTGGCAAGCACAGCGCGACACCGCTTTGGTTTCTTTTCTATCGCGAAGCCCGAATCTATCCAAAGCGCCGTCGTCGCTTCGCTTTGCCGGCGCACTCCAAATGACTGCTAAGCCGCGATTGAGTGGGCGGTCAGTTTATGCGTGCGTTTGTCAACGGCAGTCCAATCGATATTGGCAAAGAACGCTTCGATGTATTTCGGCCGCTCGGCCGGTTTGTAGTCGAGCAAGTATGCGTGCTCCCACACGTCCATCACCAGCACCGGAGTGAATCCGGCGACGTTGCCCGTTTCATGCAGCGTGATCCAGTGATTTGACAGCCGCCCATTGGTTGGATTCTCGTAGCAGATGGCCCAACCAACGCCGCGCATCTTGCCAATGCCGACAAACTCCGCCTTCCAGATTTCATAACTGCCAAAACTCTGCTCGGCTGCTTTGCGAAATGCCGAATTGTTATTTGGATCGCCGGTCCCGCCTCCGGCCTTCAGATTGTCAAAGTAATATTCGTGCAGAACCATGCCGTTGTATTCGAAGCCGAGACGACGGTTCAGTTCGGAATACTCCGCGAATTCATCCTGGTCGACCTTCGCGTCTTTGACGAACTCGGCGATCTTTTCGTTCAGCTTGTTCGTCTCTTTGACGTAGCCTTCGTAGAGTTTGAAATGCATCTCGAGCGTCTTGTCCGAAATGCCTTTTAGATTGCTTAAATTGAACTGCCTCGCTTTGTACGAGCTGTTTGAACCCATTGTTGCCTCCCTGGTTTATTGCTGGTTGCTTTCATGTCGCTGCCACGTTGGACAGAGTATGTACCACGATAAATCAAAGGATGGACCGAAAGTGTGGCGAACGGATGGAGAGGATGAGTCAATCCTGTTGCGAGAGAAAAAGTGGCACAGACTCTTAAACTCCCTCTCCCTCTGGGAGAGGGTTGGGGAGAGGGCTGTGGGGGCGCGGCACCGATCTGTAACCCCTCTTCCCCAGCCCTTCTCCCAAAGGGAGAAGGACGCATAAGACCAGAAACTGTACCACCCTGGTTAAGGTTTCAAAGTACCCCGACTAACATCCGCCGTGCTACTTCCCGGCAAAGATAAGCCAGTCGCCGTGTGACGCCGCCATCAACAAAAGCATCGGCAGCGAGAGCCAGGCGTTCGTGCGTGAAGCGACGAAGGCCTGACGCGCGAGTTCGGGCGCGGCCGGCGGGCCGCCCTGTAACGCGCCGATTCCCCGTTTGTTGTTAGGCCAGATAATGCCCCAGACATTGAGCAGCATGATCAGGCCCATCGCACCCCCAACGCCAATCGATAATGTCTTGTTGCTGGCGAAGTGCTGGCCATGTACGGTCAGTCCAGAGTCGAGCCATTTCAGGACCACGACCGACATGATGACCACCAGAATCAAGGCGACGATAGCAAAAACGCGACCGTCCTTTATCAAAGCCGGAACCTTCTTAACGATGAGGAACTCAACCAGAAAAGTAATGATCGGAATGAACATCCAGACGATTAGCAGGACCCAGCCATTAACATTGGCTCCCGTGGCGTTCGAGAGCCTCACGTCGCCTTTGAGGATGTACATCACGTAATAGCCAAAGCCTGCGATTACGGTCAACAGCGCGCCCCAGCGAAAATACCAGAGGGCCGGCAACAGCAGGTCGGGATTCACTTTCTTTTTGGTGTCCGCGTCCAGTTTTTTCTGCAGCGGCACGTTAATCAGATTGAAGAAGTACAGCAATCCAATCCACGTGATTCCGGCAACAAAGTGAAGCCACCGCATCGCGATGTGGGATATCTCCTCGGGGCTGGGAGCTTTGAAAACGCTGTCCAGCATGGCCAGTCCAAAACCGATATGAGACGTTGATTCGATAAGCATAGAGTCCTCCGAAATTTGTCAGCACAAAGGGGGCGGGTGGACAGACGTTCGACAAAAACCCATCTGCAAATGCGTATGTTTGCCCTTGTTTCGAGCGAAGATTACACCCTGAGAGCGCCCAGACGCAACAGTCTTACAAGCCTGAGTTCAATAGAAGCTCCTTGCAGGTTGCTTGCCGCTTGCGGTAAACGTACTACAAATGAAATCGAAGATCAGTCACGCCGGCTTGAGGCTGCTCGCCGCGCTGCTGCTGATAGCCTGGGGCGATGTTGTCTCAGCCCGGCAGCGGCCAAAACCAGGTCCTGTTGCCGGGAACGCGCGCACGCTGAACATTCTCACTGAACCGAACACCATCGTATGGATCGACGAAATTCGACGTGGCACGACGGACGCCGGCGGCAGGCTCTCGCAAGTAAAGATTTCAGCAGGAGCGCACACGTTGCGCGCGCGCGCGGCCGGATTCAAAGAACTCACGATGCCTTTGACCGCCGCTCAACGCGGCGAGATCAAGCTCCGGCTGATGCGGACGACCGATCAAGCCGAGCTTGCTTTTCAGCAGTCCGAAACCGCGCGCGAAACGGCCCGCGACGAAGAGGCGCGTCAGAAGGCCGCCGATCTTTATCACCGGACGCTAACGCTTCGTCCGGCTTTTCCGGCGGCGCATGTCGGGCTGGCCCGCGTGTTGTTGGATCTCAATGATACCAACGGCGCTCTGGCTGAAATTGAAGTGGCGCGTCGCGATCGCGCGGTTTATCCGGAAGCATCAGCAGTCGAAGGACGCATCTATCGCGAAGCCGGACAGACTGACGAAGCTATTGGATCGTTCAATCGATCGATTCGGGAGAGCCATGGCTTCCAGCCTGAGGCGCACGTGGGCATCGGCCGTGTCTATGAAGACAAGGGCCAGTACGAGTTGGCCGCGCGCGAATTTCAAATCGCGATCGACCAGCTTTCTGATACTGAGCCGATCATCTACCAAATGCTGGGAGCGGCTTGCGAGAAAAGCGGCAATAACAAAGAAGCAATCGTCGCTTATGAAAATTATTTGCGACTGGCGCCTAACGGTTCGCTGGCGCCGGCCGTGCGCTCAATACTTGAACAGTTGAAAGCACAGGCGCCGAATTAGCCACAGATGAACACGGATAGACACGGATAACAGCAAGTGAAATAATTGATC
>JBGPWS010000246.1:0-7059 GCA_041492345.1 Pyrinomonadaceae bacterium | reverse complement strand
TCAGTTTCTCGCCGAGGCGGAAAAGGCCAAGCTCGAGATCGACCCGATCGATGGACCCGGCATAGAAAAGATGGTGAACGGCTTATATGAAATCGACCCCGCCGTCGTGAGTCGAGTGAAACAGATACTCGAGTCAAAGTAGGACGATAGGGAGCAGGCAATACACTATAGTAAGTGAGATATCCTGGGGACAGCGTACGCAATTGAGGCAACTCTGACACGGGAGACTTTGCACAGGGTTGTATAGTTGTATGAGTGCCCGAGCAGGGGGTAACGACCATGGCAGGGACATCCAGAAATCTGATCGTTCTTTCGGACGGAACCGGCAATAGCGCATCGAAGGCGTTCAAGACCAATGTATGGCGCCTTTATCAGGCCCTCAATCTGCGGGACGGAAAACAGGTCGCCGTGTTTGGCGACGGGGTCGGAACGTCGAGCATTACGCTTCTGCGGATCATCGGCCTCGCGCTCGGCGTGGGGGTGAAGCGCAATGTGCTCAATCTCTACAAGTTCCTGTGCCACAACTACTGGCGGGAGACGCAAAAAGACGGCCGGACAGAGAGCGACCGCATCTGGATGTTCGGATTCAGCCGCGGCGCATACACGATCCGCGTGCTCGCCGGTTTGGTGCACTCCGAAGGGCTGGTCAAGTTCGAGACCGAAGCGGATTTGAAAAGGAATGCGATCGCCGCCTATCGCGCCTTCCGCAAAAAGGCTTTTCCTGCGAAGGCCTGGTGGGTCTTTTGGGTCCCGCTCGGACGTTGGGTCCGCGACATTTTGATTTCCTTGTGGCAATCCGTCACGGGCGGAGTCCCATACGAGCATGTAGCAAGGCGCGAGAACATCGAAATCCATTTTCTTGGTTTGTGGGACACGGTCGCGGCCTATGGCCTGCCGATCGACGAACTCACGATCGCGGTCGACAAATGGGTCTGGCCGATGAAGTTCGAAGATACCTCACTGCTGGAACGCGTGCGGCACGCGCGGCATGCCTTGGCACTCGATGACGAGCGGCGGACCTTCCACCCGATCCCCTGGGACGAACGGGAGGAAAAAAAGCAGCGCGGCGCGGTCGATCCCGATCGCCTCACGCAGGTCTGGTTTCCCGGTATGCATGCCGATGTCGGCGGCGGATATCCGGACGATGGACTCTCATTCGTGCCGCTGTGCTGGATGATCGACGAAGCGGAGAAGAAGGGGCTGAAGTTCGAAAAACCCATCGTCGAGACATATCAGTCGCTCGCATCGCCGACTGGCCGCCTTTACGATTCACGCGGGGGGACCGGCGCGCTGTGGCGCTATCAGCCACGCAATGTCCAGTTCCTGATGGACAAGAACGACGACACCGTCCCAAAGGATGAAAGGGTCACGCCGCTGGTGCATCATTGCGCAGTGACGCGCATGACTTACGGCAATGACGGCTACGCGCCGAAGTCGCTGCCATTCAAGATCAACATTCTGCTGCCGAACGATACGCGAATCCCGTTTGACAAGGGCGAGGTCAATACCGCTTTACAGACGGTTACCGATGACTCCACGAAGACGGTGCTAACCGATCTCAAAACGCTGATTGAGACGGCGGAAGCCCAAGAAAAGCGCGGGCAATACTTCGCATTGGTACTCGATACGATCTGGCTACGGCGGTGCGTCTATTTCGTCACGCTCGGACTGGCGTTGATCGCGCTCGCATTCCCGGTGGTCTATTCGCTGCTCGATTGGGGCGACAAGACAGAAAAGATCAATCAGATCACGGGCGGCACTGTCACTTACCTGCTCAAGATCTTCAAAGGATTCATACCGAGCTTTGCAGGCCCGTGGCTAGATGCGATCGCGGTGAGCCCGCAACTTGCCGTCAACATCATCCTGCTGTTCATCAGCAGTCTCGCGATCAGTGCCGTCCTGAAGCGCCGCATCCAGGACCGCGCCCGCGCCGCGTGGAACGTTCAGCCAAAGGTTGGCGATAAAGAGATCGATCGTTTGAGGCTCGCAGGGCAGCGCCATGCGTTTGCGACAGCGGCCGTCGTCCTCGCCATCGTCGCTATATTCTCGTACGGGAACTGGACGAGTTTTTCGGCGGCGGTCATCGGTGCAGTACTGAGCGCACTTGTCGTCTTCTTCCGAAGAAAAGAGCCCAAGAAAGTCGATCCAGCGAATCCGCCTGCCGCGTTATGGATCGCACGCAAGCTCAGAAACTCAAAAAAGGCCGTTGCTGGCTATCGCTGGGCCGCGCAAACTGGCTTCCCTACGCTCTTCATCCTGATCGTTGCGTGGCTCGCCGTGTCGGGGCTGAACCTTGGACTATACAATCTGCGAAGCACGGACGGCGCTTTCTGTGAAGCGGACAAGGTTGTTAAAAACAAGACTGAGGGGGCGCGCAAGAAGGAAGCGCAGCAGCAAGTCCTGAATGACAAGTTAGGCTCCGCAACTGTCGATATCAGTTCGCCATGCGCTCGCACTCGCCTGTGGCTCGTCGCCGGGCGGCAATACCGCATCCAGATTGAGCCTGGGGTTGCCGCGACTGCGTCAGGGACATTCGAGAAAAAGCCTGAATATGCCTGGTTCGACAAAGGTACGCCTGCCGATGTCGTCGGCTTTGGCGTTAACAGCCGTGCTCATTTCGCAGCGATGACGCTAAAGCGCCGGTGGCGCGAGAACTACTTCCAGCCGATCGCGCGGGTTGGGAACATCGGCAACTACGAATACCCCCTGCATCCGGCCGCGCCACTTCCCAAGGTGGATTTCTCGGCCTGCAAGAAAGCGGACGCGCCAGATGACGTTGAAAGTCCTGCACCGGTGTCCGAAAGGATGATGATTCTGGCCTGCGAGGAAAAGCAAAAAATCCAGCGAAACGAGGTGCTGATCGCCGACATCACGCCGGACTCGACCGGAGAACTCTACATCTATGTCAACGATGCCATCCTGTTCTGGGACGGTCGGGACCATCACAAGTTCTACAAGAACAACAGCGGCAAAGCGAAAGTCACCGTGACACGGACAGTCGCGCCGGCGACAGTCGATTTCAAGTCCGCCGAGAGTGGCCAACCGTAGCAAGGCAATTGAAGGGTCTCGCAGGCGCGGGCGGCGGCGTGGCCGGACACTGAACGGACAGATTTACTTCGGCTTCGAGGTCGATGAGAAACTGCTCCCGTTCGCCATCGAAGAGTTCGGCGACCAGTGCTGGGTTTACGGCTCGGATATCCCGCACGGAGACCGCCTCTACGGTGCGGTCGATGTTTTTCTCAAGCGAGACGATTTCAGCGAGGAGAGCAAGGAAAGCTGCTCGTCGATAACACAGCGCGCTTTTACGGGCTCTAAGGTTGGAAATGTGATTGTCTAGGGTTGCGATTAATCTAAGGTCCGCGCAGCATCCCAGGCCTCTGATACTGGAGATTTAGAGATTGACAAATCAATAAAACAACCCGTACAGTTTGCAATGGAATGTTGTGAGCGCACCTATGGCAACTAGTTCAAAAGATACAATAGCTAACTCAGGACCGACTGCGCCTATACCTAAAGATCCGCAGCCCGCCGTTGACCGCATAGACGAATTAGCTCGTCGCATCCGCTCTGGTGACATTCTTCTGCCAAAGTTTCAGCGCGAATTTGTATGGGATCGATCTCAGGTGCTTGAACTTCTCGATTCAATTGTCAGGAATTATCCGATCGGGAGTATTCTTCTTTGGCAGAGCCGTCAGGAACTTCGCAGCGAGAGCCGCATAGCCGACTTAGAGATAAAACTTCCCAAGCCCGATTACCCAGTGAATTACCTCCTTGATGGCCAACAACGACTGTCCACGATTTGTGGCGCTCTTTATTGGAATGGGACCGATCCTCAAAGTGTGTGGAATATCGCGTACGATCTCCGAGAGAAGCGATTCCTCCATCTCGACACGCTCGATGATCCACCTCAGCACCAGGTACGCATGAACAAGCTCTCCGACGCGTCGGTGTTCTACAAGTATGTAGCGACACTCGATTCCCTCAGCGCTGTGGACAAGGAAGTTCTGAAGCGGAACGCAGACGAATTGTTCAACCGTCTTAAGGATTACAAGATTGCGGTCGTTACCTTAGGCGACATGTCAATTCAGGATGTGGCCCCAATTTTCGAACGTATTAACAGTACCGGCACACAACTGACGATCGTTGATCTGATGCGAGCAGCAACATGGAGCCAGGAATTTGATTTGATCGACGCCATTGATGCTGTTCGCGAGACTCTCGCTTCCAAGAATTTTGGCGGTCTTGATCGCAAGGTGGTGCTGCGAACGATGTCGGCGGCAGCCGGAGGTGGTTTCTCCTCAGGAAGCATTGATGACCTTCGCAAGCTGGATGCATCGACGCTTCGGCAAGCAACCAACGACGCGGAGGAGGCGTACAAGCGAGCGGTCGACTTTCTCTCTACGCAGATACGGATACCGAGTGACGCAGTGATTCCTTATTCGAATCAAATAGTCGTGCTTGCAGAAATTTTCCGAAAACTTCCTAACCCCAATGGGGAGCAATATGCTAGGATTCGCGAATGGTTTTGGCGAACAGCGTCCGCAGGATACTTCAGCGGATGGAATACTGGCATGATGACAGCGGATCAGAAAGCTGTTGAAAACTTTGCCGACGGTAAGACAAAAGAGCTAGAAGTCGGAGCAGTGAAGCCTCGACCCGAGATTTGGACAAGTCGCACGTTTCGCAGCAATAACGCTCACGCAAAGGCACTAGCGATCGTGCTTACTTACCACAAGCCGGTTGATTTATTGACTGGCCAAGACATCGATGTCGCCAAAGCGTTGGCCTGGATCAACGCGAAAGAGTTTCATCACTTCTTTCCCCGCGACTATTTAGACCAAAAAGGCTGGCCCGCAACTAAAATCAACGCCTTGGCGAATATTGTGATGATGAGTTCCGCTAGCAACAAGGTCATCTCGAATCGCGCACCTTCAGATTATTTGAAAGACGTGGAAAAGGTAGCAGGCGCTCACCTTTCATCACGGCTCGCTTCACATCTCATCACACCGGAGGCCTATGAAGCAGCGCTCGCTGATAACTTTGAAGACTTCTTAGTGCTACGTCGCGGGGCTATTCACGAGACAGTACAAAAACTCGCCGCGTGGGAATAACAGCAGCGGTGTCCCGTAGGATGCTTAGTGGCCTTGATTCAACAGTTTTGTAATCAGGAGATCTCGCGTCTGCTATGAGCACTATTCCGCACGTTGCGTTCACGACAGCGATCCTCGGGTTGTTACTTTTCATACGAGGCGGCGGCGTAAGCACCAAGTCATCCCGCACGCGACCCTTGGAGTTTGAGATAAAAAAAACAAAGCGCGCGGTTGATAAGGAGCAAGTGACGTCGCGTGGCATGCTGGCGGTACCCGGGAAAATCAGGAACGAGTTGGCGAAATTTCGTGACGCATTGTTTTTCATGGAACGACCGCCTTACGACGCGGATAGCGGAATGGCGTTGCTGGTCGCCGGCACATTTGGATTCTTACTATTTGTCGCAGGAACAATCGTTTTGCTACTGCAGGCTTTCTGGGAATAGTAAGCAACAATTGGTGTCGTTGGACGAGACACCAATGTGAAAAAACCTTCAAAGACGGTATGCGGAGGACGGTGCCAAATGGAGGTGATCGACTACGTCAAGATCCTTGCGCTGCTAGTAGAAGCGATAGGGATTTTCCTGCTTTTCAGAGAGGTCCGTTGGGCCCACGATTTTGAGATGATTGACTTCGGGAGAACAAAACAGAGGGAAGCGAAAATCCAAGAGACGGAAAAGAAGCTACAGGACAATAGATTCAACGACAGAATCTTGATCTGCAACTGGCTTCTTGAACCTACCGCACGGAGGCAGGCAGAGCCTGAAATAGCGCATCGGTTTGTAAAATATGCGTTGGATCTGGATCGAGATCAGGCCGTGCCGCGCTATCAAACCGATTTTGACTTTGTATGGGACGACGCCACGAGGCCGCAGGTCGGTATCATCCGCAAACGCATGCTGTACATGGGTGTAACGCTTCTTATTTCTGCCATCTTGATCGAGGCGGTCCTTTACGCAATCGAGCGAACACACAAGCCACACGTCCCGGTTGCGCTGCCCCCCACTGTCCAGAATCTGTTCCGTGTGGAACCCATCATAGTGTTTGATCCATCTGAAGCATCCCTGGGTTATGTAGTAAACGGAAAAAAAGTAGACCTTCAAGAACAAGTATGTAGTGTGAAGAAAGAACTTCTCAAGCATTCTTCTCGGACGGCACTTGTTATCGGGCGCCACGATCAAGTACCTCTTGGACCCGCCGCGCGCGCGCGATTCTCATCCAATGAAGGATTAGCGCAAAAACGCGCCGAGGCGGTCAAAAGCTATCTCTCGGAAAACAATGATTGCGGCCTGGGGATTGAAAGCGTCATGAGCTTCAATGCTGGTGCGCGCAATGTCGGCGTCGCGGATCGCGATGTGAAAAACCTGTCTCTCGACCGAAGTGTTGAAGTCTGGGGATTCAGCGGTGAGAAAAGGGGACGCGAACCTTTTTCTTGACGGAAATATTGGCTTTTTTGATGTAGCGTGCCGCGATGCCTCGGCGAGCGCGCATAGCCCCGGGTGAACTGGTTTATCACACCCTGAATCGGGCGAACGGACGCAACATCCTATTTTCCAAACCGGGCGAGAGGCGAGAGGGTCAGGCAAGAGTATTGACTAACTCGCCTTCCGCATCTCGCCGGCCAGGATTTCGTTCACTAGCGACTGATACGGCAGTCCTTTTTTCTTGGCGGTCTTGCGCAGTCGATCTAGTTCTCTGTTAATCTGCAGGTCGAATTGCATTCGATTCGTCAAGCGGGTTACAGGTGATTTCCGGATCTGCTCTCGGCGCCTCCGGTATTATCAACTAGCGGAGTCCTCAGGCCGAAGCGGTAAGCTTGACGGAGGAGTCCTCCCGTTGTCTAATGCGTACCGGCAAAGAATCGGTTCGACTCGAACTCACAGTTGGAGGTAACTAGCTATGGCCTTGGTACGGTGCGTTACAGAAATGGGAATGGGAGTGGATGTGCACGGATTGGATTACACCAATGCCG
>JBGPWS010000376.1:0-3934 GCA_041492345.1 Pyrinomonadaceae bacterium | reverse complement strand
AGAGTGGCATTACGCGATGGGTTTAAGCCGCTTTCAGTCCTGCGAATCTTCCAGGTCGTCAAAGATGTGCGCCAAAGGAAGTTTGATTTTGTAATCGACCTGCATAGTTTTTACGAGACCAATTTGTTGGGCTTTTTTTCCGGTGCCCGGAAACGGCTGTTTTCTCGCCGGCCGGGCCGTTCGCTGGACTTCCTCGCCAACTTCACTCCGCAGCCGCCGGTCGATAAAAATGATCCCGACCAACATTTGATCGATCGTTATCTTGATGTGCTCGTGCCGTTGGGAATCAAAGACCAACCGCGCGTGCCGCGGCTCATGACCCGGGCCGAAGACGTGCGGACGATTGATGCGATGCTACGAAAAGCGAAAGCCGAGGTCGGCGCGCCTTTGGTGGGTCTGTTTCCCGGCGCGGGCCATCCCGGACGATGCTGGCCCCTCGAACAATTTGCGCAACTGGCCGACTTCCTGATCCGCAACGATGGAGTGCGACCAATCATCTTTGTGGGCCCGGAAGAGCGCCACCTGATTCAACGGATGCGCGCGCTTTTCCCAACCCCCTGCGTCATTCTGGAGAAACTGTCCATCCCGCAGCTCGCGGCCGCGCAGGCCAGGCTGGCCGTTCTTGTTTCCAACGACACCGGGCCGGTGCACATTGCCGCTGCCGTGGGAACGCCCATCGTCGTGCTGATCGATTTACCGCGGCCCCACGCTTATGTGCCGAGGGGCACTTCGCAGCGCCTGATCTTTAGTGAAAGCGTAACCGCGATTGATGTCGAGCAGGTGTATGCCGCCACGCGCGAGTTGCTGAGTGCGGGCCGAACGGCGACCTTGTTCGCGAGCTGACGCATTGAAATAAATGTCTAAGCGAAGAACCATGCTCTTCCTGTCACTGGCCGCTCTCGCGGCGTGTTCCCTGATCCCTTTACTTATCGGACACGCTAACCTTGCGTCGCGGGACAAGACACCGCCTGCCATCACGCCGGCGACTCCTGAGACTAGAGTATCCGCCTCAACAGACTCGTTATCGAAGCAACCCGAAGACGTGGCGCTGGCCCGGGAGATTGATCGGGTAATTGACGCAAGCGATCTGACCCGGACGCGTTGGGGCGTCTTTGTGATGTCGATGAAAGACGGTCGCGTACTTCACTCGCGCGACGGCGACAAGCTTTTCACTCCGGCTTCGAATATGAAGATCTATACGACTGCCGCAGCGCTCGATCTGCTCGGGGCGGACTATCGCTGGCGCACCTCGGTCTATACAGACGCGCAGCCGGATACGGGTGGAGTCATCAATGGAAACGTGACGTTGTTTGGGCGGGGAGCTCCGGATCTTGATTCATATCGCAAGAATGGACTTGCCTCGCTAGCGGATCAACTTTACCAGCACGGCGTGCGCCATGTGCGTGGCAACATCATCGGTGACGAAAGTTATTTTCGCGGCGAGCTGTACGGACTGGGTTGGCAGTGGAACGATCTCCAATGGTACTTTGGCGCCGAGCCCAGCGCGCTCACAGTTGACGAGAACAGTCTTGAGTTGAAGATTGCTCCGACTAACCAGGTTGGCAGCGCCGCTACCCTGACTCTCAATCGCGAAACGAATTACCTCCATCTCACGAATAACACGATCACGGTCGAGCGCGATGCCACGACTACAATCGGTATCAATCGTGGGTTGTCGGATTTCGAACTACGAGTGTGGGGAGGCTTCCCAGTGGGCGGTCGCCCCTTTACCGCCTATCTTTCAGTTCCCAATCCGGCGCAGTGGGCGGCCAGGCTTTTCAAAGAAGCCCTGATCGCCCGCGGTATCAAAGTCGACGGCGAAGCACGCAGCCGGGACTTTCGGGTGGCGGAAAGTGAGAAGTTCGATCCCCAGAAAGCGATCGAGATTGCGCAGGAGAATAGCGCGGCGCTCAGCGAGATCGTTCGTCACACAAACAAAGAGAGCGACAATCTTTACGCTGAACTAATTCTGCGTACTCTGGGAAAAGAGCGCGGTGCATCCGCGCCAGATCCTGATCCGCGCAAGAACCGCGAACGCGGCGATGACGAAGCCGGGACAGCAGTTGTGAAGTCGTGGCTGGATCGGAACGGCATCGCCACAGATGATTTGGCGATTCGGGACGGCTCGGGTCTTTCGCGACTGGATCTGGTAACACCAGAGGCGACCGCGCGCCTGCTCGTGGCCATCGCCAGGACGAACTCGGCTTCGGCCTTCCACGATTCACTCCCCATCGCCGGTCGCGATGGAACGCTGAGCGACCGTCTGGCCAGTTCTTCAGGGCGCGTCGTTGCCAAGACCGGTACACTTACTTACACTCACTCGCTTTCCGGCTATGCGACAACCCCTGGCAACGAGATCCTGGCCTTCTCGATCTTCTGTAATGACGCGACCGGCCACGGTAATCCAGTCCGCGTAATCGATCAGATTGCCGGGCTGCTCGTCCAGTCCGGACCCAGCCATACCGCGAAATAGCTATCAAACAGGGCCTTTTTCCGGCTTTTTCATCCTAGTTTGTTCTAGACAAACATGCTTGAACCGCGTAATATGGTATGCGGCAGTTCACGCTTGCCCGTTTGAAAAGCTAAGCCGACGCCCCTCACCTTCAGTTCACAGATCAGGAGATCAAAATGTTGCAGGTCACCCGAGTACTCTCCGCAGGTTTTCTTCTTTCATTGATAATTACGATAGCGTCCGGGCAAAGTAACTTAACAGCGAAGGCGAATGGGTTTCAACCACAGCCCGCGGCTGTGGATGGGCCATCCAACGAAAACGATCGCGCACGCGACGGGTTGTTTGGTCCGGTGCGGCGTGTCCGCACTGAAGTAGTCAAGCTCTCAGCCGCAGGTGGAAAAACAGTGGAAGACAGCAAACACGTGCTGTTGGAAACCGCCGAATACGATCTTAAGGGAGCGAAGACTCAGAACCAGTACTTCCCGATCGAGGGAGCCACTCTGACTGGACGCGAATCTTACAAGTACGACGACAAAGGCAACATCAGCGAAATGACTTTGGTCAACGCCGATGGATCGCTGGTGAGCAAGGAAGTCTACAAGTACGAGTATGACTCAGTGGGCAACTGGGTGAAGATGACCACGTCAGTTGCAGTCGTCGAAAACGGCCGCATCGGTTTCGAGCCTACTGAAGTTACTTACCGAACGATTTTTTACTATCTTGACGCAGCGATGGCCAAGATGCTCCAGCCCACTAACTCTTCAGCAACTGCACCGGTAAACGCCGGCGCGACTGTTGAAGCCGCGGGCCAACCATCGAAGTCTGGTGATTCCAAACCGCTTGATTCAAAGCCCGCCTCGGCCTTACCTCCGCGAACTTCTCTCGACAGACTCAAAGTAGCCGCAGTCACGCCGACGGTTGGTTATTTTCGTAGCACGCCTGCTGAAACGACCGGCAAGGTTGTAGTTGCGGACAGCGATCCGCCGCCGGCTCCGCGACCTTTGATGAAGCCGGTGTCGGGTGGCGTGCTCAATGGCAAGGCGCTGAGTTTGCCTGCGCCCGTTTATCCGGACTCTGCGCGCCGGATGCACACCGGAGGGCTGGTGGAAGTGGAGGTTGTGGTGGACGAGAATGGCAAGGTTATTTCCGCGCGCGCACTCGCCGGACCACCTTCACTCCGCGACGTTGCGGTGCAGGCGGCCTTGCGAGCACGCTTCTCACCAACAAAGCTTTCAGGCCGGCCGGTAAAGATAGCCGGCCGCATCAACTATAACTTCACCATTCCACAGTAGGTCTCTTTGACGGCGCGGCTGGTAGCGCCGGCGTCGCTCGCCCAAAACCTTGTAACGGAAGAGGAACCACGTATGGCACTGACTGGAGAGCTCAGCGATCTTTCGCTTGCCGAGCTAATCGAGTTTTTCTGCAACCAACGCAAGACCGGCAGGCTAAGAGTTCTCTACTCGATCGGCCCGGGACTTTTCT
>JBGPWS010000153.1:0-10177 GCA_041492345.1 Pyrinomonadaceae bacterium | reverse complement strand
CTGTGGAGACTGGCCGCTCAACAATGAATGGGCAAGACAAAGGCCAAACTGTTCCCCGTGACACTCGCTTTACCAGGGTGTGGGTAAAGCAGCAAGGGCGCTGGCGGTTGGTTGCCAACCACTACTCGTCCCAGATTACGCGCCAATGACCTAAACTATATGATTGTCGTAAAACGCGCCCTGCGCGGGGCGCTCGACGCGCTTGGGATTGGACCCAACAAATCGTTGGACCGGAGCGCGAGACAGCGAGCTTTTCATCAACAACTTGCGTGTATCGAGGTTGCGTGCGCGCCCGGTCAATTCCACCGTTAGGCCGCAGGAGGGACCCCATGAAGCGCACGTGGACGATCATTGGCGTTGGCGATGTGCCTGGCAGCTTCAAGTGGTACCAGTCGCTACTTGGCCTGCCGGAGACGGCTCCCGCCCATGACTACTTCGGTCAAATCCTCGACTCGGATGGAACGGTCTTGCTCTGCCTTCACGAGTGGGGCGCCCATGAGCATCCCTCCTTGACGAGCCCCGATCACGCGCAGCCTGGCAACGGCCTCCTCTTGTTTCTCCGTGTCGATGATTTCGACATGGCGCTGACGAGGGCACGCGCTCTCGTCGCTCGGCTCGAGGAGGAGCCCCACGTGAACCCGAACACTGGAACTATGGAGTTCGCACTCCGAGATCCGGACGGGTATTACGTCACGATCAGTGCGCTCTCTGCTGCCTAACAACTCGTTGGACCGGAGCGGCGGGAGCGTGTTTTGTAACTTAATTTATCCGGCGAGATTTGCGTGAATTCGCGCCGCCCGGTCAACTCGGACATTGGGCGGACAAGCTTGGCAAGGATCGCGAAGCGTGAAGACGTTTGTCGCTCAGACTGCTGACCAGTGGCGCCAATGGCTCGACGAGCACCACGACTCGGAGTCTGAGGTGTGGCTCATCTTCCACAAGCTACACACTGGCGTGGCATCGATTGCGTACCTGGACGCACTCGATGAGGCGCTGTGCTTTGGTTGGGTGGACAGTCTGGTCAAGCGCCTGGATGACCGACGCTACGCGCGCAAGTTTACGCCGCGGAAAGCGGATAGCCGGTGGTCGACGATTAATCGGAAGCGCTACGCGGCATTGAAAGCCGCTGGCAGGTTGAAGCCAAGTGGAATCAATCGCGCTCCGACGGACCGCAGCTATGGTCCGCGACCACCACGGTTCCAAATGCCCGCCACGGTTCCACGGTACATTCAGGCAGCGTTAAGGAAACAGCCGGCGGCCTGGCGGTACTTCGAGGGGCTTGCGCCTTCACATCGGCGACGGTATATCGGCTGGATCGAGTCCGCCAAGCGCGAGGAGACGAAGGCCAGACGTCTGCAGGAGGCGATTCGCCTCCTTACTGCAGGCAAACCGCTGGGACTCAAGTGAACAGCTGCCCAACAACCGCTTGCAGCGGTCGGCGACCCGGCGCGATGATGAGCCGCCGCGGCTGAAGCGGCACGTTGGGCATCCACATTGTCACAGTATAGAGTTGCTATGGAGTCATATGGAACTAGGACGAATTAGTGCCATCTTTCGTTACCCAGTTAAGTCAATGGCCGGTGAATTACTGGATGTTGCCAAGCTAAGTTGGCATGGCATTGAGGGTGATCGTAGGTTAGCTTTTCGGCGACTCACTGACAAAAGTGGCTTCCCATGGCTGACAGCGAGCAAATTACCGCAGTTGCTCCTTTATAAACCGTTCCGCCTCGACAGCAACGCCAACAGTAAGAATGGCGAGCTACTCCCGACGCACGTTCGTACGCCGGACGGGCAAGAGTACGAACTCCGCAGCGACGAACTACGGGAGGAAGTTTCGAGCCGCTTTGGCAGTGATGTCGAATTGATGAATCTCAAGCATGGCATCTTCGACGAGTCTCCGATTTCGGTAATCAGCCTCGGCACAGTGCACTCGGTCGCGCGCGAATCAGGACGAGGCGTGGACCTTTGCGACCTGCGCAGATTTCGACCAAACATTGTGATCGAAACAGATAGCGCTGAGCCGTTTGAGGAAGACAGATGGGTGGGCGGGGAATTGATGTTTGGTGAAGGGAACGGCGGGGCAGTAGTCAGGGTTACTATGAGGGATGAGCGATGTGTCATGGTTAATTTTGACCCAGACACAGCCGAGCGAGATTCTGAAGTGATGAAGACCGTTGTTCGTATGAACGAGAATTACGCCGGCGTATACGGCACTGTGGTCAGGGCGGGCGACCTTCGTGTCGGTCAAGTCGTGACCTTGGGAGGGTAGGACATAGTGAAGCGCATCAGCGCCGTTGCCGGAGGTGCGCCGCCCAACAACGCGTCGTTGGACGCGAGCGGAACCAGCGGGTCTCTTATCGACAACTAGTCCGTAACGCAGATGTCTCGCGCCGCGTCAACTCAACCGTAGCGCCGACGAAGGAAAGAGGTGAAGCATGCGTTCATGGCTAAAGGCTGGACTTGCTGCCGGCGCAGCTTTCTCGGTAGTGGGGATTGCATTTGTCGCAGTGAGTCTCTTCACCGACATCTCAAGGTCAACGTGGGTGGTGCTGGATAATGTGAAGGGTGTCATCGGCTTTGGTGTGTGTGGTCTAGCCGGGTTTCTGACCGCGCGGCATACTCACCGAGCCAGGTCAGGCGCAGCCGCCGGTGCGCTCGGCGGCGCCATTGCCGGCGTCACCGTGCCCGTGTCGATGTATGTGCTCGCCTACGGGTTTCTCGACGCCGTACGGCAATACCCGTTCGAGTACTACGACTATCTGCACAGCGGTGCTCCAAGCATCCAGGCGTTTCTGCTTTCGCCAAGTGGGCATGCGACTGTGCAGAGCACGAGTCTCTGGCTGGTTCCGGTGGTCGTGGCATTTGCGGTTATTCTCGGCGGGGCGGTCGGATATCTCGGCGAAAGTGTGGGAAGGAGATGGCCAGGCGTGACCCCGGCAAGAACGCCGCCCAACAACTCATCATTGCACCGGAACGCGGGACAGCGTGTTTCTCAAGTTGATTGATAAATTCGAAGGTTGGATTTAATCGCCGCAGTCAACTCTGACGTTGGCTTGCTACTCGGTACAGAACCGGGAGCGGTAGCGACCGGGTTAAAGACTCAAGTTGAGATTCCCTGTTGCTGTTCTGTCGCCCGCTAAAGCGGGCTCGGATTCTGAGGGGACGTGATCCCCGGGTTACGCTCGCTGCGCTCGCTCACCCGGGGCTACTGTCTGCCGCCGCTCCACGGCTCGTTGAGCGCCGCTTACTTGGTTGAGTTTGTGATTACGTTGTTTCGGTTTGTCGAATGCGACGCAACCAAACAACTCGTTGCGCGGGGAGCGTGTTCTTTAACTCGACCGTTGGCTCCGACGTTGTTGCTAATCGACTTGTAATTTCGAAACACTGGGATTTCATTACTCCGAAGGTGACAAATGCTTGGGTGACCACAAACCCGTCAAGGCTCAGATCGGAAAAAAATATGAGATTAGTTAGAGCGAAAGAAAACCGCGCCGTATCATTAGTACTTACCCTAATCCTTTTGGCTGGTTACTGCTCGATCGTCGTTAGCGCTTCGGGTGCTACCAGACAAGTCAAACCTTTACCACCGCCAGCACGCTGGCTCGGATTGATTGGTGAGTACGGTCCCGATAATGACATTTTGTACATTATCGAGCAGGACGGAAAACTTTGTGCCTTGTTCAAGCGAGTCGAATTCGATCCGCTGGAAGAGGTCTCAAGGAGTGTGTTCAAGTTTTCTGAATCCGGACCCCGCCTGGGGAAGCGAGTCATCTTCACGCGCGATCCACACGGACGAGCTTCGCAGGTTGAAGTAGATGGTACTGTCCTCAAGCGCCGGCAGATTGGACCCGAAACAGGCGCGACACAGTTGCGCATTCGACCGATGCGGCCGGTGCCAGAGTTGATGAAGGAAGCTCGTGCCGCGCAACCGCCGAAGGAGAATGGAGAATTTCGCGAGCCGGATTTGGTGGAGCTGACGAAGCTCGACCCGACTATCAAACTCGAAATCCGTTACGCGACTACGAACAATTTCCTCGGCACCGTTTTTTACTCGCAGGCCCGCGCTTTCATGCAGCGCCCCGCGGCCGAAGCGGTCGTTCGCGCCAGCCGCGAGTTGAGAGCGCAGGGCTACGGCTTGCTCATCCACGACGGCTATCGGCCCTGGTATGTGACCCGGGTTTTCTGGGACGCTACCCCGGACGATAAGAAAATTTTTGTCGCCGACCCGTCGAAGGGCTCGCGCCACAATCGCGGCTGTGCGGTTGATTTGACGCTTTACGACTTGAAGACCCGCAGGCCCGTAGAGATGGTGAGCACTTACGACGAGACCAGTGACCGGGCGTATCCCGACTACCCGGGCGGCACCTCGCTGCAACGCTTCAATCGGAAGCTGCTGCGCGACGCGATGGAGGCGGTGGGGTTCACGGTTTACGAAGCCGAGTGGTGGCACTTTGACTACAAAGACTGGCGGAAATACCCAATCGGCAATGTACCGTTTGAGTTGATCCGAACGCGATAGCGTTCCCTAACCGCGTGATCGGTGTGACGTCGCCCGCGCGTTATCCGCGCAAAAACAATAGGCCCTGATTGTTCAGGGCCTTTCTTGTTAGCGACCAGCAAAGCTGATCGAGATTACGCTAGGGCTACTTTGGCAAAAGGCTGCACGGGACTGGATGGAAGAAGCCCTGGAAGTTGGTGCCTACCGCAATCGGTTGATCGGAAACGACCCGGACGGTCGTCTGCACCTTGGTCTGGTCGAGACCAGGCGGATTGGTAAAGGTCTGCGGGGTTTGCCAGGTTACGATCAAAGTGTTCGCCGATGCGACCGGGACGGTGGCGGCCCCTGTTTGACCCGGATAAGTGGCGGGCGGAGCTGTTCCCGGAATTACTTGACCGAACAGATTCACGCCATCCTTGTTCAGGATGTGCACCGCGACATTAGCCGTCGCCGAACTCCCATTGAAGACGTACAAGTCGGCACGAGTGTTACTACCAATGTTGGGCCAACTCGCCGGCGTGCAGATCCAAACGTAGGGCGGTCCGCCTCCGGAGCCCGGAGGGCCCGCGGGTCCCGGCGGTCCGGCCGGTCCCTGACATCCAGTCAACACGATCAGAAGCAAGAGAGCCAGCGAAACGAAAAAGGTGTTGCTGGCACGGCGTAGATGGATGTTCATACGATTCTCCTTACTTGAAGCGATAGCTCCGCAAAACCCGCTAGCTTCAGCGCGTGAAATCTAGCGGCCCGCGCGTGAGGTGTCAAGAGTTTGGTCTATCGCCTTCAATGCAGGCTCGCCGCGCTAGCGCGTCTCTCGAGTTGAAAGTAGAATCGACCTCGTTCCTCCGCGACCGAGCGATAGAGATCTCTTGTGAGGTGAAGAGCAAGAACCATGACAACTTTCTATTTCCCATTTGCGTTGGCTGTCGGTGGAATGCTTTTTTATCATCTCGCGCAAAAATCCATCCCGAAAGAAATGAATCCGTTCCATGCGACAATCATTGCGTACGCACTCGGAATCGTTTTGTGTTTCGCTTGCGCCTTCGCTTACCCGGGCAGAAGATCCTTCGTCGGCTCTGTCAGAGAATCGAACTGGGCAGTTTTCGTTCTGGGTGTTGCGGCTGCCAGCATCGAAGTGGGTTTTCTGCTGGCGTATCGGGCGGGCTGGAAAATTAGCTTAGCCGCGGTCGCGACCAACGTCGCCGTAACTGCCATGCTCATCCCCATAGGCATCCTCGTCTTCAAGGATCATTTGTCGCTGCGGAATATTCTCGGGCTGATATTTTGTGTTTTGGGTTTAGTCCTGGTCGTGCGTGACTAGAAATCCTTGATCGAGCTCACGACATAATCCTGTTGGTCAGGCGTGAGTTCGGGATAGACTGGCAACGCCAGAGTCTCTTGCGCGGCGGCTTCCGCGATCGGAAAGTCACCCTTCTCATAACCAAGAAAAGCGAAGCATTCCTGCAAGTGCAACGGCACCGGATAATAAACGTCGGTGCCTACGCCGCGCGCGCGCAAATGCTCGCGCAAAGCGTCGCGCCGGCCATCGCGCACGCGGATCACAAACTGATGAAAGATGTGGCGCGTACCGCTGCGCACGAACGGCAGGCCAATTCTTTCCGTTAAGCCGGCGTCGCTGAACATCAGTTCGTATTGCTGCGCTTTGCGCTGGCGCGCGAGGGTCCAGGCGTCGAGGTGCGGTAGCTTCACGCGCAGCACCGCGGCTTGCAGCGCATCAAGCCGGCTGTTGAGGCCGATCACTCGATGATGGTACTTCCGTTCTTCGCCGTGCACGCGCAGCATGTGCAAACGCCGCGCGTGATCGAGATCGTTTGTCACCAGCATCCCGCCGTCGCCCGCGCCGCCCAGATTCTTTGAAGGATAGAAGCTGAAGCAGCCAATCGTTCCCATCGAGCCGGCGCGCCGACCGTGATCCTCTGCACCGATCGCCTGTGCGGCGTCTTCGATGATCGGAATCTCCGGAGAGCCGACATCGGTATGCCGGCATCCTTGCCGGCTCAGTTCTATCAACGGATCCATCTCCGCGCATTGACCGTACAGGTGCACCGGCACGATCGCCTTCGTTCGTGCGGTGATCGCTTCGGCCACCAGCGACGAATTGAGGTTGTAGGTTTGCGGGTCAACATCAACGAAGACCGGCCGCGCGCCGAGTCGTGTGATCGCGCTCGCCGTAGCAAAGAAACTAAGCGGCGTGGTGATCACTTCATCGCCGTCGCCGACGTCGCAGGACATCAATGCCAGCAACAGCGCGTCCGATCCTGAAGCGCAGCCGATGGCAAACTTTGTTTGTGAGTAGCGCGCGATTTCTTCTTCCAGCGCCTGCACTTCGGAACTGAGGACAAACTGCTGCGATTCGAACACGCGGTCGATGGCCGCGCGCACTTCGTCGCGAATCGTCGCGTACTGCGCCTGCAGATCGAGCAGCGGTACTTTCATTCTTTCGACTTGTTTCGAGGTCATGCAACCGGTGCTGACTGGGCCGCCGTGTTGAGGAGCCTGACCTGGCCGCCATTCTTGATCGACTGCTGCGCGGCTTCGAGCAGACGTACGACGCGCAAGCCGGCTTCACCGTCAGTCAGCGGCTGGCGTCCTTCGCAAATTGCATCGAGGAATTCCGCGACGACATAACGCAAGGCTTCCGTCGCATCGAGCTTCGGCGCCCACACGTCGCCGGTGCGATAACTCACCAGCGTTTGATAGTCCGCTTCGCGATCGCCGACGCGGTTTGTCGTCACCCCTTTGTCGTAGACGCGCACTTTCTCGGTCGGCTCGACGTCGTCGTAAAGGATCATCTTGCGGCTGCCGGCGATCATAGTGCGGCGAATCTTGACGGGCGCCAGCCAATTGAAATGAAAGTGCGCGATGAAATCGCCCGGAAAGTGCATCATGAGATAAGCGATGTTCTCGATGCCCTGCTCAATGTGGCAACTCCCGATCGCGCTGACGGCGTCAGGCTGACGCTCGATCAGATAATCCATAATTGAAAGATCGTGCGGCGCCAAATCCCAGAGCACGTTGATGTCGCGCTGAAACAAACCCAAGTTGATCCTCACAGAGTCGAAGTAGAGCAACTGGCCCAGCTCGCCACTACGAACAATCTCTTTCATCTTCCGCACCGCGCCGGTGTAAACAAAAGTGTGATCGACCATCAGGGTGCGCGCATTGCGCGCGGCGATCTCGATTAGTTCTTCTGCTTCGCGCGTCGTTCCAGTCAGAGGCTTTTCCACCAGCACGTGTTTGCCGGCCAGCAATGCTTCTTTGGCAATTTGAAAATGAGTCGCGACCGGCGTGACTACGGCAACCGCATCGAGTCTGGGGTCAGCGAGGAGTTCCTGATAATCAGCCGCTGTTTGCGCCGAGGGGTAACGTCGAGCCATGGCGGCAAGGCGGCTACGGTCAGGGTCGCAAATCCAGCGCAGCTCGGCCGCTTCATTCTCGGCGAAGTTCCGCAAGAGGTTCGGCCCCCAGTAACCGCACCCGATCACGCCAATTGTGGTTGCGCCCATCAGGCCCAGAGCATACCCGGCCTGCGAGCAAAAGTGAAAGGATGAGGCGCGCGGGGAGTTCGCGCAATCACATCGAGGCGACTAGTTCGAAGCTGCTCGCGCATCCGGCTTCGCGGCTGCGTCTGCTTCGCTGTATTCGTCGGACTTGTAATAGCCCGAATAGTACCCAGAGTAATAGTATGAGTCGTGCGACTCAAGCTTCACGTTGTTTAGGACCACACCGAAGATGTGCGCGCCAACGTCCAGCAACTGTTGCTTGGCGCGGCGCACCACGGCCCGCGAACTGCGGCCGCCATGAACCACGAGGATGACACCGTCAACGAACGTAGAAAGGATCGAGCTGTCGGTGAAAGAAATACACGGCGGCGAATCCACGATGATGTGGGTGAATTTCTCGCTTAGCGAAGATAACAACTTGCGCATCTCTTCCGAACCGAGCAACTCGGCCGGGTTGGGTGGTATCGGGCCTGAAGTTAGCACCTTTAACTTAGGCAGCTTGTCATAAGTTTGAAGCAAGCCCTCAACATCTGATTCACCGGAAAGGCAAGTCGTCAGGCCGTGGATGTTCGGCAGATTGAAATGCGCGTGCAACCGCGGACGACGCAAATCGCAATCGATGATCAGAACGTCCGCCCCGGTCTGAGCCAGCATGAACGCCGTGTTAATGGCGGTGGTTGTTTTACCCTCAGAAGGCTGGCTCGAAGTGACGAGGATTGTCTTTGGCGGCGTGCCGGCGGACGAAAGCAGCAGCGACGTGCGCAGATGCCGATACGATTCGGCAATCGGCGAACGCACGTCAGTCACCATAGCCAGCGCAGTCGTGTCACTCGGCTTTAACGGTTCAGCCCCGCGCAAACGCTTCTCGCTCCGGACGGATGGAATTAAAGCCAGGGCCGGCAAGTGGATGTAGCGATCGACGTCGTCGATCGTCTTGACGGTGTCGTCAAGGTAATCAAGCAGGAACGCCAGGCCGATGCCGGCCACCAGAGCCAGCACGAAGGCAATCATAATGTTGCGGAGGCGCGCTGGTCCGACGAGTATCGGCGTCCGGCTGTAATTAGAAACGCTGACGTCGGTGCCCCGGTCTGCTCCGGTAGCGTTCAGCTCGCGGTGCTTTTGCATGAGGATGTTCAGATATTGCTGATCATTCGCGAGTTCCTGTGTTCTGGCGGCCAACTCAATCTCGGACTTGGTTTGCTGTGTCGCGACACCATGTTCTCTGGTGTACGCGCCCAGCAGGCTCTTTTCTTGCGCCGCTGCAGCGTCCGCGTTAGCTTTCATCGACGCCAGAACCTGCGCGGGCGCCTTCTTCAAGTCCTCTTCCACCTGTCTAATCTGAGCCTGAACCTGCTGCACTTCCGGCCATTGAGGCGTGTACTTTTGAAGTAAGGCAGCCTCCTTGTCTTTTAAGTCACTGATCTTCTCGCGGAGTTTTATGATGAGTTGGTCTTTTTGCACCTCAGGATTCGCCAAAGGGTCCGCGGAGTTCTTGGCCGCCTCGTAATTTGCGATCTTGTTGCGACGGTCATTCTCGGCGGAAAGAAGCTGGGAGCTGTAGGTCGCTGCCCGCACTTGCACCTGACTCGCTCCGGCCAGAGGAGTCAACGGCAAGTCGTGCTCTTTTGCGAAGTCGAAGCGGGCCGCTTCTTCTTTCTTGATCTTCTCCTGATACGTTGCTACCTCCTTCATTAACTTCTCTTCTGCCTTGCTGGTGCCAGATTCCTGTCGCTCGCGATTGTTCTGCACGAAAACATCTGCCAGGGTGTTAGCAATTCTTTGCGCCAGCGCCGGGTCAGTGTGTACATACTTGATCGTCACCAGGCTGGTTCCAATGGTTGGCTCGACCGTTTCGCCTCCGATGATCGCGTCCTCGTAAGGCTCAAGCCTGGCCAATTCCTCAGGAGTAAGTTGCCGCTCTTTCATTTCGTCCGCGCCGATTGTCTGCTCGGCAGTTGGGTTCGTCCGGGCCGGAGTCGCAGCGCCCTCGCGCGAGAATATTCTTTTCAGGGAAGCGAAGACGCTGCTCTGCGCCTGGCCACCCAAAAACGCGGGATTATCCTGGAGGTTGAGCGACAAAACCACCTGTCGCGCCAGCAAGGGATTTTGCAAAAGCTTTAGCTGCGTGCCCCAAAAGGAGGGATCCGCCGGGGCGTTG
>JBGPWS010000084.1:0-14264 GCA_041492345.1 Pyrinomonadaceae bacterium | reverse complement strand
GGATTTATCTGCGCCCAGGCTACCCGGAAACGAAACTTTCGCGCCTAACCGCCGACGAGGCTGAGGAACTCATCAAGAATGGAAGCGCGACCGGCGGGATGCTTCCGAAGCTGCAAAATATCATCGAGCTCCTGCGCCGAGGCGTGAAGAGCGCGCACATCATCAACGGCAATGCGCGCAATGCTCTGCTGGCAGAGGTGTTCACCGACCAAGGGACGGGAACGATGATCGCGGCATAGCGGCTTTTCTTTGACTCGTCCAAAACACTCAGTCAACGCTCTCGAACACCACCACCTTGCCGCGAAAATCAAAGGTCAGGAGATAATCTTTGAAGAAGCCGTTGCCGATGTTCACCTGAAACTTCTTTTTATCGTGGCCGGTTCCGGCAGGCAAGAAAGCAGCCGGCGCAGAATCGATCGACAATCTTCCGATTCGCACCGACTTCAGCACGCCGGATTTGCTCTCGTACTCGCCGTTATATCCGACTGATTTTTCTGCTTCGCCATTTTGCACTTGCTCCTCCAGGCCGAGAATTGCAACTGCTTCCGGAGTAAGAGCAAACGTCTGGCTCGAGCCGGTGTCGAGAGTAGCTTTCAGCTTCTGTCCATTTATGAACACCGAATCGATGAGCACGCCTTCGTCGTAACGAAACGCCATGGCGATTTTGTTGACGGTGTTCGGCGCATTCTGAATTCCGGGATATGGAAACTCAGTGTAGAAACGCATCTTCGAGGCCGGATAGTCAATTTGAATTATACGATCCTTGAGGAAGCTGTATCCCAGCACGCCATGAATTGGCCTTTCGAGTTTGCCGGCCAACTTTTTGAGATCAATTGCCCCGGCCACCACGTCCTTCGCCATCACACCTCCGAGTTCCACGGTCGGCAGCCTGGTCAGTTGGACAAGGTTAGCTTCAGTGCCGCCGCCTGTCGCCGGGAAGCTCCTTGAGTCCAGTTTGAGTCCCAGCTCTTTAGCGGTTGCCAGGTCGATAGCTGAAGGGTCGGTGTCGGTATCTACCAGCATGTTGTAGGGGCCTTTGCCGGCGATTTTGACTTCAACGATTATCTGGTTGGCGACAAATTCAAAAGGGACTTCGATCGGAGCCGCTCGCTTTTGGGAATACCCGATCTCCGCAGCGCCAAAGAGAAGAAGCATGAAGCCGAGTGTAAAGGTCCAGTTGGCGATTATTCTCGTGGGGGAAATGTTGAGTTTTCGGGTCTCTCTCTCGTTTGACATGGATCCTGGTTGGGTCTTCATTCCATTTCCGGTCTGCGAATGACCATATCGTACACTGATTTGTCGGATTCGTGTTGTCCTGATGATGCTTTCAAAAAGGATTTTACCTTGAGTCCACAACAAACTTGGATGACATCTTCGTTTTCCTGATCACCACACCCGTCGTGGCACACTCATTGCCATTCCCCAGCGCGGAGGTTGGTAATGAAAAAGAAATTCGGGCTATTGATGATGAAAGCGATTCTGACGGCAGTGGCCGCACCAACCTCGGTACCCGCTGACATCGATATTAAGAATAGTGAACGAGCTTAAGTTCGGCCGTCGTTTTGACGACCGTCGGTTGAGGCCGGGTTGCGAAGGGGAGAGCGCGATCCGGCCTCGATTTCTATTTGGCGTTGATCGGGGAAAGCGTAGCGCGCGGCATTAGTGATCAGGGCGATCAAGGGTAGATCAATCCGTAAAGCTTCTCGGCCCAATCCTGATCCAGATTTTGCAGCACGACGTACTGCTCAATCGCCCCGTCACGATTACCCTGCCCCAGCAGAGTCTTACCGAGATTGAAGTAAGCTTTTCCAAAGTCCGGTTTCAAACGAGTGGCCTGCCGAAACGCCTCGACCGCTTCATCGTGCCGCCCCAACGCCTCGTAGGCTTCACCCAGGTTGTTTTGCGCGCTCGCGTCGCCGGGTCGCTGCGCGGAGAGCTGCTTGAAGATATCTACCGCCTCCGCATACTTCTTTGACAGCAGATAACGCTGGCCCAGGCGATCGTACGCGATGGCGTAATCCGGCTTTAACCGGATTGCCTGCTTGTATGCCTGAATCTCTTCATCGAACTGGCCCGAGTCGCGGTACGTAAGCCCGAGCGCATAGTAAGCATCGGCGGCGTTGTAAGGGTCGAGTCTAATCGCTTGCCGGTAGGCTTGCTCCGACTCGCGGTATTGCTTCAGGTAATAATTCGCCAGTCCGATATTGAAATACGATTCGACTGACGGCCTGATATTAACAGCCTTCTTTGAGGCGTCGATTGCTTCCGCGTGACGGCCAAGTTTCTCGTTGCAGAAACCGGTCTGTGCCCAGGCCTCGCCGTATCCGCTGTCGGACTCAGTAGCCTTCTGAAAGTAAGGCAAAGCTCTCTGACAATCATCCTTCGAAAGAAAGCTAAGGCCGTCGCGAAAATATTCGACGGCGCGCGCGCGTTTGTTGCGGCCGGTGGCGGCGACCAAATCGCCGAGTGACATCTGCTGCGACGCATCGGACTGCACTGTGCGATCCAGTTGCGCAATGCGCTCGGAGGGAATCGCAAAGTTGACGCTTTGTCCGCCGGTGATCTGCAGCGTGGCAACTCCAATCACCTGGCCCTGCATGTTTACCACCGGACTCCCGCTCGACCCCGGAGAAATCGCCGCGGTTATTTGAATGATGCGGCCAAAGCCCGGGATGTCGCGCACGGCCGAAACTATTCCGTTCGTGACGCTGCCTTCCAATCCAAATGGATTACCAATGACGACGACGCTCTCACCTTCCTGCGGCGACGTTCGATCGAGCGAGAGCGGGCGAACCAGATTCGGCGGCGCGTCAACTTTCAGCAGCGCCACGTCACCCTCGGCGTCCACAGCCAGCACATTCTTAACCGGAAAGCTGTTACCGGAATTCAGGTGTACCTCGGCGCGGTAAGCGCCGTCGATCACATGGCGATTCGTTACCACGCGATCCTTGTCGATGAAAAAGCCGCTCCCGCGCGCAAGCTTTTCGCCGCGTGCATCGAAGGTTTCAATCGCCACGGCGGAAGGTTTGATACGGCGAACAAGTTCGGGAAGAACATCCTGGGAAGACGTTCTTCGCGGTGGAGTGATGAGCAGAGCGACTGCGCAAAGCAGGATAAGAATCCGAAATGTGGTTCGGCGCGCGGTAACTACTCTCATTGCGCTCCCAGTATAACGCTTCATCACAAGTTCTGGGCGGTTGGCGCGCCAAAGAACCTGTTAGCTTCGTCATAAAGTATTCTGGTCGATTTGTGGGAACCGAAGATCAGCGCCCCGGTTTCCGAGCTGAAGTAATGCTCTTGGTCGGCCGTGTCGAATCGCAGCCATGAGATCGCGCCGTTGGGCCAGGGACATTTGCCCAGCCAGCTGATCCGTGAGTTGCCCGGCGAAAACTGAAGCGTCACTGGCGTGCCGGAGAAGGTTTCGCCCAGAAAGAGGACGCTGCCGGTCACTATCACCATGATTCCGGCGCCTTCCCAGGGAAAAATCTTGAACCAGGAATTGAAGCGCGGCTCAGACGCGTATCTCGCCGGGAGCCAGCGCTTGTCGCCGATCACGTCCCGGCGGGCTGACAGTATCCGCGCGCGAATTTTCTTGCGCTTACTGTTTTGGAAAAAGGCGTACACGAAGACCGCGATCACCGGGCTCAGGACGATAGCGAGCAGAACCAGAACGATAAAGATGATGACAACAGACTGGAGGCTTTGGTTATTCATGGTCTAAGTACGCTGAAACGGGGCAGTAGCCCGACCGTCAGGGAGGGCTCAAAGCGACAACTTTGGAGCCCTCCCTGACGGTCGGGCTACTGCCCCGATCGGCCGCGTCACAACCCCGCCAACGCCAGCTTTTGCACTTGCGACGCAATCTCGCTCAGCTGCACATCTTCGCTCTGCTTCGTTCGCCGGTCGAAAAGCTCAATCATCCCATCAGCAATCTTCTTTCCCAGCGTGATGCGATAAGGAATGCCGATCAAGTCAGCGTCCTTGAATTTCACGCCGGCGCGTTCGTCGCGATCGTCGAGCAGGACTTCCAGCCCGGCGTGCTGCAAATCCTGGTATAGCTTGTCGCCTGCTTCGCGCAGCTTCTCATCTTTGACGTTTGTTATGGTCACCACCACATCGAACGGCGCCAGCGTCTTTGGCCAGATAATCCCGTTCTCGTCGTGACTTTGCTCGACGGCGGCCGTAATGATCCGTTCGACTCCGATGCCGTAGCTGCCCATAACGATTGGCACTGGCTTACCGTCCTTGGTCAGCACGGTCGCACCCATCGATTCCGAATACTTTGTTCCGAGTTTGAAGATGTGGCCGATCTCCATCGCTTTGTAGACTTCCAACACACCCGTCTCGCATCGTGGACACAGCTCTCCGGAGGTCACCGTCCGCAGGTCGAGCCAGCGGTCAGGATTGATGTCCCGATCAATGTCCACACCTCGCAAGTGAAAATCGTCCTTATTTGCTCCAGTAGTCATGTTGCGTCGGCCCCGAAGAGCTTCATCGGCTGCGATATGCAAACTGCCCGCTGGATATTTGATGATCTTCTGCTTTCCACCGCCCTCGATTTGTATTTCGCGAGTTGCTTTCTGAGATCTTTCCCGTGCTCCCACAGCACCTAAGCTGCCCGGGCCAGCACCAAACAACTCCCGGATTTCCTCCGGATGTGCGGGTCGCAACTGGGCCCCGCCAAACGAATCGGCAAGCTTGATCTCATGCAGCTGGTGGTCACCTCGCATGAGAAGGAGTACTGGCAGCGGGTTGCCAATTGAAGACTCAGTCATGTAGACGAGAGTTTTGATCTGCCGATCCGCCGCCGCGCCTCCCGGAAATGTCGTCAAGTCTTCAATCGTACGCACGCCGGGCGTGGGAAATTCTTCCGGCGTGTCAGGTCCGGCTTCATCTTGAATTGAAAGGAGGCGCGATGTTGCTTTCTCGACATTTGCGGCATATGCGCAGTTCGAGCAACTCGCGACCAGGTCTTCGCCTGCGTCGGTCTTTGCCACAAACTCGCTGGATTCAGAACCGCCCATCGCTCCCGAAGATGCTTCGACTATCGAAAACTGGATCCCACATCTGGTGAAAATACGTTTGTATGCCTCGCGCTGATCCGCGAACGAGCGATCGAGTCCTTCGCGATCCACGTCGAAGGTGTAAGCGTCCTTCATGATGAAAGTGCGCAGACGCATCAGGCCGGACTTTGGCCTTGGCTCGTCGCGAAACTTGATTTGAATCTGATACCAAACCTGCGGCAGTTGTTTGTAAGACCTGATCTCGTTGCGGGCAATCGAGGTGAAAACTTCTTCATGCGTCATCCCCAGGCACATGTCCGCGCCCTTGCGATCTTTCAGGCGAAACATGTCGTCGCCGATCGCGCTCCAGCGTCCCGATTCCTGCCAGAGTTCGGCCGGATGCAACGCCGGCAGATAGAATTCCTGTCCCCCGACGCGGTTCATTTCTTCGCGCAGGATCTGCATGACTTTCAGGGCAATCCGTTGACCCAGCGGCAGGTAAGAATAAATGCCGGCAGAGAGTTGACGCACGATTCCCGCGCGCAGCAAAAGCTTGTGCGATACGACCTCGGCGTCAGCCGGGTCTTCGCGAAGTGTCGGAATGAAATATTGTGACCAGCGCATAGGGAAGCATTTTCGCTTAGCAAGGGATCTAACGCAAACGAGCGTTGCGGCTCCGCCGCTTGATGTGCGGAAAGGCTTTGCCTTTCCGTAGCGAGCACCCATTGACTACGGAGGCTCCGCCTCCATGCCGGGGCGGAGCCCCAGCGAAGATGGATTGGACTTGCCGGAAAGCCGGAGGCTTTCCGCACATCGGGCGGCAAAGCCGCGAAACGAGTCAGCAGTTTTCGATCAAACAGCGCCCCTTCGGTGTGAACTCCGTTGCAGCTATCGCAAAGCGTGATGTACCATCGGCTTCCAAACTTTCAAACACAGGTTCGACAAAATGAGAATAGCAATCGCCAGCGATCACGCGGGTTATGAAGAGAAGGAACGTCTGAAACCGCTGCTTAATGAGCTAGGCATTCAGTTCGAAGATCTGGGCACGGTTTCGGAGGAATCGGTCGATTATCCCGATTACGCGCGCAAGGTTGGTGAAGAAGTCGCGCAGGGACATGTCGATCAAGGCCTGCTTGTCTGCGGTTCGGGGACCGGGATGGCGATCGCGGCCAACAAAGTTCCCGGGGTGCGCGCCGCTGTGGCCTGGAATGAAGAGACGGCGCGGCTGGCGCGCGAGCACAACGACGCGAATGTCCTGTCGTTGGGAGCCCAGGTCACGCCAGCGGAAGACCTTCCTAAGATCGTGCGCGCCTGGTTCGCCGCCAAGTTCGCCGGCGGCCGCCACACACAACGGGTGGAAAAGATTCGCGAGATCGAGCAGGAAGAGTTGACGCATCATGCGGCGAAATAGCCACAGAGACACAGAGAACAATAAGCTGATAAGAATGACTAGCGCCCTCGGAGAACGCGTCTGAAATCTTCTAATGTTCTCCGTGTCTCTGTGCCTCAGTGGCTAATTGATCGAAAGTGAAGGAATGAACGACAAACTAAATGCAACCCTGGCTGAAGCCGATCCGTTAATCGCCAATGCGATCGACAACGAAGTCGCGCGCCAGGCGAACGGATTGGAACTAATTGCCAGCGAGAACTTTGTCAGCGAAGCCGTGCTTGAAGCCGCGGGTTCGGTCTTCACCAACAAGTACGCCGAAGGTTATCCCGGCAAACGTTATTATGGCGGCTGTGAATGGAGCGACGTGGTCGAGCAAACCGCGATCGATCGTGCGAAAGAATTGTTCGGCGCCGATCATGCCAACGTGCAACCGCACAGCGGCGCCCAGGCGAACATGAGTGTCTATCTCGCGGCGATCCAGTACGGCGACACGATCCTCGGAATGAACCTTTCGCATGGCGGCCATCTTACGCACGGGCATCCGCTGAATTTTTCCGGACTCAGCTACAGAGTTTTTGATTACGGTGTTTCCCGCGAAACCGAAACGATTGACTATGATGAGTTGCAGCGCATCGCCGAAGAGCACAAGCCAAAGCTACTTGTCTGCGGCGCCTCAGCTTATCCGCGCATCATCGACTTTGACCGGATCAGTGAAATAGCAAAGAGCGTCGGCGCGCGCATGTTCGCGGACATCGCGCACATAGCCGGGCCGGTGGTTGCTGGTCTGCATCCCTCGCCGGTGCCGGTCGCTGATTATGTGACGACGACTACGCACAAAACCCTGCGCGGGCCGCGCGGTGGTTTGATCATGTGCAAGGAAGAGCACGCGAAGGAGATCGATCGGCGGGTGTTTCCGGGCGTGCAGGGCGGGCCGCTGGTGCACATCATCGCCGCGAAAGCGGTTGCGTTTGGCGAAGCGCTGCGCGACGACTTCAAAGAGTATCAGCGGCAGATTCTGGCGAATGCGAAAGCGCTTTGTTCCGAGTTACAGGAGCAGGGACTGCGGATCGTTTCCGGCGGCACCGACAACCACCTGATGCTGGTTGACGTATGGATGGACGGGAAGGGAATCACCGGCAAAGTCGCGGAGAAAGCGCTCGAGGCCGCCAACATCACCGTCAACAAGAACACGATTCCTTTCGATCAAAACAAACCCTTTGTCGCATCGGGCTTGCGCATCGGCACACCCGCGGTAACCACGCGCGGGATGAAAGAACCGGAGATGCGCGAGATTGGAAGACTAATCGCGCAAGTCGTTCACGAACCCGAGTCGGAAGAAGTCCGAAACAATGTGAAGCGCGGCGTCGCTGAATTGACGGCGAAGTTTCCGTTGTATGCGAAGAGGTTGAAGCAGCGAGCTGCGGAGGCGATTAGCACGGAGTGAGTCATCCGAAGAAAGTATTATGACCGATCCGTACAAGTATGATGTGGCCTTTTCCTTTCTGGCCGATGATGAGCCGGTGGCACTTGAGTTCGCTGACCGCATAAGAGATCGTGTCAACGTTTTCATCTACTCCGAGAGACAAAAAGAACTGATGGGGAATGATGGTATTGATCAGTTCAGCAAAGTTTTTGGAGAGGAGTCCAGGGTAGTTGCTGTTCTATATCGCGAGGAGTGGGGACAGACGAAGTGGACGAGAATTGAAGAGACGGCAATTAAAGCGCGCTTGCTGGAGAAAGGCTATCACTTTCTGCTCATGGTTCCTTTGAACACCCCTGCAAAACTGCCTGTGTGGTATCCGCCATCATGGATATGGGCCGATTTTCTTCGTTATGGAATTGACGGTGTTGCAAGCTCAATCGAATCTCGGGTGCAAGCTTCAGGTGGAGCGATTCGTAGCGAATCAGCGGTCGATAATACTGCGCGCTTGGATCGAAAGCTCGCTTTTAAGGCCGATCTTATGAATTGGCGGAATAGTAGGGAAGGCTTTGTCGCAACGAACGAAGAAGTCAACAAGCTTTTCAGCGATCTGGAGAGAGTGGCCAAAGAAGCCAGCGATCAGTCTGCGCGAGTACAAGTAACGTGCGCTCGTGATGGAGTGCAGAACTGCACAATATCAAGTTTAGGAAGTGGCGTAAGCATAAGTTGGGGCCACGATCTGTATACTTCCGATACTTTGGCAGATACTAGGCTGAAGGTTACGCTGTTTCAGAATCCATCGGAGTTCGGCCGTCAACCGGACATAATTAAGCAGACTGTCTATGATGCCGATCTGGATCTGAGTCGCCAAGCGGGCTGGAGAGAAAGAGGAGGGAAACGTCGGTTTGTAAAATCTTCGCAGCTTGCCGATGATTGCCTTAATCTTCTCGTCAGCCGAATAACTGGCCTCATCGAAAGCCGCTAAGAGATGGAACATCTTTAGTTCTGAGGCTCAATCGCCAAAAGCTCAGCTTGAAAACGAGCATCGCCTAGCCAGACTCAGATGGCTTACAAGGAGAGGCCTGTAGCTTTCCTACATAGCGAGCACGAGTGTATCCTCTAATCGGAGGTTAATATGGCAGTCGATCGAAACAAGTTGGAAAGCCTGTTGAAGCAGCTACCTGACGAATTGCAGAACGAGGTGCTTCAGTTCGCTGAGTCACTGCTTCACCGGAGGGATAGCAGTTCAAGCGGAAATGGAACGCTTCCCGTGCGTTCTTTCTTCGGAATTTGGGATAGCGGTGACTCGCGCTCAGCCGACAATGATCGTATCGACGCTGACCTTGCCCGCGAATACGCGAGCTCTCACGAGGCCGACACATAATGCTGCTCGACACTTCGGGGTTGATGTGTCTCTTCGATCAAAGAGACATTCGACACGCCCAGGCGACAAAGCATTACGACTCTGCCACTCAACGACTGACTCACAACTATGTGTTTGCTGAATTTGTGGCGCTGGCGATCGCGCGGCGCGCCGCACTGGCTAACGCCTTACGATTCATAGACGCGATTCATCATAGCGATGAGATCGAGGTCGTGTGGGTTGATAGCGACTTGCACGGGCGGGCAATGCGGTTGGTGGCGGAACGCGAAGACAAGCGCTGGACACTCTGCGATGCGGTTAGCTTCGTTCTGATGGGCGGCAACAAAATCGGAGAGGCGCTAACGACCGATCATAACTTCGAACAGGCGGGCTTTGTCCGGTTGCTGGAGCGATGACTCCTCTGGTTTCATGAACACTGACCCAACATCGCTGCTCTCCTTACTCAAACAAACTTTCGGCTTCAGCTCATTCCGGCCTTTACAGGAAGAGATCATCCATGATGCGTTAGCTGGACGTGATGTGTTTGCGCTGTTGCCGACGGGTGGCGGCAAGTCCCTGTGCTTTCAATTGCCGGCACTCGTTCGTCCGGGTCTGACCGTAGTCGTCTCGCCGCTGATCTCTCTGATGAAGGATCAGGTTGATGCACTTACGGCCAGCGGTGTGCCGGCCACGTTTCTGAATTCCTCGCTCAAGCCGGATGAGTCTCGTGCGCGCCTCCGCGGCCTGCATGGAGGCGAATATCGTTTGCTGTACGTGGCACCTGAGCGGATGATGCTTTCCGGTTTCCTCTTGGATTTGAAACGCTGGAAAGTCAACCTGATCGCGATCGACGAAGCGCATTGCATCAGCGAATGGGGTCACGACTTTCGACCTGAGTACCGCCAACTCGCCGAGCTTCGCCAGCATTTTCCAGACGTGTCCATGATGGCGCTCACGGCTACGGCCACGGAGCGAGTTCGCGGCGACATCGTAAAGCAACTTCGTCTGCGGGAGCCGAGTCGTTACGTCGCCAGTTTTGATCGGCCCAATCTCATGTATCGCGTGCTTGCCAAGAGCCAGTCGTACCAACAAGTGCTGGAGTTTGTAAGCGCGCGCCCGAATGAAAGCGGCATCGTCTATTGCCAAAGCCGCAAGAGCGCAGAGAGTGTGGCCGAACGCTTGAGTGGCGATGGTGTCCGGGCCAGGCCTTACCATGCCGGTCTTGAGGCAAAAGAGCGCACCACGAATCAGGAGCTTTTCCGGCGCGACGAGGTACGCGTGATTTGCGCCACCATAGCTTTCGGCATGGGCATCAACAAGCCGAATGTTCGCTTCGTAGTCCACTATGATCTACCTAAGAACATCGAAGGCTATTACCAGGAAACCGGCCGCGCGGGCCGCGATGGGTTGCCGAGCGAATGCTTATTGCTCTTCAGCGCCGGCGACGCGGTGAAATACTCGAGGTTCATCGATGAAGGGTCCGACGAGAAGCAAAGGAAGATCGCCCGCGCACAACTCCAGCAGATGGTCCACTTCGCCGAGAGCGGCGAGTGCCGGCGCGTGGCCCTGCTACGTTACTTCGGTGAAGATTTTCGCGGGCCCAACTGTGGCGGTTGCGACAACTGCCTTGCTCCTCGCGAGACTTATGACGGGACTCTGGCTGCCCAGAAGTTTCTTTCGTGTGTCTATCGCGTGCGGGAAAAGAGCGGCTTTGATTTTGGCATCAATCAAATTGTGGAAGTACTTACCGGCGCCGAAACTGAGAATGTAGCCAAGTGGAAACATCAAACGGTTTCAACTTATGCGATCGGTACGGAACACAGTCGCGCCGAATGGAAGGTGATCGGCCGCGAGTTGGTTCGACTCGGTTACCTGGGGCAATTAGCGGAAAAATTCAATGTCCTGCAACTAACAGACAAAGGTCAGTCGGCACTCAAGAAACGCGAGTCGATTCATCTGACCACACCTGCAGCTGTGCCGAAGCCGGTTAAGCATCGGGCCGGAGAAATTTCTTGCGACGAAGCTCTATTCGAGCGACTACGGCGGCTGCGCAAGAAGCTCGCTGATAAGCGGGGCGTGCCGCCATATATTGTTTTCTCCGATGTCTCTCTGCGGCAGATGGCGCGGTACTATCCGTCAAACGAAAAAGAGTTCGCTCGGATCAACGGTGTGGGCGAGCGAAAACTGAAGGAATTTGGAAGCCTTTTCATAACGGAGATTGCCGCATATAGACGCGCTAATCCAACCCAGTCAAAGAAATCGTCCGTACCGAGAGGGTGATCTCTAAAGCTCATCCCTAAAGGAATATCGTCAGGGCCGATGGCGTTGTCGGGTTTGGTTCAAAGCGGCGTTCACGCCGCTTTCCCGCAGGGTTACTAGCCCAGCCGTTTTACGGCTGGGTCGGGTGCCGGTAATTTGAATCCAGCCCGCTTTAGCGGGCTTCTCTTACGAGATCCCCATGGACTAGCAGATGGGTTATGGCGTGGTTAGTTTTGGCACGAAGGATCTGGAATGGGTGGTAAACTACATCCGCAAATCAGAAAGAGCATCACATGAATGGAACTACTGTTGAGCGCTGGAAGGGTTCACCCACGATGAAGAAGACGAAGGCTAAAGCGCGCCGGGTAAGCACGCTGAAGCGCGCTAATCTGTTCGAGTCCGCCCGTGCGTTCTGTGTCGCCCAAACCCCAGCGCTAAAAGCGCTGGGCTAGTAACCCTGCGGGAAAGCTGCGTGAACGCGGCTGACAGAACTGGCTTTCGCGATGCAGAAATAGTTCCGAGGTTCTACGGCTGGGTAACAAACAGATCTCATGCAGGAAATCTTCGGCCCCGACGGCTTAATTGCCAAAGCCCACCCTGAATACGAACACCGGCCCGGCCAGATCCAAATGGCCGAGGCGGTGGTGCGCGCCTTTGAGCAGCGGCGTCACCTCATTGTCGAAGCCGGCACCGGCACGGGGAAGACGCTCGCGTACCTGGTGCCGGCGATCGCGGCAGCGTGCGGCAGCGGCGCGCGTGTGGTCATCTCAACCGGAACCAAGAACCTGCAAGAACAGTTGATGGACAAAGACATTCCGTTTCTCTCTGACGTGCTGCCGGCGAAGTTTCGCGCCGCGGTGATGAAGGGGCGGAACAACTACGCGTGCTTGCATCGCATCAAGCGCGCGGAAAGCATGCCCGTCCTCGAAGGCCTCGACGAAGTCGATCACTTTGATGAAGTTTTTCGCTGGGTCACGCAAACCACCACGGGCGATCGCGCTGAGCTCTCCAATCTTCCCGAGCATCTTCCGTTCTGGCGACATATCGACGCACGCTCCGATACTTGTCTGGGCCAGCAGTGTCCCGATTTCGAGCCGTGCTTCATCACGCGCATGCGCCAAAGGGCAATCGATGCCGACATCATTGTCGTGAATCATCATTTGTTCTTCGCTGACTTGGCTCTGCGGAATGGTGCTTATGGTTCCGTGCTGCCTGATTATGCGGCGGTGATCCTGGACGAAGCGCATCAGATAGAGGACGTGGCCTCGGAATACTTCGGGGCGCAGGTTTCTACTTATCAAATCGATGATCTTCTGCGTGATGCGGGCATGTTGAAGCTCGAAGACCGTGAAGCAGAAAGAGAGTTGACCCGCATCAGCTCGCGCATTCAAAGATTCGCCGACGCATTTTGGGTTTCGTTTCGCGAAGGGCGTGGGTTGGAAGGAAGGTTTGCGCTGACCCCCGGAAAGCGGGGCAGTAGCCCGACCGTCAGGGAGGGCTCCGATAACGAGACAGAAAGCGGCGACAAGTCGCCGCACTCCAAAACTGCGCTCGGCGACGCTTACTATGCACTCGATAACGCATTGAATCGCTTGGAAACGACGCTGGATGTTTTGAAAGAAGCTCCCGCTGATGCAGAAAGCATCGTGCGACGGACGCGGCAACTGCGCTTCGACCTCAGCTTTATCATCAAAGCCGAAGACAAAAAATTCGTGTATTGGCTGGAGCGCCGCGGTCGCGGAGTTTTTCTTCGTGCCTCGCCCATCGACGTTTCGGGGCTGCTACAGGACAAGCTCTTCGAGAAAGTGCCGACGGTGGTCCTGACCTCCGCCACGCTTTCGAGCGCCGGCAACTTCAATTTTATTCGCGAGCGGCTGGGACTTGATCAGGCGGAAGAGATGATTGCGGAATCGATCTTCGACTTCGAGCACCAGGCCGTGCTGTACCTGCCGCCGCAGATGCCCGACCCGCGCTCACCGCAATGGGCGAGCGCCGCGGCCGATGAAGTAATAAAGATCGTCAATGCGACTGAGGGCCGGGCCTTCGTGCTATCGACCAGCTTGTCAGGAATGAACGAATTGTATGATCGCGTCGCGCCGCAAATTGACTATCCATGCTTTGTACAGGGCAGCGCGTCGAAAGGCGCCTTGCTTAAGAAGTTTCGCAGCACGCCGAACGCCGTGCTCTTTGCCACCGCGAGTTTCTGGCAGGGCGTAGACGTGCGCGGCGAACAACTGTCATGCGTCATCATTGATAAGCTTCCGTTCGCAGTTCCGAGCGATCCGGTCGTGGCTGCGCGCCAGCGTTACATTGAAGAGCAGGGTGGCTCGAGCTTTTATGAATACAGCGTGCCGCAGGCGATCATTAGTCTGAAGCAGGGACTTGGGCGTTTGATTCGCAGCACGACCGATCGCGGCGTGCTGGCCGTGCTCGATCCGCGCTTACGGACGAAAATGTATGGGCAGACGTTCTTGCAGAGTTTGCCCCCTTGTCGAATCACATCGAATATTGATGATCTGCCACGCGTTTTTGAAATCGCGGTTTCGGTTCAATCGACGGGCGCGTGACTGCGCGGCAGTTACTTAACCGCAAAGGAACGCAGAGGATTTCGCAGAGGACGCAGAGGACGCAGAGGAAAACCTTTGCGCGACACTGCGCGAGTACCTCTGCGGCTTCTGCGTTTAATCTTTGCTTGTGCCGCCACTAACTCAAGAAAAATGGATGCGGAGCCGACTTTCGGCCCAGCTTGCGACTTTGGACATTGAACTTTAGACTCTGGACGTAATCATGCCCGGACAATTCGAAGTCATGATCGAGCGTAACTTTTCC
>JBGPWS010000089.1:0-14068 GCA_041492345.1 Pyrinomonadaceae bacterium | reverse complement strand
CGATCCGGCGATGCCGTCATTGATTTCTTCCCATGTGTCCTGGCCCACGTCATTAATAAACATCCGGGTCGTGCCCGGCTGAAACGCGAAGGTAAACGGATTGCGCAGCCCCAGTGCCCAAATCTCTTTCCTGGCGCTCGCAGTGTTGAAAAAAGGATTGTCTGTCGGAATCGTTCCATCGGAATTGATGCGCAGGATTTTCCCCAGCAGACTTGTCAGTGTCTGCGAATTGGGAGGATTAGCGTTCTCGCCGACGGCAATATACAACTTACCGTCCGGGCCGAAATGGATGGCGCCGCCATTGTGATTGGAGGCGCTGCTTAGATTGTCGAGCTCGAGAATGACTACTTCGCTGTTTGCGACCGACACGTCGCCATTGGCCGTAAAGCGACTGACACGATTGTGGCGTGGCGTTGAGGGGACTGTGTAATAGACATACACAAAGTTGTTGTTGGCGAAATTAGGATCAAAGGCGACGCCGAGCAGACCGCGCTCGCCTGATGAATCGACGCTCAGGGTCAGAAAAGGCGTAGGCAGCAAGTCGCCATTCTTGATCACGCGCAGATTTCCACCCTGGAGACAGACGAACAGCCGGCCGTCAGGCGCAAAGTCCATAGCCGTTGGAGCGGACAGTCCGCTGGCGAACGTCGTCTCCACAAAGCCGGTCGGGAGAGTAGCCGCAGCCAGCGGGAAAGAAAAACTTGAGAGTAGTAGAAAAGCAGCGACGCTGATCGCAAGTCGGAGGCTACTTGGCGCAACAAGTTTGCGATGGGCTTGCCGTTCGTTCGCACCGGGTGAATCTTGATCGAAGCATCTGCGGATCATAAGAAAGTCTTTCCTGTAACTTGTCTCTGGCAGAAAATGGATCCAGCGAGCTGCTCGCAAATTTCAAACACAGTCCTCAGCTCTGACGGCCGCAAAACAGGCTGACAGGCCGCTCTTGCGATCCGGGGCAAGCGGGGGAATTGAGACTGATGCTGGTTGGAAGGCAACCCAACGGCTTGAAGGTGAATGTTGCACTTCCCGATTTCTGGGGCGAGTTGGATTATACTACTTTGGTCGTGGTGGCTTCCAGATCGTTTTCTGGAGAGCCGGCCAGTTCTCGTAAGCCGGTAATCAGTAAGCAAGTCACCACCGAGAAGCTAGATTGAGATTGATGAGTTCGAAGAATCGGGTCGCTCTGTTCGGTTTTGTCGCAGCCGCTTTGTTGTGCTTGACGGCGTTCGCCGTCCTGGCAAGCCGTGATGGAGGCGAACGTCCCACGCGATCAGGTGACGTGACAATCAACGCCACGCCTACACCTTCGACGCGGGCGCGCACGGTAACACCCGAGGCCGCGCCAGTGCCGGATCTCGGACCGGGCGCCAGTCTTCATGGCAAGCGGCCCTTTCCGCCGGACAATCCGTGGAACCAGGACATTTCGAACTTGCCGGTGGATCCCAACTCAGCGAATTTGATCAAGAGCATTGGCGCTGACGCGGTGCTGCATCCGGACTTTGGCACTGTCTGGAACGGCGCGCCGAATGGAATTCCTTACATCGTTGTTTCAGGAACGCAGCTGCTCGTGCCTGTAAGCTTCAGGTCCTACGGCGGCGAGAGCGACCCTGGACCGTATCCGGTGCCGCGCAATGCGCCGATTGAAGGCGGATCAAACTCGACCGGCGACCGTCACGTGCTGGTGATTGATTGCGATCGATGGAAGCTGTACGAGATGTTTTCCGCTGCTCCGGTGAACAACGGCGCCGGCTGGATCGCCGGCAGTGGAGCCATCTTTGACTTGAATTCGAATACGTTGCGACCGGAGGGTTGGACTTCAGCGGACGCAGCCGGGCTGCCGATTTTTCCGGGACTGGTTCGCTACGATGAGGTTTTCGAGCAACGTGAGATCAAACATGCATTGCGCTTCACCGTGGGGCGTTCGCGGCGAGCTTATGTTTATCCTGCGCGTCACTTTGCCAGCGGCGACACGGATCCGAATCTGCCGCCGATGGGCATGCGCGTGCGCTTAAAAGCATCATTTGATATTGCCGGTTATTCGCAGGGCAATCAGGTGATTCTACGAACGCTGAAAAAGTATGGAATGTTCGTCGCCGACAACGGGCCGGGCTGGTTTTTGAGCGGAGCGCCCGATCCGCGCTGGAGCAACGACGATCTGGGGATGCTGAAGACGATCAAGGGCTCAAACTTTGAAGTGGTGCGGATGGGAACGATTGTGGATAGGTGAAATAGAGTTTCCCCTGCTCGGATGAACCGATGAAACTACGTCTGACTCAATCATCGCTATCGAAAAGATGACAGATTATCTCTTGCAATGGCGCCTCTAGAACGACAAGTCGCAGTTTCTGGCGCAAGCGGGCCATACTGAGCAGCACGCAGACCGATTGGCCCGCGATATCCGCCGACAACTGCTTACCCTGGAGGCGGAATTTGAGGAAACTACACAGTATGGCGAGATGTATAGCATCGTCGGTCCCCTCATCGGTCCCAACGGACGAATGTTGCGAGTCGCGAGCATCTGGATGACCGAAAGCGCAACCGGGCAGACGAAGTTCATTACTCTGTACCCGGCTAAGGAAAACTAAGAATGTCCTATCAACTGTTCACGAGAGTAGCGCTCAAGGAGAACTTGCCCGCGCACGGTCTACAGCGTGGCGATGTGGCCACCATCGTCGAAACTTATCCCGGTGGCGAGGGGCAAGAGCAAGGTTATTCGCTCGAAGTCTTCAACGCGATCGGCGAAACTATCGCGGTCGTAACTGTGCGTGAATCGCAAATCGAGCCACTCGCGCCGGACGAAGTACTTCACGTTCGCCGGTTAGATGAAGTGCTCGTGTGATTCTCCAAACCCTTCCACTAGTCACAACACAGCATGGGTGTTGCCCAGCTAACTGATCTCAATACGATTGTACCCGACAGCAAAAGCGCGCGGGTCGAGGACGAGCGGCGCTCCCGATCCGCGCTGGAGCAACGACGATCTGGGGATGCTGAAAACCATCAAAGGCTCGAACTTCGAAGTCGTGCGGATGGGAACGATAGTGACCAGATCTGGCGGGCGGTTTACTTGAGTTCCGGCAACTTGTCCGAAAAACCCTTCATCATGTCCTCGAGAAACTTATCGAGCGCGATTTTCCACTCGCCGTTTTCTTTGACGAACGGCAGTGTGTCCCACTTGCCGGTCTTGTCATTCTTGACTTCGAGCGTTGCCGTATCGCCGTTTATCTTCTCGTTGCGCGTCTCTGGCATCTTCTCGGATTTGTTGTCGTCCTTATCGACCTCTTTCAGCATGTCATCGGTCGATTTGTTCTGTTCTTTGGCGAGCTTGTCAAACATATCCAACGTGCCCTTCGACAGGTTTTTCTTCATGCCCGCAGCGTCCTTTTTCTTCGACGCTTCAAAGAACGCCTTGAAAGTGGCAGTGGGTGTTGAGCGGTTGAGCAGACTGCAGGCCGACGCCGCCAGCGCGATCGCGACGCAGGTTGCGCCAATCCTAAGGGTTTTCATCTGGGGTCTCCTTTTTTTCTCCGGCATGTTTACATCTTTCAGGCCGCGCTAATATATACCTTTGGGGCGCGTCGATGACAGCCCGCTGATGGTCGAATGCAGGCGAGTCGACCAACCAGGCCATCGCCGCCCTTTGTCGTTTTTTGAAGCTACAGCTAAAGTAATCGGGGGTACCTTTGAGCCATGGGTGTCGCAAAATTAACCGACCAGAATACGATCGTGCCGGAGAGCAAGTATGCTCGCATCGAACGTGAGCGGCGTTATCTCCTCAACGACTTGCCCAAAATAATGTCGCGCATGGATTATCACCTGCAAATCACTGACAACTACATTACCGGGACGCGGCTGCGAATTCGGAAAGTGCGCGATCCGAACACGAACAAATGGATCGTGAAGTTCACGCAGAAGTTTGCGCCCGACCCGGCGGACTTATCACGAACAATGATTACCAACATTTACCTCAACGCAATCGAAGCCGAGACCCTCTCTGTCTTTGAAGCAAACGAGATTCGCAAGAACCGTTACCCGTTTCCATTCGAAGGCCGCGAGTTTTCAATCGATATGTTTCTCGGCGATTTGTTCGGATTGGTACTGGCAGAGGTCAGTTTTGATACCGACCAGGAGCTGGACGGTTTTCCGAAACCGCCGTTTGCGCTAGCGGACGTTACTAACAATGAGATATTCAGTGGCGGCAAATTGAGCGAATTGACCTTTGAGGACATCGGGAAGGAAGTCGAGCAGAACGGCTTGGTCAGGTCGAAATAGAGGTGCGGGCAAGTTCAGCACCCCGGCGGGTATGGCACCCCAGCCGAGATGCTCGGCCGGGGGACCCCGCGCTGTCCCGCCGGGGATCCCGCCCGCGTTACCAAGGAATAGATCGGGAATAGATCAAAAAGATGAGAAAGCGAAACCTACTCATACTTTGTCTTCTGGTCCTGGCCGGTATCGCTTTCGACGCGTGTCGAAAGCAGGCGAGCAAGGAACAAACAGCCATCAGCAATGACGCGGCCGTGCATGAGGCGCCGGTAGGCGGCAAGGCATTGACCGGCGACAAGTTTTATTTTCGCGGAACAATTACTACTGGTGCGGGCAATCTCGCAATTGAAATGACACTCGTGCGCGACGGCGACCGGCTGACGGGAACTTATTTCTATCCAAAGGTCGGCAAGAACATCACCCTTGGCGGCACAATCGATAAAGCCGGCAGCGTCGAGTTGAAAGAGTCGGACGAGAGCGGCAAAGACACCGGCGTATTCAAGGGCAAGTGGCAACCGGCCACTGATTCACCGGATCCCAACTTGAACGAGATCGAAGGCTCGTGGTCGAGGCCGGACGGCTCGAAAGCAACTCCGTTTCAGGTGGTTCAGCAGCCGATCGAGTTCACCGCCGCTGTGCGGGTCACTCCCAAAGTCATCAAGGAGACGAACAAAGAAAAGCATTACACAGTCGACGCAGAGTACCCGCAGATCGAAGGCGACCCGCGCCTCGATAAGTTCAACCGGGAAGCCCGCGGCCTGATCATGAAGGACGTTGCTGCTTTCAAGACTGCCGAGACTGTCGAGGAATCTGATTCTACCAGCGAGACGCCGGCGGAGACACTGGATTCGACTTTGGATATCGGCTATGAGATCCGTTACGCAACGGACGACCTGATCAGCGTGGAATTTACGGAAGGCGAATACTCAAGGGGCGCGGCGCATGGGAACAGCTCGACGACAGTCCTCAATTACGATGTCAAGAGTGGAAAGAAGCTGGCGCTTGCTGATCTGTTCACTGCGAAATCGAATTACCTTTCGGTAATCTCGGCGTATTGCATCAAGGCATTGAAAGACCAGGCAAAGAAGGACAAGGATTCGATGCTGGATGACGACATGATGAAGTCGGGCGCGTCGCCCCGGGCTGACAATTACCGGGGGTGGTCGATTACGAAGAAAGGTTTGTGGATTACTTTCGATCCTTACCAGGTGGCCGCCTTTGCTGCCGGTCCGCAGCACGTTCTGGTGCCTTACTCAGCTTTGAAGGACATAATCAAACCGGACGGACCGGTGGCTGCGTTTGCGAAATGATCTTTTTGGAGTGCGGTGGCAAGCGTAGCGCGACCCCGCTTTGGATTGTCTGGATCCAAATGATTACCGAGCCAAAGCGCCGTCGCCGCTTCGCTCTGCCGGCGCACTCCAAAACTTTGCGCTTGCCGCCGCAATCCAAATCTACGGAAGGACATTTCCTATGAACTGGAAACTTATCTTCGCTCTCTCGCTCTTCGGGCTCGCGATGGCTTTGGCTTCGCTATTTGGTTTGGGACTCGTCGAGCCGTTCCTCTGGCTGGTTATCTTCCTCATCTACGCGTGGGTGATCGCGACGCGTGCGCCGGGCAAATATTTTCTGCACGGATTTTTGGTGAGCGTCGTGAATAGCATTTGGATCACGGCGATCCATGCAACATTTTTCTCAGTCTACGCTAAGAACAATCCTCAGTTCGTGCAAAGCGCGCCGCCCGGCTGGGACCCGCGCGTGATCATGATTATCTTCGGACCAATCTTTGGAATAATCTTCGGCCTGATCGCGGGACTGTTTGCATTCATCGCGTCAAAGATCGTTAAGAAACGCGCCTGACCGATCGCTTGGGGGTCGTTGATGAATCGCTTTGTTGGTTTAGTGGCAATTGTCGGGGGGCTTTGCCTCGTATTCACGGGTTTGCTGATCTATACCGGTTGCCTCTCATGGTTCGGACGTTTGCCAGGTGACATTCGATATGAGAGCGAACATGTGCAGGTTTATCTGCCGATCGTTTCGATGCTGATTGTGTCGCTGGTACTGAGCCTGCTCTTCTACTTATTGCGCCGGTTCTTTTGAGCAATCAACAGCCGATACGCCTCGGCACGTTTCATCCCCAGTTCGCGAGCTGCTTTCTTCAGCGCCACTTTTGAATCCAGGCCTTCACGCTCGAGTTCGCTCACCCGTTCAATTAACTTTAGTGATGAAGGTTCAGTCTCGCCTGGTTGGTTGGCGGATGACTCATCAGCGATTGCTCCGCTAATAACGAGCACCATTTCTCCGCGGGCAGGCGAGCCGGCGCCGAAGCGCTGCGCCAACTCGCGCAAACTACCGCGTGCGATCTCTTCATGAATCTTTGTCAGTTCGCGCGCGACTGCCGCCGGGCGATTGCCCAGCACCTCCAGCGCGTCCTTCAGCGTGGCGTTGATCCGGTGCGGAGCTTCATAGAACAGGAGGGTCGCGGGAATGGCGCGGAGTTCGTCCAACTTCGCGCGCCGGGCATTGGCGCGCGCCGGGAGAAAGCCGGCAAAGAAAAATTGATCGGATGGCAGGCCGGAAGCGACCAGTGCGCTTACAAACGCAGTGGGTCCGGGAACGGGAACGACCGGCAGGTTTAGTTCTATCGCGGCGTTCGCGACCCGAAATCCCGGGTCGTTAAGCAGCGGCGTGCCGGCGTCTGAAACCAGGGCCACGTTCTTTCCCGATGCCAGCAGTTTGCAGATCTCTGCGGCGCGCTCGCGCTCGTTGTGCTCGTGGTAACTGATTGTCTTCGTTTTGATGCCGAAGTGATTCAGCAGCATGCGCGTCCGCCGCGTATCTTCGCAGGCAACGAGGTCGACTTCGCCCAGCACCCGCAGTGCGCGGTGCGTGATGTCTTCGAGATTGCCGATAGGCGTGGCGACGATGTAAAGCGTGCCGGCGGGCATGCGACTATTCTGTCTCCGAAGATCAAAAAGCGAAAGGTTGTGCGACGAACTTCAGTTTGTCGGACATTAGGACTCAGCCAGCAGCAGCGAGAAATGCTCACGAATGTCAGCTTCTGATAGGGGTGTCTGATCGCCGGTCTCTTCGATGACGAGCCACTGTGGCAAGCCGTTCGAGGAACGCGCCAGCAGGAGTTCAGCATTCGAGCGAGGCCGGCCAAAGTGCTTGAGGTTGGCGCAGGCCAAGCCGTCTCCGCGCACGAATCCATCACGCGGAGTTCGGGGCCAGCCGCTTTCGAGCGATAGCGCCCGGACTCCGCGCCGCAGGGTCAGTTGATTTCCGACCATGGTTGCGGATCCCCGGCGAAAACTGTGCGAGTCTTGCCTTTCGATCTGGATGGCCGCGCCCTTGCGATTGGCTTCGCCGGCGAGCGAAGTAAGCGTGGCGGTCAGCCAGTCGATCGCGGTCCGACGCAGCAAATCATTCTTCGAACGCAGATCCAGGTACCTGGCGATATCCGCGCGACCGGCCCCGCGCGCGCGTCGCGTTGCTTCAGCCAGTGCTACCTCCCACGCTTCCTCAAGTTCGCTCATTTTCAAGAAAAGTAAAAAGGAAGAAGGTAAAAGGAAAAAGGGAGCTGCCACGACGGTCACGGTCGTCTGAACTTGGGAATCGCGCCGGGCACCTTCTTTGCTTCACTCTTGCCTTTTACCTTTTTACCTTCCTTTGATGTTATCATGCCCGCCCGAATTGTCTCTCCTTGGATCTTATGGTGGTTTCAAACTCCGTAGCGGCGACTGTTGTCTAATGAAGCACTCCCGTCTTAGAAATTTCGCCCGTCTGGCCGCGTTCGTTTTCCTTCTCTTCCCGGTTACTCTGCTACCCGCCCAACAGCCGCGACCGGCGCGTCGACTCGGCGTCCGTGCTGAGAACAAAGCGCCCGCCAGAACCCCTCGTCCGCGACTGGTCCTGCTGATCGTCGTGGACCAGTTTCGCTATGACTATCTGACGCGCTTTGGTGATCTGTTCGGCTCGCGCGGCATCGGCCGCTTAATGCGCGCGGGCGCTTCCTGGACCGAGGCCAACTTTGACCACGTGCCCACGTTCACCGCGCCCGGCCATGCGGTTTTCATGACCGGCGCCTGGCCGTCCCAGACCGGCATCATCGCCAATGAATGGTACGAGCGCGATACCGGAAAGAAAGTGAAATCGATAACCGACGATTCAACTCAGATGCTCGCCGGCAAACCCGGAGAAAAGGGTTACAGCCCACGCCGGCTTTTGTGCTCGACGGTCGGTGATGAATTGCGTGTGGCCGATAACGATCGCTCCAAAGTGATCGGAATCTCGGCCAAGGACCGTTCCGCGATTCTGCCCGCGGGCCGCCGAGCGAACGCTGCGTACTGGTTTGGCAGCGACAATGGAAACATGGTTTCCAGCACCTACTACTTCAATCAGCAGCCGGACTGGGTTACGCGCTTCAATAACCGGCACATGGCGGACGGATGGTTTGGCGCGCACTGGGACCGCCTGTTGCCCGAAGCCGAGTACTTAAGGCGCGCGGGGAAAGATGATGTGCCCTGGGAAAATCTCGACAAGTCTTCGAACGATACTAATTTTTTCCCGCATGTGATCACCGGTGGCGCGGCGAACCCCGGCAAGCTCTTTTACAAAGCCCTCGACTACACGCCGTTTTCGAATGACCTGCTGGTCGCTTTCGCCGAGGAAACGATTACGAACGAGAGACTCGGAAACGGTGACGACACCGATGTGCTGTCGGTGAGTTTTTCGGCCAACGATTATGTCGGCCATCGTTTTGGACCTTACAGCCAGGAAGCGATGGATATGTCGTTGCGCGTTGACCGGCAAATCGGAACGCTGCTGGACTTTGTAGATGCGCGCGTGGGTTTGCGAAACACCGTCGTCATCTTCAGCGCAGATCACGGAGCATCCCCGGTGCCGGAGCAGGCAGCGTTAATGAATCTCCCCGGCCATCGCTATCAGAAGGCCGAGTTGCGACAGATTGTCGAGGACGGATTAAGGGCCAGGTACGCGCGCAAGGATCGTCCTGCTACCGACTACATTCAAACGTTCACCAATAGAGAAGAGACCGAGGAAGGATTAATCAACAGCAACTTCTATCTGAACCGGGCTGCTTTAAAGCGCGACGGAATCGATCTGGATGAATGCGAGCGAGTAGTGGGCGAGTGGTCCATGCGCATGCCCGGCGTCGCGCGCTATTTCACCAGGGCACAGCTTGAAAACAACTCAATATCATCCTCCGATCCAGTCGCCCGGCGCGTGTTGCACGGCTTTTATCCATCACGCAGCGGCGACGTCATCGTTGTTTTCGAGCCCTACAACATCCTGTTTGATCTCCCTGACGATCCGACCGATTCGCGCTCGACCGCCACGCACGGCTCGCCTTACAGTTATGACACCCACGTGCCATTGATTATCATGGGACGAGATTTTGCCAACGGTAGTTATAGCCAGGCAGCGACGCCGGCGGACATTGCTCCGACGCTCGCCAGCTTGCTCGGCGTGCAGGCGCCAAGCTGTTCCGTGGGCCGAGTCTTGTCGGAAGCGATGGTCAGCGAAAGGCATCTACCCGGCGTCAGATAGAATCTTTCGGCGAACTAGCCAATGAAACTACCTTTTATTAATCAGCGTGCGATCATTTTTGTGGTCATCCTGGCGGTCATTTCTTTGTTTTGGTTTGGAGCGAACCCGGGCGTCTCTGCGCAAGGACGTTTGCCTAAGCCGAGCGGACACGTGAACGACTTTGCCGAAGTGCTTGACGCGACGACAAAGCAGCGGTTGGAAAAGGTCCTGGAGAACCTCAAAGAGCGAAGCGGTATCGACTTTGTGATCGCCACCGTGAAAAGTACCGGCGCGGAAGATCTTTACGATTATTCGCTGCGCATTGCCAATGATTGGAACATCGGGGTCCCGACAAGTCCGAAGAAAACTGTCCTGCTCGCGATAGCGGGCGACAACGGAAAGTTCCTGGCGCATATCAGCAAGGGCGCGCGGGCCGATCTTCCCGACGGTCTGATCGGCGACATGGGTCAGCGCATGCGCGCAAAAATTGAGAGCGCCGGCTACAGCGAGGGGCTCCTAACCGGGATTCAGACTTTTGCTAATGGTCTTGGCGAGCGAAACAACTTTACGTTCGCAGATCTCGATCGACATCCAGCGGAAGATCTGATCGCCGAACAGCAACGGCCGCGAATGGTCGAGAGCCCGGCGGCCCAGCCAATTGAAACGCCTGCGGCGCGGGCAATTGAAACACCTACACCGGAAGCGACGGCCACCGTTTCGCCGGCGTCGTCGGTGGCTGAGTCGCCGCAGCCGACCGCAACTCCTGAGGCTTCGGTTTCAGCCCAGGCGCAGCCGTCGGAAACGCCGGTAGTGGCAACGCCGTCACCCGCTACGCCATCGCCGAGCGCATCACCACAAACAACTGAGAGCCCTGGTGCTGTCCAACTTGCGACGCCGGTTGAAAGTCCTGCTGCGCAGTCTTCGCCCAGCGTGACAAACGACGCCAATCAAACCGTCGCGGGCAATTCGGCGCGGGCCACTCGGTCGCCGGGCCCGGGCAAAACCACGATTACGCCTCCGGCTAATCCGGACGACGAAAAAGAAGAAGTTGAAGTGACCCTGGCGCTGCCCGCTGACAAGAGAATCGATACGCTGAAGGCGTTCATCGCCGCTCATCCGCAGTCGGTGGCGGTGCCCAGGGCGAACGAACTGATCGTGGTGGCGCACGCGCTGCTGGGCGATCAGAGGCTGCAAGCGGGCAACATCGAAGGCGGTCTGCAACAGTTCCGTTTGGCGATCTCTGAGGCCCCCGCCGATATGCCGGATCGGTTATTCACCGAAGTGATCGCCCGCCTTCCTACCAACCTGTTCTTGCGGGGCCAGCGGGCGGCGGCGATTGAAGCGGCCCATCAAGCAGAGGCGTTGGCTAAGCAGAACCCGAAGCGTCTGGCGGCGGTCGCCGGATTCTACCTGGTCATCGAAGATGTAAATGAAGCCAGTCGCCTGGCCGAGATGGCCACGCAGGCGGGGCCCGATTCCGCCGCAGCGCATCAAGCGCTCGGCGCAGCCCGGCATATTGCACTGCGCCTGGACGAAGCAGAAAGTGAGTTTGCTCGCGCGCTGACGCTGGATCCAAAGTCGGCGAGCGCCAGAATAGCGCTGGCCGATCTGAAACGCGCGGCCGGCAAGTTTGAAGAAGCGTTGGCCCTTTACCGCGAGCAGTTGCAGGCTGATCCGAAAAATAATTCGGCGCGCGCGGGATCCGTTGTGTCGCTCCTCGAGCTGGGAAAGAAAGAGGAGGCCGATCAGGAACTCAACGCAGCGTTGCAAGACAAAGATCAGGCTCGCAACCTTCCGTTATTGGTAGGCGCGGCCTACTGGTTTCTCGCGCACAACGATCCGGACCGCGGATTGGAGTTGGCGGACAAGGCAGTTGCGCTCGAGCCGAGATATTCCTGGGCCCAGATTGCTTTGGCGCGCGCTCTGATCGCCAACAAACGTCCGCAGGAAGCCGAGCGATCGCTGCGCTACGCGCGTCAATTCAGCCGCTTCCCGACGCTCGATTACGAATTGGCCAACATGCTGGCGGCAATTGGATTGTATGACGACGCGGCTGCGGAACTCGCGCACTCCTTCTCTATAAAAAGCGGGCAAATCGAGACTATGCTGGCTGGTCGCAACGCCGCGCACGCCGCCAGCTTTACGGAACTGCTCGCGCCTGAGCGCCGGGCGGTGATTTTTCAATCACGTCCGGCTGACACGGATGCGAATGCGAAGATGCTGAAGGCACTGCTGGCGCTGAACACTGCTTTGAATCCGCCGGAAGGCAGCGCGCCGAATGAAGATGAGGTAGTCGCCATCGCCCAGGACTTCACCGCCGGCGATGACGCCATGCGAACTTACCGTCAGGTCTATGTCGCCGACAAATTAGTGAGAAAGGGCGTAGCGCTCTCGACCGTGATCGATCTCATGGACCAGGCCACCAACGGCGTTGAAGTCGCGCTGAGCGTGCCGGTCGCAACCCTCGCGGTCCAGCCCGACGAATACAGTGACATCCGGGCGCGCGCGTTGGCGCAGGGTGGCACACCTCGCATTCCCGATGCTCCGCGGGCGGCGCTGTCCGGGCTCTTGCGTGGCCGAATCGAAGATCTTGCCGGAGTGGCACTTTTCAAACTGGACAAGGCTGCTGACGCAGTGGCGCGTTTGCGCCGCGCGGTCAACGCTTCGCCCGAAGGCACGCCACTGTGGCGTTCGGCGATGTGGCATCTCGGTGGGGCGCTCGAAGCCAGCGGCAAGAATGATCAGGCGCTGCTCTATTACATCAAGAGTTACGTTGCCGGCCCTCCCGATCCGGCGCGGCGCTCAGTGATCGAGAATGTCTACAAGAAGGTCAACGGCACGCTGGAAGGGCTCGATGACAAGATCGGGCCAGGCTTTGCAGCGGCGACGGCTACGCCGACACCCGCAACAAGGTAACCTACCGTGCACGATATTCGACCAGCTTTAGCTTGGCAGCTGCGGCGAACAAGCGGCGCACACGCTCCTGCTAAGGGCGTTAAGTGTCCCGTGTTGTTACCATCTGGACTTTGTTGCTAAAAAACGCAATATAAGGAAGCCTCCTTGCTAGAGGCTTCTTGCCGGTGTCGAGGAGATATCCAAGAGAGGCCTACGAGATCTCAACTAGTCATTCAAGGAATTCGTTTTATGAAAAACAAAAAAGTCATACTGTTTCTACTTTCCCTGTTGGTAGTTTCAACGGTAATAGCGACGACGAGGCTACAGCGCCGTACACAGAAGGAGTCGACTTCGATAAGGGATGACGAAGCAACGCCAATCCAAGAAGGAGTAATGACTGAAAAGGAACGGCAGCACAGCAAGCTTTTCAGAGGATACGGCCAGGATGTGACCAGGGGGAAATCGTTGCGTCAGCTAGTATCCGAAAAAGGCGACGTAAACGTTGGAAGAATGATTGGAAACGTGATCCTACCGACATCCTTCAGCCTCAAGGATTACTTGAGAGAGTTGGTATGTCGAGGAGACGCGGTTGTCGTGGGTACCGTGAAAGACAAGTCCTCCAACCTGATTGAGGAGGGGACTTTTGCGTTCACCGGGTATCAGTTCGTCGCCGAAGAAGTCTTCAAAGATAATCCAACGGCCCATATCCAACCCAACAGTGAAATCACAATCGTTAGGATCAGCGGAACAGTAAAGCTCGACGGACACATTGTTCGCACTATTGATCATTCCGAAAAGCCTCTGCAAGTGGGCGGGCGATACATTCTTTTTCTTCAGTTTGTGCCCGTCACAGGTGCTTACAGATCGTTCGGCAACGTTCTCACAGATGACAGCTTTCAATTAGGCGGGAATGAAATCATTCAGGCCTCAGACCAGCCGCTTCCGTTTGGTGCGCACCGCGGAACCGATTCGGCGTCCTTTATCGTGGAAGTGCGAGATGCGGTGGGGAGTGCCTGCGCTCGGTGAGGGAGGACATTATGAGACGCAGCCTTCTCATTGCGTGCATTTCTAGCCGCCAATGGAGCATATTAATCCTCGCCTCGTCTTTTCTGTTGTCACTGGCGGTCGCCACTGACTCGGTTCACGCCCAGTCCTCTCCTTGTACTGGTACGCCTCCACCTACGGACACATCTCACCCTATCTTCAAGCCCGGGGCGACGGTCTTCGTTCAATATGATGCCTCTCTGAGTCAAACGGAGAGAGACCAAGCGCTGGCCGGACTCAATTCGTGGAGTGCTGCGAATGCCCAAAACGGCTCGGGAGTGACTTTTCAGGATCAAAACGGCGTCGCTGACGCTAGCGTCTATGT
>JBGPWS010000281.1:0-6107 GCA_041492345.1 Pyrinomonadaceae bacterium | reverse complement strand
GCAAAAGCCGATCGTCATGTATTCAACTGCGGCGCTTCCAATCACGCACGAGCAACGTCTGCACGCCGAAGCCAGCGCCTACTTAACGGAGGCAGGAGACATCCTGAACCCGGGACGAATCTTGTTGAAGTTGATTGATGACGAGAGACCACTGGCGCATGCAGACAACAAACTGCCGTTGCCCCGCCGTAATTCCCATGAGGCCGTCCCTTCCCTGATTCCGTCCTTGTCACTCACGCCTGAGTGCCTCAAGGAGATTTGATGAAAGCTGGATTCTTGGTTGCCGGAATTGTCTTGTTTGTCTGCTGTGCTGAATTTCATTCGGCTAAAGGAAACACATTTTGAAGTCAGTCTACCGGCGGGGAGCGTGGAAAAAGAGTTGAGCGAAGGCTTCATCGAGTACGAACCTCACTTCATCGTCGCCAGAGACTTGTCGGTACGAAGATAACACCTAACTAAAACAGGAGACGGTTTATGGGACAGTTTTGTAGAAGATATTTTTATGACAAGTCAGGGTGTCCTGATTTGGCTCGCGTCACCGAACTAAGATTCGGCAGTCGGATGCTCATCAGGATCAGCAACTGTATTCTGTTGCTAGTGATTATGACGGCGGTCGCTTGCGCGCAAACACGACCGTCCGAACTCACCGAACTTAATCCCGAAGAATTGATGAACGTCGAAGTAACTTCGGCGTCGAAGAAGGAAGAAAGACTGCTCCAGACTTCGGCGGCGATTCACGTTATCACGCAGGAAGACATCCGGCGCTCCGGTGCGACAAGCATCCCGGAGCTTCTTCGCATGGTCCCGGGTATGAGCGTCTCGCATATCAATGCGAATGTATGGGCGGCAAGCTCACGTGGCTTTAATGGCCGATTCGCAAACAAGATGCTGGTGATGATTGATGGCCGAAGCGTTTACAACTCGATCACTTCGGGAGTGTTCTGGGAGTCACAGGACACGATGCTTGAAGACATCGAAAGAGTTGAGGTCATTCGTGGTCCCGGCGCAACCGTGTGGGGCGCGAACGCTGTGAACGGTGTGATCAACATCATCACCAAAAAACCGCAAGACACTCAAGGCGGGGTTGTCACCACCGGCGGCGGCACAGAGGAGAAAGGTTTTGGCAGCGCCCGGTACGGCGGAAAGATCGGCAAGAATGCGGCTTATCGGTTTTACACGAAGTATTTCAACCGGGGTAATTTCGTTGACGCATCTGGACGCAAGTCCGTTGATCAGTGGGACGCTCTGCGCGGAGGATTCCGTGTTGATTGGGACGCATCAGAGCGTGACTTGCTGACCGTTCAAGGCGACATTTATAGAGGTGACATGGGCCGGACTGCCCCGATTGCCTTTCTCTCACCGCCCGCGAATGGAACAGTTGACGTGCGCACCAATCAAAACGGAGGAAATGTGCTGGGGCGTTGGAATCACTTCTTTTCCAAGAAATCCGACATCTCCCTGCAAATCTACTATGATCGGTGGAAGCTCGACGATCCGATCATCACGGAGGGTCTCGACACGTTTGACCTCGACTTCAATCATCATCTCGCCGTCGGCAAGCGGAATGATGTTGTGTGGGGATTGAGTTATCGCTATACGACCGACTTCTACCGCAACAGCTTTACCATTGCTTTTCAGCCGACCAGACGCCCGCTGCACTTGTTCACCGCATTCGGACAGGATGAGATTACGCTGGTCAAGAGCCGTCTCAAGCTGACCGTCGGATCAAAGTTTGAGCACAACGGTTTTACCGGCTTTGAAATCCAGCCCAGTTTACGGCTTAGTTGGACACCTGCCAGACGGCAAGCGGTGTGGGCGGCTTTCTCCCGCGCCGTCAGGACGCCAGCGCGCAATGATACGGACATCCGAATCAACGTCTCGGCATTCACGGGTCAGGGAGGACTTCCCATCGTTGTCGCTCTATTGGGCAATCCGAAGTTTAAGTCCGAAGAGCTTTTCGCTAATGAAATTGGGTATCGTCTGCAAGCGAACAGCAGGTTTACTCTTGACCTTGCGACGTTCTACAACGTCTACCAAGACCTTCGCACCGTCGAGCCAGGCAACCCATTTTTCGAGACAAGTCCCCAGCCTTCGCATCTGGCAATCCCACTCCTAATTGACAACAAAATGCGAGGAGAAGTTTACGGCGCGGAAGTCGCGGCCAACTGGCGCGTGACGCCTTTCTGGAAATTGAACTCGTCATATTCATTGCTCCGAACCCAGTTCCACCTTGATCCGTCAAGTCAAAGTACTGAGGACGAAGCAACGGAAGGCAACAGTCCCAGACACCAGTTTCAGTTACGGTCAAATCTCACATTCGCCCACAATCTGGAATTAGATACCGCGATGTATTACGTGGGTTCACTTCCCAACCTACAGGTTCCGAGCTACACCAGAGTTGATACGCGGTTTGGCTGGCGGATTGGCGAAAGGCTCGACCTGAGTGTGGTGGGACAGAACCTGCTTGACAATCGGCATGCCGAGTTTGGCGGGCAGTTCCAGCGCATCTACTCGACGGAAGTTAAGCGCAGCGTGTACGGCAAGATCACGTGGCGATTCAATCGCGGTCAGTAACACTAACGCAACGGAAGAGACTAGAGATCAGACCCATGATCCCCTTTCAGCCTCGCCAACGGCGAAGTCTGGTCGCAAAAATCGCACGGGTGATTCACATCATGGCGATGTGCGTCGGGATGTGCGTTGTCTCCGACGTTCAGGCGCAGTCGCTCAGCGACTATCAGGTGAAAGCGGCCTTTCTCTACAACTTCGCAAAATTCGTCGAGTGGCCGCCAGAAGCGTTCTCTGACGGTGGTGCCCCCTTCGTCATTGGTGTGGTTGGTGAAGACCCGCTTAGCGGCGATCTTGAGCGCATTGTTGGAGGCAAAACCGCGAATGGCCGGAGAATAATTGTCAGGCGCTTGCGCGGAGGCCAAGAACTGAGAAACTGTCACATCCTTTTCATCAGTTCGTCGGAAAATTACCGCCTGTCGCAGATCATGAATAGTCTGCAAGGGGCGAACACCTTAACAGTCGGCGAGGCAGATGAGTTTACCCGACACGGAGGCATCATTAATTTCTTTGAAGAGAATGACAAGCTGCGATTCAAGATCAACGTCAACAGCGCGGAACGCGCGCGCTTGAAAATCAGTTCCCGGCTTCTCGCATTAGCGAGGGTCGTCAGAGACTAGCATTATGGAAAAAAGGCCCCTGATGTTCACCTTACGCGATTATTCCATCAAGCGGAAACTGACGCTAATTATCATGCTCACCAGCAGTATCGCGTTGCTGTTGGCCTGCTCCGCCTTTGTCGCCTATGACATCCACTCATACCGGCTTGCGATGGTAGATAAACTATCTGCCTTTGCTACTCTGATCGGGACCAACAACGCCGCGGCGCTGGCTTTCAACGATCAAGAATCCGCAGAGGAACTGCTGCGGGCGTTCAGCGCCGAGCCGGAGATCGTCTCCATCTGTCTTTACAATGTGGACGGGCAAGTGTTCGCCAAATACGTTCGTGGCGACGTGCGCGAAAGTTTCATACCGCCACAACCTCAAACCGATACCATTCGCTTCGGCGACAATAATCTGGTTCTGTTCCAGCGGATCGTCAACGATGGCGAGACGGTCGGCACGGTCTACATCGAGTCTGACCTGCATCAGTTGCATGCTCTCCTGAAGCGTTATACCGGAATCGTGGCCCTCGTGATGCTCGCGGCTTTGGTGATCAGCTTCCTGCTTTCGTCAAAGCTCCAACGGCTGATCTCCGAACCGATTTTGCATTTGGCGCAGACGGCCAAAGCCGTTTCCGTTGAAAAGAACTATTCGATTCGCGCCGTCAAGAGCAGCGAAGATGAATTGGGCACGCTCATCGAAAGCTTCAACGAGATGTTGGAGCAAATTCAGGAGCGCGACGAGAAACTGCAACAGCAATACGCGCTTCTGGAAGAAGAAGTGAAAACGCGCACCGCCATGAACGCGCAACTGGTTGAGGCCAAGTTGAAAGCTGAAGAGGCCAACCGCTCCAAGAGCGAGTTTCTCGCCAACATGTCGCACGAAATCCGCACCCCCATGAACGGCGTCATCGGCATGACCGACTTGCTCCTCGACACTGAGTTGACTGCCGAGCAGCGAGACTTCACCGAGACCATCAACACCAGCGCTGAGTCGCTGATGACGGTCATTAACGACATACTTGACTTCTCCAAAATCGAGGCGGGCAAGCTCCGTTTCGAGAAGCTGGACTTTGATTTACTACCAGCAGTCGAAGGCCCCGTCGAACTCCTCGCCGAACGCACGCAGGCCAAGGGTATCGAGATCGCTTCCTTAATTGAGAGCGACGTGCCGGTCGCTTTACGCGGCGACGTCGGGCGGCTCCGCCAGGTCTTAACCAATCTCATCGGCAACGCGGTGAAGTTTACCGAAGCGGGCGAAGTCGTCGTGCGCGTGACGCGTGAGTGCGAGACCGACACCCATGTGACACTGCGTTTCGCCATCAGCGACACTGGCATCGGCATCAGCGCGGAAGCGCAGCGCAAACTTTTTCAAGCCTTCGTGCAGGCCGACGGCTCGACGACGCGCAAGTACGGCGGCACGGGCCTGGGATTGGCAATCTCCAAACAACTGGTCGAACTGATGGGCGGGGGGATCGGCGTCGTGAGCACGGCGGGCGCGGGCTCGACCTTCTGGTTCACGGCGAGGTTTGAGAAACAGGCTGCCGGGAAAATTATCGTCGCGCGCGTGCAAGCGAATCTTGAAGGGATGCGCGTGCTCGTCGTGGACGATAACGCGACAAACCGCCGGATCGTGGAAAGCCAGCTTGCGGCCTGGGGGATGCGGTCCACCTGCGTGCCGGACGGGATTGAGGCTTTAACGACCCTGCACCGCGCAGCAGATGCCGGCATGCCTTACGAACTGGCGATCATCGACATGCAGATGCCGGAGATGGACGGCATGATGCTGGCCCACACTATCAAGAGTGACCCGGACATCAGTGGCACGCGGCTGTTGATGCTGACCTCGCTCGGCCAGCGTGATGATTGCGAAGCGCTACGCCGGGCTGGAATCGCCAGATGCCTGACCAAGCCCGTCAAACAGTCGCAGCTATTCGACTCGCTGGCGATCATCATGGCTGACGAAACCGGGTCTGCTCACGGCGGCGCGGCGGCAGCACGTTCAGGTCTCACGAGAGCACAAACTGTGCTCTCCAATCAACCGCTCCACGAGAACGGACGCAAACAGTTGCGCATACTGCTGGCCGAAGACAATGCGGTGAACCAGAAAGTCGCGCTCAGTCAACTGCACAAACTTGGCTACACCGCCGACGCCGTCGTCAACGGTCTCGCAGCACTCGACGCTCTCACAATTACGCCCTACCCCATCGTGCTGATGGATTGCCAGATGCCTTTGATGGACGGTTACGAGGCGACCGCCAAGATTCGCCGCCGCGAAGCAGGCGGGCCCACCCGCACCGTTATCATCGCCATGACGGCGCATGCGCTGCAAGGCGAGAGAGAGAAGTGTCTGGCCGCAGGGATGGATGATTACTTGAGCAAGCCCGTCAAGGCGCATGAACTCGCAGAAATTCTGGCGCGATGGAGCGCACCCGACGTCCAAATGACGCAGACAGAGCCGCCGGACACATCACCGTCGGCGGCGGGAGAGGTAATTGATTTGACGGTGCTGGAAAGTTTTCGGGACCTGCAACAGGAGGGCGAGCCAGACCTCGTCACCGAACTAATCAATTTGTACCTCGACGACACACAAGCGCGGCTGGTTGAGCTGCACGCGGCGCTGAAGCGGCAAGACGCACAGGCGTTACAGCGCGTGACGCACAGCCTCAAGGGCAGCAGCAGCAACCTCGGCGTCCGGAGGATAGCCTCATTGTGCGCTGAGTTAGCGGAGAAGTTCGAAGCGGGCGCGCTGGTTGAGGGCGGGGCGCTGCTGAGTCGGCTTGAGGAAGAGTTCGCGCGCGTCGTCGAGGCATTCGCGGGTGAACGAGAGTTGGTGAATCAATGAAAATATTAATTGCGGAGGATGATCCCGTATCGCGCCGCGTGCTCGTCGCTACGCTCGACAAGTTTGGTTATGAAGTTGTGGTCGCTGCCAAT
>JBGPWS010000095.1:0-13813 GCA_041492345.1 Pyrinomonadaceae bacterium | reverse complement strand
GCCGATTTTTGATTGCCGATTGCCGATTGGAACCACCGCAAGGTACGCGAGTGATTAGCCAGGAATCGGGTGATTTTCAAATCGGAAATTGGCAGTTGGCAATCGGCAATGGAGATTTGTTATGTCGGCCGACAAAGATTTGATTTCCGTGCAGCAGGCGCGCGACCTCGTCGAAGCCGCTCATCGCGCTCAGGCAGAGGTAGCCCGCTGCGATCAGGCAACAATCGATCGCATCTGTGAAGCGATGGCCAAAGCAGCGTTGCGCGAATCTCCACGCGTAGCCGCGCTGGCTGTCGAGGAAACCGGTTACGGTGTTCCGGCCGACAAACATGAAAAGAACCGCTTTGCCGCCGAAGACGTTTGGAGCTATTTCAAGAACCTGCGCACAGTCGGCGTTGTTTCCGAAACAAAAGATGTAGTTGAAATAGCCAGTCCGCGCGGCGTCGTCGCCGGCATTATTCCGTCGACCAATCCTACCTCGACCGCAATCTTCAAAATTCTGATCGCGATCAAGTCGCGCAATGCAATCGTGCTCTCGCCACACCCTTCGGCCGCGCGGTGCATAAACGAAACAGTAAAAGTGATGCGCGACGCAGGCGTAAAGGCCGGACTGCCGGCCGAAGCCATCGGCTGCATGACGACCGCCACTATCGAAGGCACCGAAGCACTGATGAAGCACAAGATGACCGCGGTGATTTTGGCCACCGGCGGCATCGGCCTGGTACGCGCGGCCTATTCATCGGGCAAGCCTGCATTTGGAGTTGGCCCCGGTAATGTTCCTGTTTTCATCGAACGGTCAGCCGATGTTCCCAAGGCCGTCCAGGACATTCTGACGAGCAAGTGCTTTGACAACGGAACGATCTGCGCTTCCGAGCAGGCAGTCGTGGTTGACGCGTCGATTGAAGTGGCCGTGCGCGAACAATTCAAGATGCAGGGCGGTTACTTTCTCAGTCAGTCCGAAGCCGATCAACTTGCGAAAGTTGTGGCCACTCCGCAGAGAAGTTTGAATCCCGCCATTGTCGGCAAATCAGTCGAGGTAATCGCGAACATGGCGGGCATCAGCGTGCCGCCGGGAACTCGCTGCCTGATGGCAGACGTCGCCGGCGTGGGCCGCGATTATCCGCTGTCGATGGAAAAGCTCTCGCCAATTCTCGCGTTCTATGTCGAAGACGGTCTCGAGCGCGGGTCAGCGCGATGCAACGAGGTCCTGCATTATGGCGGCATGGGCCACACTGCGGGCATTCATACTCGCTCGCGGGAAGCAGCCGTTCATTACGGCAGCGAAATGCCGGCGTCTCGCGTAACCGTCAACACTCCGACCACGCACGGGGCGATTGGATTCTCGACGGCGTTGCCGCCATCGATGACGCTTGGTTGTGGTTCCTGGGGCGGTAATGTGACTTCCGACAACGTCTCGCCATTGCATCTGATGGATATCAAGCGGGTCGCATTTGAAACGCGCCCGGTCCCGAGCAAGCGGCCGGCAGTCGCGGCGCAACCCGCTATGGCGATGTCGACGCAACCAGCGGCCGCGAGAACTACCCCCGCGGCTACCATGTCGCGCGGTGTTGACACTCCAGCTCCAAAGGTGAGCCGCCAGGAGATTGCCGCCATCGTCGATCGCTTTCTGGCAAATCGACAGCCTGAATCCGCGCCTCCGGCTCCGACTTCCAACGGTCCGCGAAATGATTATTCGACGAGCGCGGGCGGCAACAGCGGTGGGGCATCGCGTGAGTCGGCGAACGCCGGTTCGCAATCGACTGCAAACGGCCGCAAAGCGGCTGAGTTTGTCAGCGAAGACGACGTGCGGCGCGCAATTCAAAAAGGCGAAAAGATTTACGTCGGCCCGCGCACCATCATCACGCCTTCAGCTCGGGATGTTGGCGATCCGGCAGAGGTGTTTGCAAAGGCCTAGTCTCGAGTTTCGAGTTTCGAGTTAAGCGACTCAAGCTCGTGACCCAAACTCGAAACTTGAAACTCGAAACTCGAAACTTATGTTTTTAGGAAAAGTCGTCGGCACTGTCTGGTCAACCAAGAAGACGCCCGATCTCGAGGGTGTCCGTTTTCTGGTTGTGCATCCATACGACCTGGATAAAGAGCCCACAAAGAATGTCGTGGTGGTCGCAGATCGTCTGGGCGCAGGCCCGGGAGAGACGGTGCTGTGCGCGTTTGGTAAAGCAGCGCGTACTGCTATTGGCAATCAGGACATGTCAATCGAAGCCGCGGTCGTCGGCATTGTCGATCGGGTTGACCTGACCGACACCAATTCAGAAGAGCTGCGCGAGGCCGCGCACAACCTGGGCAGCGATAACGGCCGGAAATAAACATTTTCGGTTGCCAATTGCCGATTTCTAATTCGACCAGCGACCTGGATTAAATCGTAACTGGAATGTATCCGCAGTTTATTAGACTCCAATTAGCCTCAGTTAGATCAACCACTGGCTCCATATTTCAAATCGGCAATCGGCAATTGGCAATCGCAAATGGCTAACGAAGAGCTGATCTACCGCATCACTCGCGCAATCTACGAGCGCCTGGGCTCGTCCGCGGACGAGAGTACAGTCGAGCAACTGGTCACCGATATATATCGATCAGTCGAGCCGGCGCTGGCTAAGAATGGCGCGGGTTCAACCAGGATGTCGAGTCCCGCCAGCCCATCGTCTTTTGGCGAAGCCCCCGGTGAAGGCTCAGCTGATCGCCTGGTCATCTCGGTTTTCGGCATGGATCATCCGGGTATCGTGGCCGGGGTGGCGCAAATTCTGGCTGAGGCGAGTTGCAGTATCGTCGATATCAATCAAACAGTCGTGCAGGGAAAGTTTGCGATGGTGATCATCGCCAACACCTCGGGCGCGCGGTTGTCGGTAGCTGAACTGAAGGACCATCTTCGTGCCGAAGGCGAAAAACTCGGCGTGCACATCTACGCCCAGCGCGAGGACCTGTTCAATGCGATGCATCGGATCTAGGAATTTTTGATTTTGGATTTCTGATTTGCGATTGCCGGTTCTGGATTTGATGGCGCAGTTCCATTTAAAGAAATCGGAAATCGCAAATCTAAAATCAAAAATGGTTTATTATGCAGCCTGAAATTTCACTTCGTTGTGCGTCGTGCGGCGCATCGATTCGCGAACCGGCGATGTTCTGCCCTGAGTGCGGCAAACCGTTGGCGAACGCTGCGCAAGAGGCAGAACAACCGGCCGCGGCCGAAATCTCAAAGGCCACTTCGGCCCAGTCCGCGCCTGCTTCAGTTGAGGTCGCCCCTGCTGCGACGGGTCCCGAGACGAGCGCAAACAAAGCAGACCAGCCGGATGAATCAGCTTCCCACCACGGCGCGCGAGAACGAACGAGGGAGAGATTGCACCGCGCTTCGAATGCCGCGCGCGGCGCGCTCGAAGACAATGTGAAGCGCGTGGAAAAGATTCATCACGTTTCCACCGCCATGTTTGAAGAAGCTTCCTACGATCCCAGCCTCCGCTTTGTGCTGGTGGCGCTGGCGCTGTTTGTCGTCTTCGTCATCCTGCTGGTGCTCAGCAAAGTCATGGGCTAGCGCAGTTTCGAGTTTGGAGTTTCGGGTTTCGAGTTTTGACATTGACTGAGAACCACGCTACTTGCGAATTGCGAACGCCTGACTAAACAAACTCGAAACTCCAAACTCGAAACTCGAAACTTTTCATGGAGTATACCCAAACCGAAATCCTGCAAACCGTGCGCATGACCGAGATGGAACATCTCGACATTCGCACAGTCACGCTCGGCTTGAGCCTGCGCGATTGCGCCCGCGATTCGATCGAGGGCACTGCCGAACGCGTACGCGAGAAGATAGCGAGGACAGCCGGGCAACTCGTTAGTACGGTTGACGAGATTGGGAACGAGATCGGAATTCGCGTCGCCAACAAGCGCATCGCGGTGACTCCCGTTTCAATTTTGACTGAAGGAGCGACCGGCAGTCCAGTCGATCTGGCCCGGGCAATTGATGAAGCAGCCGCGTCGGTGGGAGTAGATTTTGTCGGCGGATACTCGGCGCTGGTGCACAAAGGCTTCACCAGCAAAGAAAGCGAGTTTCTCGACTCGATTCCGGAAGCGCTGGCGTCGACCGAACGGCTCTGTTCTTCAGTGAACGTGGCGACCACGCGCGCGGGCATTAACATGGACGCCGTCGCTCGCGTCGGGCGACTGATTAAGGAGGCGGCCGAACGCACCCGCGAAAGTTCGGGGCTCGCTTGCGCCAAGTTCGTTTGCTTTGGCAACGCCGTCGAAGACAATCCGTTCATGGCTGGCGCGTTTCATGGCATCGGTGAACCCGAAGCGGTCCTCAACGTCGGCGTTTCCGGGCCCGGCGTAGTCAATCACGCGGTCCAGCACGCGCCCAAAGATCTGCCACTGCACGACCTCGCGGAAATCATCAAGAAGCTTTCTTTCAAACTCGCGCGCGCCGGCGAGTTGGTCGGGCGCGAGGCCGCGCGCCGTTTGGGAATTCCTTTCGGCATCATCGATCTGTCGCTCGCGCCTACGCCTGTGCCCGGCGACTCAGTGGCGAACATCATCGAAGCTATGGGTTTTGAGCGGGCTGGGGCGCATGGCACAACAGCAGCGCTAGCTTTGCTGACTGATGCGGTCAAGAAAGGCGGCGCGATGGCCAGTAATTCGGTCGGCGGAATGAGCGGAGCGTTCATCCCAGTTTCCGAAGACGCCGGCATGATCGAAGCTGTACGCGCCGGCGCCTTGACGCTGGAGAAGTTGGAAGCCTGGACCAGCGTCTGTTCAGTCGGCATCGACATGGTCGCCGTGCCCGGCTCGACTTCGGCTGAAACGATCGCCGCGATCATCGCCGATGAGATGGCGATCGGGGTGATGAATAATAAGACCACCGCCGTCCGCATCATCCCGGTGCCCGGTCGCGAGGTCGGCGAGATGGTTGAATTCGGCGGCTTGCTGGGCAGCGCGCCGATCATGGCTGTAAACCGCTTTTCGTCAGAGCAATTCATTCGCCGTGGTGGTCGGATTCCAGCGCCGGTGCATTCTTTGAGAAACTGAAAGGATCCATTAGAAATGGAGTTCGACAAAGTGAGAAAGGGTATGATCATCGGACTTGGGATCCTCGTAATGTGTTCTCTTGCAGCGACCGCTCGGACCCAGACAAAGAGCAAGCCCGACTTGAGCGGAACATGGGAGTTGGACAAAACCAGAAGCGAAAAGACCAACATTCCTCTGGAAGATTCAGAGACAAGCGTGGTCATCGTACAGCATGATCCCGAGATCAGAATGGTTCGAAAGTTTGGCTTGGGCAGTGGAAACGAGTTCGCCTTGCAAGTCGTCTATTACGTCGATCAGCGGGGTGAAACCTACCAGGATCCTTACAGCTATCTGACGACCTTGCGATATATCTCCTACGTGGCACGGACGCAGAGCATTCCCCTCCCTTCCGAGGTTACGTGCCCAGGCTATGGCTGAGGAGAGTTTATGATCGCGCTTCATAAATCGACCCGGAGAATTCCGGTAACTTTTTGCGCGCGCGATCGACGTTTAATCCGGCGGCGAACGAGCAAGAGCGCAGGGGAAATAGAATATTGCCATTGCAAGATTCCTGTTGACAGCTTCGCCTCGCGGTGTATATTACCCAGCACCAATCAGTGCTGTGAAGACTTAAGCGAATAGAGACTTAAGTTCTTCGCTCGTTTGTGTTCACTAATTTAAAAATCGAGGAGGCCAAATGGCAACCAAGAAAAAAGCTGCGAAGAAAAAGACTTCCAAATCAAAAGGTGCTGCATCCATAGCCATCAGCGCTGCAGCCCTAAGATTCAATCCGCGTTGGTTTTCAGATCCACCGCCGGATATCTTTAGGGTAAACCAGCAGGTGCTGCGGCAAATAAACCAGCTTAAGGTCCAGTTCACTAAGCAGTTCAACGAAATCGTCAAAAAAGGTTAAGGCCAACCGCAGTAGTCTTACTTCGTTTCTGCCAACCCCTAGCGACCGGCTTCCACGGAATCAGTCGCTAAGGGTGGATTGGCTTGGGAGGGTTGTATGCGCCAGCCTATTCCGCTACGCGTTTTTCGGGGTTCGAATGAAGCGGAGCGCGAACGCGACACGTCGCGTCCCATTATGCTCGTCGGCTTCCAGCACCAGGGGAATCTGGGGCTCGGCTATCTCACTTCGGTGTTGCGGCAGTACGGTTACTCCGTGCACGTCGTGGACATCGAGCAAGAGCCGGAAGAAATCGTAAAGACCGCCAGGAAGATCAACCCGGTTCTGATCGGTTTTTCCCTGATCTTTCAGTTCTTTATCGAGCGCTACGGAGAGCTGCTGCATGACTTGCGCGCCCACGGCATTGATTGCCACTTTACGATGGGCGGCCACTTTCCCAGCCTTAGCTATCACCAAACTCTCGAACTCGTTCCGGAATTGGATAGCGTCGTTCGCTTCGAAGGCGAGATGACACTGGTCGAGTTGGCTGATGCGGTCAGCACCGGCAAAGATTGGACAGGCATTCACGGGATAGCGTACCGGCGCGGCGAGGAAGTGGTCGCGACGACGGCGCGGGCCCTGGTCGAAGACCTCGACCAGTTGCCGTATCCCGAGCGCAACTACGAACCCGAAGCCGTGCTCGGCCGGAGCATTATGCCGATACTCGCCAGCCGCGGCTGCGCCCGTACTTGCTCCTTCTGTTCCATCCATACGTTCTATCGCGCCGCCCCGGGAAGAATAGTGCGCACCCGCAAACCCGCCGAGGTCGTGCGAGAAATGCGCATGCTGCATGAAGAGCGCGGGATCACCATCTTCCTGTTTCAAGACGATGATTTTCCGCTGTTCGGTACCGTGTGGCGCCGCTGGGCGAATGAGTTCGTTGATGAACTGCATCGCAACGGATTACCTGGAAAGGTTATCTGGAAAATGAACTGCCGCGCCGACGCCGTCGACCGCGAACTTTTCATAAGGATGCGCGATGCCGGCTTGTACCTCGTCTACATGGGGCTCGAGTCCGGCAGCGAGGAAGGACTCGAGACGCTTCACAAACAGATCACCGTCGCGCAGAACATTAAGGCCGTGGAGACGTTGAAAAGCATCGGCCTGATGTTCGAGTACGGCTTCATGCTGCTCGATCCATCCAGCACCTTCGAATCGGTGCGGGAGAATCTGAATTTCCTGCGGACGATTCTCGCAGATGGATGTCTGCCGGTGACCTTCTGCCGCATGCTGCCGTATGACGGTACGCCGATCAAAGATGAACTGGTGCGAACCGGACGGCTGCGCGGTGATGTTTGTAATCCCGATTACGATTTTCTGGATCCGCGGCTGGCTGAGTTCTATGAAGGGCTCAGAACCATAGTCGACGTTCGCGGATGGATCCACGGCTACCAGGCCCTGACCTTCCAACTGAATTGGGCCTGGCACGAAGTAGCAACCATGCAACGTCTGTTCCCGGCGTTGCCGGGAATGGCCAGGTATGAAAAGACTCTCCGCAAGATCACCAAAGAAAGCAATGAGCGGTTGCTGCAGGTCGTCGAAGACATCTCTTATTGCTTTTCAGACGGTAGAGAGAACCATTGGGATCCCGCCGAGGTCGAGAATTACCGCGTACAGTTCCTCGCAGATCTCCTTAGAGCGCGTGACGCGTTCGTTTACCGGCACCAGAAGATTATTCTCTCTATCCTGGAGCATGATGCCGTGCCCATCATAAGCGCGGAACCCGCGAGAGTCGCCTTGAGCGCTTGAGAGACCGCAACGCTATCGACGTTCGCTGATTCCCCCGAGTCGAATTTCGCTTAGTGGCAGCAAGTCCTTGTTTGGCCCGCCCGTAAATCACGCGTAGGATGCGCGTGGACAAGCCAAACTAAACCAGGATCCTTTTCCACCCGGCTGGTATTCCGCTCGAAAACCAACTAGTCTTAGCGCCTCATTAGAAGGGGACAAAATGGAACGAGAAGCCCTGGGATTGATTGAATGTCGCGGTCTGGTGGCGATGATCGAAGCAGCCGACGCCGCGGTGAAATCTGCGAACGTCGTGCTGGTCGGTTGGGAGAAGATCGACGCCGGCCTGGTTACCGCCATAGTGCGCGGCGAAGTCGGCGCCGTTAAGAGCGCAGTCGAATCCGGCGCGGCTGCCGGCCGGCGCGTCGGTGAAGTAGTCGCCACGCACGTGATCCCGCGTCCTCACTCAGATGTGGATACCGCGATCCCCGTCCTGCACACCGGCGAAACCACCCGCAAGAAGATCAGCGGCTCAGTGCACGGGAAGCGTTAGCTCAAAACCAGCGAAGACCAGAAACGAACCTGTCAGCGGAACGAAAAGCTGACAAGCCATAGCCAGGATTCGGATGTTTTTTGTTTGCCCCTTAGTCAACGGTTTATTACCATTCGTTTTTGTACCGCATTTCTTTATCGCCAACCACCTATTTCCGGTTTCATTCGCAGTGCGTTTGCAACCAGGATCTCAATTGATTTCTGCGGCGGTGGGATAGTCGAGATGGGAACGGTCGTAGTTCCTAACTGAAAATGAGCTTTTGGCAACACGTACTGAGCGCAGCAGGGCCGGGCTTTCGCCTGGCGGTAATCGTCTTCGTGTTGGGAGCGCTGGTCCTGTTCGCTACTAAGCCGGCGGAGCGCCCCCGCGTTCGCGCGGCTTTACTGCTGTTCGCGATCTCTTTGATTGGGCTGCTGGTCCTGGGTTCGTTTAGTTTTTATGGCGTGAGTCAGGACCAGGCGCTATATCGCTGGACCAGATGGGCCTCGCTTTTTTGCGCGGGCGTCGCCTTTGTCAGCGTTGCCAGCGTTTTCATCTTCGACGTATTCCTTGATGCGTTGCGGCTCAAGCCGGCGCGCATCATGCGCGAGCTGCTGCGCGCGCTCAGCTATGTAGTCGTCGGCGTCTTTGTTCTTTCCACTATTAAAGTTGATGTTACCGGTATTGTCGCGACTTCGGCGGTGCTTACCGCGGTCATTGGTCTCTCGTTCCAGGACACCCTCGTAAGCATGATGGGTGGGATGACGCTGCAGACCGAGGGCGCGATCGGGGTTGGTGATTGGATAAAAATCGACGGACAGGAAGGTGTGGTGACGGACATACGTTGGCGACACACCTCCATCGAAACTCGCAACTGGGATACGATCATCATCCCTAATAACGTGTTAATGAGGTCGCAGGTAACCATCCTGGGCCGGCGTTCCGGACAGCCGCGCCAGCACCGTCAGTGGGTCTATTTCAATGTCGATTTCCGTCATTCGCCGGCTGAGGTAATTGATATAGTTGAGTCGAGCCTGCGGGCAGAACCGATCCCAAACATTGCCGCGCAGCCCATGCCCAACTGCGTCTTGATGGACTTCAAAGAGAGTTACGGTAGTTTTGCCGTGCGTTATTGGTTAACGGATTTGGCCCTGGACGACCCCACCAACTCAATTGTGCGGACCCGAATTTATTCTGCGCTACAGCGGGCCGGCATCCAGCTTTCGATACCCGCGCATTCGATCTTCGTCACCGAAGACGATGCCGCAAGACGTGAACGAAAGTCGGCTGAGGAGATTGAAAAGCGCGTCGGGACGCTTCGCCGCGTCGAACTTTTTGATCCTTTGACCGAGGAAGAACAACGTGCCCTGGCCGGACGGCTGCGCGTCGCTCCCTTCGTGCGCGGCGAGGCGATGACTCGCCAGGGCGCTGAAGCCCACTGGCTTTACCTGATCACCAAGGGAGAGGCCGAAGTGCGTGTTTCCGCTGCCGGCAATATCAGCGAGCGCCTCGCAACTCTGGGCACCGGAGACTTCTTCGGCGAGATGGGAATGATGACCGGCGAGCCACGCACGGCGACCGTGATTGCCCTCTCTGACATTGAATGTTACCGGCTGGACAAGGAAGCATTTCACGAGATCCTGCAAAGTCGACCTGAGATCGCGGAAAATATTTCTGAAATTCTCGCGCGTCGTCGCGTGGAACTCGAAGCCGCCCGTGAAGGCCTGAACGAGGAGGCCAAGCTCATGCGCATGCGCCATCATCAGGGTGATTTGCTGCACCGCATCAAAGACTTTTTCCGGCTGTAATGATATCGATGAACGCGATTCCTTTTGACGTGACTTGTTGCCAGGAAATGCGTTTGATTCCAGTCGCTGCGTCGCGTCATCAAACGAGAAGCCGCAAGCCGAGCACGATGAAGTGTTGACCGGGATCTCTTTCTGGCAACGGGGCAGTTCATTGGCGGCGGACTGTATCGCAAAAACAGGTGGAGGGAACAGATTGACGTTGGCGGCTGGTTCAATCCACCAGCCGCGGGCTCCGTTTCACTGGGAGCCCATCAGGCGCCCTCGCCCGCAATGAGCGCGAAGCGCGAAGAATAATTGGACACGCTTCTTACATGTTTGAACAAACTTCGCGCCTGCGGCGCGGGTGCGGGCGAGGGCGCCCGCGCTCCCAGTAGTAAGAAGTCTGATACTGAAATAGAACCCATACCCTGCGATGATGGCGATCCTTATGAATCCTCCTTTCTGATCGTAGTCAACCTGTGGCCATCGCGGCGCATCCATTAACCGGATAACAATCCAAGTTCTTGCAGGCACTACCAACCGTCTCCCCTTCCAGGTCTCCCCTCAAAGCTCGAACAACCGTTTTCGTCTTAGGAGGCCAAGCCCATGAAACGCACTCTCCTTTTAATCGTAGTCTCTCTGCTTTCAGTCAACTCTTTTGCCCAGCCGCGGCGCGTTACGCACACGTTGGCACCGCAAACATCGGCAACTAAGCCGAACACGCAGACGCTGCCGATTCGGCGCGTGATTCTCTACAGCAACGGCGTCGCCTACATCGAACGCCGCGGTACGGTTTCTGGCCACGCGGAGATCAATCTTTCTTTTAAGCAATCGCAAGTCGACGATGTCTTGAAATCGATGATCGTGCTCGATCTCGGCCAGGGCCGGATCGGCGCGGTGAGTTATAACTCCAGCGCACCGCCATCGGCGCGCATGGCTGATATTCCATTCTCGATCAATGCCGGATCTGGCAACGATCTCAGCGGAGGACTAGCCGGTGTGCTCGGCCAGCTTCAGGGCGCGCGAGTATTAGTGGCTACCGCCGGTCGCACTGCCACCGGATCGATATTGACCGTCGAAGAGCGCAGATCTCAGGCCGACGGAAACAGAACTCCGCTGACCACCCATGCGCTCGTGATCGCGTCCGAGGGAGGCGAGTTGATGAGCTTCGATCTGGCGGAAGTTCGCTCAGTCAAACTGATCGACGAAGGCACGCGGCGTGATGTGAATGAATTCGCGAATGCCAGCGCGTCTGCTCGTCGACGCGACGCCAAGACGATCGTAGTTACGTCCGAAGGCGCCGGCCCACGAGAGATGATGGTCAGCTATACGATCGCGGCGCCGATCTGGAAGACTACTTACCGCGTCGTGCTCGATTCGCAAGGCAAGCCTTTCTTTCAGGGTTGGGCCATCGTGGACAACGTGAGCGAAGAGGACTGGAACAACATCTCTCTCTCGCTCGTGTCCGGCTCGCCCATCTCGTTCATCCAACATATCCAGAAACCATTCTATCGATATCGACCGGTGGTGGAGATGCCGGACGACTTGAAGCTTGAGCCGCAAACTTATGAAGCGAGCGAAGGTGGCGGAACGGCGGGAACTGTCAGCGGAACGATCACCGATCCGAACGGGGCCACGGTGAACGGAGCCAACGTGATAATCACCAACGCGACGACTAATCAGTCTTACACAACGACGACTGCAAACGACGGGAGTTTCAGGTCACCGTCACTGGCACCCGGAAACTACTCAGTAAGGGTCACTGCTCCGGGCTTCAAACAGTATCTGCTTACTAATGTTATTGCCGGAGGCAGTCGGACTGCGCACGCAAACGTCTCGCTCGAGGTCGGCGGAGTTTCGGAAACCGTAACGATCACGGCAGGCTCGGAAGCATATTCAAATTCTATAAGCCAGACTTCAGTACGCCGGCTGCCGTTGAATGGCCGAGGGCTTTACAGTCTAAACGCCTTGTCACCCCGCTCGAACACTTCGCTGGAAGGCGTCTCTGTCAGTGACGCCATCACACGCCCCGACTCCGGAGTTGAGACGGCAGCTACCGGCAGCGAAGTCGGCGACTTGTTCGAATATCGCATCGACCAACCCGTAACCGTTCCGCGCGATCGTTCGGCGCTGATTCCGATCCTGCAAACGCGCATGGAAGGTGAGCGCGTTTCGATCTACAACGAAAGCGTGCGCCGAGATCGGCCATTCGGTGGGATGCTCTTGAAGAACACGTCACCGCTCACACTTGAAGATGGCGCAATGACCGTGATCGACGGCGACGCTTACGCAGGTGAAGCCTTGATGGAACGGCTCAAGCCCGCTGAACAGCGTTTGATTTCGTTCGCTCTCGATCTCGGCACGCTCGTCAATGTGCGCACGAAGGAAGATCGCGCGCCCACGTTTCTGGTGCGGGCGATCAACGGCGTCTTTCAGGCTCACTATTACCAGACCAGTCAGAAGACTTATGTCCTGACAAACCAAACAGACAAACCGCGCGTGGTTTTCATCGAGCACCCCGTGCGCCAGGATTGGGCGTTAACTGATAACACGCAGAAGCCCGAAGAGAAGAGCGCGCGGTACTATCGTTTCCGGGTTCCGCTCGAGCCCCATCAGAAAGTTGAGCTGCCTGTTACTGAACGACGTGTGCTGATGGATACGTACACGCTGGTCAACTTCACCCGACAGGATCTAGAACTGTTCATCTCGCACAATTACATTGACGCGGCGACACGCGCCGTGCTGGAAAAAATCATTGATGTCAAAAGCCGCATCGCTGCGGTGGAAACCCGGCTCGAGGCTATCGATGAAGAAGTGACCGAGATCGGGAAGGACCAGGAGCGCCTGCGTGACAACATCAAAGCGCTGACGGCTACAGCGGAAGCCAGGCAACTGATAACGCGCTATGTGACGAAGGCTGACACGCAGGAGACCCGCTTGGAAGGACTGAACAAAGAGAAGCAGACGCTGAACGAGGAGGCGGCGCGGCTGCAGGGCGAGTTGGAAGCATTGATTCGCAGCCTGGCAATCGATCGCAAGCTTGGCTAATTCCGGGTTGCACCTCAAAGAAGCAGATGGTAGTTCGGGGGTCAGGCTCCGAGCGTTGCTTTAATCTTGCCCAGCAACGATTCGATATCCAATGGTTTGGGAAACACTTCGGCGCAGCCGGCCGCGATGGCATCGTGCTTAACATCGGCAGTCGCATAGGCACTGATGACAAAGATCGGCGTGCGTGACAAGGTGTGCCTTTGACGAAGTTGGCGAGTTGCTTCCACGCCGTCCATTTCCGGCATGGCCAGATCCATCAGGATCAGATCGGGGGTTACGCGGCTGGCCTGGCGCAAACCTTCCTTACCGTCCCGGGCTTCGACGACCTTGTAGCCTTTTCCTCGCAATAAAGATGAAAGCAGTGTGCGGCTGTCGGAATAGTCTTCGATTACCAAAATAATGGGAGTGCCGGTTTTTCTTGCCATCAGTTTCCCTCACCAAAAAGTTTTGATCGATGAGGTCTGATCAGATGGGGGGTCTGTCCAGACAGGGCGTGCCAACAACCATAGCGCTCAGACAGGGAAAAAGCCAATGGAAAGTGGTGGGCGCTATCTAACGGCTTCCGACTATCCTGGGTATTCTCCACGAAAGGAGTCAAGACAGTGTCTCGCCAGCGAATTACAGCTTCAGAGGATTCTGGCCTGCTACTACCGAAAGACCTTTTTCCTTCATCAACAACAAGACGCCGCCCGCGATTAGCGAACGGCGTCCATTGGTTGTGTGATGTGTGCTCGACCCGGTCGCTATCGCTCCCGGTTCTGT
>JBGPWS010000114.1:0-12323 GCA_041492345.1 Pyrinomonadaceae bacterium | reverse complement strand
TGCCATTGATTTGGCAATGGTAATCGAAAAGCAAGAGAGGCGCTACAGGGGCCTGTACGTATCAAGTGCGGTCAACATGCTACTTGACCAATTTGGCCCTCCGGGGCTACACTTTGGCCTTACCAAGATGAACGGAAAGCTGTACTCGCTGGCTCCTAAATCACTTGGTTCTCAGCGGGCGAAGGGTCAACAACGAGACTCTCTACAGTTAAGGTTGCTTAAGCACCGTTTCCAAAAATAGCTGCCGGAGCTTTCCGGCGCGCGCTCCGTCGCCCCGCAGGGAACATCCCTTCGGGGCGATGTCGTGTCTGGGGTGGTTTACTCTGAACTTTTTTGCGGGCCCTTCTGCGGCCAGATTAGCGAGGCACCCACCGAAGCCAATAACACCGCTGCTACGACCCCAAGCGCATAGCCAATCGGAATATCATCGACGCCGCGTACAAGATCCCCGAGTGCTTCGTATCCCAGGCCATGAAAACCGGCCGCCACTATCTTTGCCAATAACGGCAAAAGCATCTTGACGCCAATGAAACTCAGCACAATGCCAAGGCCGATCTTGAGGTAGTGAAACTTCTCGACGACCCCTGCCAACAGAAAGTAGAAAGTCCGCAAGCCAAGAATAGCGAAGACATTTGAGGTGTAAACGATGAAGCGATCAGTCGTGACACCAAAGATTGCCGGAATGGAATCGATCGCGAAAACCAGGTCGGTCACCTCAACGACGATCAATACCAGCAACAGCAGAGTGCCTACGCGCTTGCCATCAGCGACGGTGAAAAATTTCCGGCGTTCGTAATGGCGCGTAATCGGAACGTAGCGCGTGACAAACCGAACCGCGAGATTATCCTCCGGCTCCATCTCTATTTCCCCGCCCCGCAGCATCCGGATGCCGGTGTAAACCAGAAACGCGCCAAAAACGTATATGACCCAGTGAAAACGGTTGATCAGTGCGGTGCCCAGCAGGATCATCACGACCCGCATGACCAGCGCGCCGAGCACACCCCAGTAAAGGACCCTATGCTGATATTTGGGGGGAACTTTGAAGTACGAGAAGATCAGCAGGAAGACAAAGAGATTATCGACGGAAAGCGAGAGCTCGATCAGATAACCGGCCAGAAACTCAAGGGCCTTCTGGTGGCGCGCTGCACCAAACAACTCCCATCCCAGCGGCCCAAATAGCAGCCCGGCGAAGAGCAGGGCCAGCGCCACCCAGACGCCGCTCCAGACAGCCGCATTCCGGTAACTGATTTCGTGGGGTTTGCGATTAAACAGGCCCAGGTCGATGGCCAGCATCACGAGGATGAAAATACAGAAACCGGCCCATGCCAGTGTCGAAGTTGCGAGTGAATGCATCTAGGCAGCTAAAATATCACTCGTGCTGCAAGCCACGCAAAACTCAAAAGTTCGGAGTACCGACTTTAGTCGGGTTCTTGCGACACGACGAAAGCCGACTTGAAGTCGGTACTCCAAACGTCTCGAGCGCGGTCGCAAGTTGCAGCTAGCGGTGCGCTCATCTAGAATTCGTGGTTTCGGAATCCTTGGAAAAGGTTTACATACATGCTTAAACAACTAGCCCGGTTTGAACGCACAAGCAAAGTCCTGATTCTGGGGTTCGTGGCGCTAATGGCGGTCAGCCTGGTTCTCTTTTTCAGACCTAACAGCGGATCGTCAACCCTCGAGCCAACCAAAAGCACGGAGGTGCTCGCGACTGTGGGCGGCGACGAAATCACTGTGGGCGAATTCGCTACCCAGAAACAGACCATTCAAACTCAATTCAGTCGATTCGGTGGACAGGTGAGTCTGACCCAAATGGGTTACACCGACGAACGAATCCTCGACAGTTTGATCTTAAGGAAAGTGACCGTACAAGAGGCCGCGCGGTTGGGGCTCAGCGCCTCCGAGGCCGAAGTCAAAGAGCGGATCGCCAAGATGTTCGTTGACCCGTCGGGGAAGTTTCTGCTCGCAGATGCTTCCGGGAAGCTGGACATGAGCAAGTACCAGGAGCGAGTCGGCGACGTCCCCACGTTTGAACGCGGTGTGGCCGAAGACATCGCCCGGGAAAAGCTTGAAGCATTCGTCGCGGCCAGCGTGCGTATTTCAGAAGACGAGGTGCAACAAGAGTACAAACGCAAGAATACAAATTTCGATTTGACGTACGTGGTGGTTTCGGCCGACAAGTTGGCAGAGAAGATTCAACCCACCGACGACGAGTTGAAGGGGTATTACGATAAACACAAAACCGACTACAACATTCTGGTCCCGCAGAAGAAAATCAAGTACGTTTTCATTGATCAGGATAAGTCAGGCCAGAAGCTGCAAATATCAGACAAAGAGTTACACGACGACTACGACTCTCTGAAACCTGAATACAAGCAGGCCGGCGTTAAGGTCCAGCAGATTGTTTTGAAGGTCGCGCGCCAGGACCTCGACGCCACGGTCAAAGCGAAAGCGGATGGGCTGGTGGCCAAGGCCCGCGGAGATCAGGAAACAACCACGGAAGAAGCGTTTGCCGAACTGGCCAAGGGTAATTCCGAAGATCCCGCCACGGCCACAAATGGCGGCCGGGTGAATGGAGTCGTAAAGAAGAACCCCAACAAATCAGACGACCCGTATCAGCAAGTGCTCGACCTGCAGCCCGGTGATGTCACCGACGCCATCAAGTACAAGAACGCTTATTACATCCTCCGTCGTGGTGAAGCAGTGCCTAAGACTTTCGACGATGCCAAGCCGGAGTTGCTCGTCTCTCTGCGCAATCGCCGGGGCTATACCGTGGCGCAGAAAATTGCTCAACGCGCTCAGGATCGCTTGAAAGAGACCAAAGATCCGCAGAAGGTCGCGCAAGAGTTCGCCGCTGAGGCGAACATGGCGCCCGCTGACATGGTGCGCGAGACGCCGTTCGTGAAACCGGGCGATGATGTGCCCAACATTGGCAGCTCGCAGCAATTCGAAGAAGCGATCGCGCCACTGAATAATCCCAACGACGTCGGCGAACGCACCGGCATCAAGAATGGTTTTGCGATCCCCACGCTGGTTGAGAAGAAGGGTCCGCGCATTCCGGAGTTCGATGAAGTCAAAGACAAGGTGACGCAGGCCGTTAAGACGGAAAAGGCAAAATCACAGTTGGAAGACAAAGCGAAAGAGCTGATCGCCAATGCCAAAGCCCCGGGTGATTTGAAAGCAGGAGCAGCCAAGCTGGGCCTGGAAGCAAAGGCCGAAGCGAACTATAAACTGGCCACGCCGCTGGGCGAGGCTGGTTCCAGTAGCCTGCTGGACGAGCCGCTTTACACCGCCAAGGCCGGTGAGGTGCTCAAGACGCCTGTCTTTCTGAACCAGAATTACCTTGTGATCGGTGTCAACACTCGCACCGAAGCCGACCTCGCTGAGTTTGCCAAGCAGCGCGACCAGCTGATGCAGAGCGCGCTCACGGAACGAAAGAACCAGGTCTTTGGAGATTATTTGACGGCGGTGCAGAACCGCATGGAGCAGGATGGTAAGATCAAAATATACAGAGATGTGCTGGCCGGCATGCAGGAAGAAGAAGCGCCGGAAGCCCTGCCTCAACGGCGTCCGCCTATCCAGTTACCTAAGAAGCAAAGCTAACGCAACGGCGTAGGAGCGACATGTTTCAGACGATGGACTGGTCGACCCCGCAATACATTCCGCTCCTACGGAGCTTACGAAATATCTTGCCAGCGAGAAGCCATAAACATTTCGTCCCTACGGGACCGCGCTGAGGAAAAATCTTGCTCACAAAACAAGAAGTTGCGAACTTGCTACACAGAGGAACACAGAGTTTGCACAGAGAAGATGTCTTAACCCACAAACTAAGTTGAAAAATCACGAATGTCCCGAAACGGCGTCTCGGCATCGTCAAAGTCCGGGCGGTAATAAAACGAGGCGCCGTCGTATTCCTGCATCCATCCTTCTTCCATGCCAAACTCATCCAGCGCCGTGACCGCGCGCATCCACTCGGTCTCTCTAATCCGCCGCGAAAGCAAAGCGTAACGCTGATTCGTTCCGGCCACGTTCGTCGGATAGTACTGGGCCATCAGTGAGACGGCGACGCGCGGGCTGAGTTCGTCGTGAATCCAACGCAGCGATTCACGCACTCCCCCAACATCGTTCGGCAGGACCAACAAACGAATCACCAGGCCTCGCTTCAGCAACCCGTCTTCGTCGTAGACGAGCACGTCGCCCATCTGACGGTACATTTCGGCGATCGCAGCACGCGAACATTCACGGTAGCTCCGCACCTTGGAATACAAATACCCGGCCTCGTCTTCGGCGTATTTCAAGTCAGGCAGGTAAACATCGACGATGCCGTCGAGGAGCCTTAACACTTCGACTGAGTCGTACGCGTTGGTGTTGTAAACGATCGGGAGGCGGAGACCATGTTCGGCGGCAAGCAGAATGGCGCGCGCCATCTGGGGCGCGAAATGCGTGGGCGAGACAAAGTTTATGTTGTGACATCCGCGCGCTTGCAGTTCGAGTATCATCTCCGCCAGGCGCTCGTGGGTCACTTCGTTCTTGATCTGTTGTCGATGGGTCTGCGAAATTTGATAGTTCTGACAGTACACGCAGCGCAGGTTGCAGTTGCCGAAGAAGATGTTGCCGGCCCCGCGTGTGCCGACCAACGGCGGTTCTTCGCCGAAGTGCGGCGTATACGAAGAGACGATCGGCAGCCGGCCTGAATAGCACGCCGCGATTTCGTCCTGCAATCTGTTATTCAAACAGTCGCGCGGACAAACCGTGCAACGTTCAAGCTGTGCTTCCAGCGCTTCAACGCGGCGATGCAACTCGCCGGTCCGCAGCAGGCTGAGATACGAGGCTTCGGCCTTTCTTAATGATGACAGTCCGTCCATTGAAATGAATTTATAGCGGCTTGGGGGGTGGAGAGCAACTGAGGACGAATTCCCGAATAACGAACCGTTTTCCGAACCCCGCTGTCTTGACCCGCGTATGATAATCTCCGCCGAAGCTATGATAAGAATCAGCCATGCCCGATAGCGATTATCATTTCAGCGACCACTGGCGCGTGGAAGGCAACGTCAAAGAAGTCGACAGGACGGACCGTTTGTCAACGTCACTTACGATTGGACCATTCGCGCGAACAAGCCAATCATTGATAAGCTCTCGTTTCTACCAAGGCCGATCTTTCGATCGAATCACAACTGGACCATGAACCGCGGTGAAGAGAGTTTAAAGCTGGGGCTTTTGCGCCGCCGCGCGCAGACGAAAGAAGTTGCTTTGGCTGTGCCCGCGCCGCCGCGCGCTTCGCTGGTGGTCAGACTTCTTCAGTTGAATCGCCATGAGCCCAACTAGGGTAACGAAGAAAACTAGTAAGCGGGGGCAAGCCCCCTTCCTTACCCTGAGCTGACGGAGCTTACACTTTGTCCTAAGGTTGAAAGGCTTTCAAAGCTTAGATGATAGACGCAAGGTCGAAAGTCTCGCAGGTCAGGAAGGGAGCTTGCCCCCGCTTACTTCATTAGTAGAACTGACATGATGGCTGCTAATAAGAGTAACGATTCATTGATCGCCTGGCTGCCGGATCTAATCTTAACCGGCGAGCGCTTCCAAAGTGGGCTCGCTCTGGTCTGCAATTCATCCGGCCGGATTGAGCGGCTCGCGCGCGTCGATGAGCTGAAGGATGAGAAAAGAATCGGCCTGCCGAAACGGGCGCTGCTGCCCGGAATGGTCAACGCCCATTCGCATGCTTTTCAACGCGTGTTGAGAGGCAGAACCGAGTATCGTACAAGCTCGTTTAGAGGCGGGCTACTGCCCGCCCCGTCGGGCGATGGCCCGACTCTAAGCGCCGCAGTCGAAAGAGACAGCTTCTGGACCTGGCGCGAGATGATGTACTCGGCCGCGACGCGTCTGACGCCGGAAGATATTTATGACGCTTCACGCATGGCGTTTCTCGAGATGGCCCTCGGCGGCATCACTGCGGTCGGCGAGTTTCACTATCTTCACCACGCGCCTGACGGCAGGCCTTACTACGATCCGAATCTGTTGGCAAAAGAAGTCGTGCGCGCGGCGGGTGAGGTGGGATTGCGGATCGCGTTGTTAAGAGTCGCCTACGCACGATCGGGTTTTCAGACTGAGCCGAACCCGAAGCAAGCACGATTCATTGAAAGTGATCCGGCAACTTATCTGGGCAATCTGGAGAAATTGATTGCCGACCTTGCTCGTGTCAGCAGCCCGACCGTTAGGGAGGGCTCTTCGCATCACAATGCCCTCCCTGACGGTCGGGCTACTGCGACCGCGTGGGTCGGAGTCGCGCCACACAGTGTGCGCGCCGTACCGCTCGACTATTTGCGCGAAGTGGTCGCCCACGCAAATCAAAACGAACTGAAAGTCCACATGCATGTCGCCGAACAACCCGCGGAAGTTTCGGCGTGTGTCGAAGAATATGGTCGTACGCCGATCGCTTTGTTGCAAACCGAAGGACTATTGAGCGAACGCTTCACGGCCGTGCACGCGATTCACGTCACGCCCAAGGCCATTCCCTCTTTTGCCCGCACCGGTGCAAAGGTTTGCGCCTGTCCCACCACGGAACGCAACCTGGGCGACGGCGTGGTACCCGCCGGCGAATATTTCAAACACGACGTGCCCATCTGTCTCGGCACCGACAGCCACGCGCAGATCGATTTGCTGGAAGACGCACGCGAGCTTGAGTATCACCTGCGCTTACAGAAACTGGAGCGGGCCGTGCTTGATATTGAGTCTCAAGTTTCAAGTTCCAAGTCTCAAGTTCAAAGCCGGCTGGCCGCGAGACTCTTCGATTGCGCCAGCACCAACGGCGCGCGCAGCATTGGTTCGCCGAACGGCTCGCTTGAATCCGGAAAGGCCGCGGACTTTTTCACGGTCGCTCTCGATGATCCTTCAATCGCCGGCTCGTCAGACGAGGACTTACTTTCGAGTATCGTGTTTTCTTTGTCGCGTGCGGCCGTGCGCGAGGTCGTTGTTGGGGGAAAGCCGATCGTTTCGGATGGTCAGCACCTGCTGCAGGAAGAGGTCGTAGAAAGATTCAAGGACTTACAGAGGAGATTGTGGAATTGAATCATTTATGGAGTGCGCCGGCAGAGCGACGCGGCGACGGCGCTTTATGTCCGACAAACTTTAGTTTGTCGCTTCAACTTGATTAGAAGTAAGAGCAACGACAAACCGAAAGTTTGTCGGACAACAATATCCAAAGCGGCGTCGCGCTGCGCTTGCCGCCGCACTCCAAATTCGCAATCAACCATGACCGTACAGGAAACACTACGCGAGCTCGTCGCTATCGACTCGGTTTCCTCGCGCTCTAACGCCGAGCTCGTTTCCTATCTCGCGGCGCGTTGCGAGGCGGCCAGGTTCACTGTCAAACGCTTCCCCTATATCGACGATGCCGGTGTGGAGAAGATCAACCTGGTGGCACGGACTTCAGTCTGTGAACCACAGGCTAAAGCCTTTGCCGCCGTCGAACTCGCCCTGGTCGGACACACCGACACGGTGCCTTACCATCCGGCATGGATCGAAGCGCTGCGCCTGACGGAAAAAGATGGAAAGCTCCTCGGCCGCGGCGCGTGCGACACGAAAGCATTTATCTCAGCCGCCCTCACCGCCGTTGAAAGTACGGAGCTCTCAAAGTTGAAAAAACCTCTGGCGCTGGTGTTCACCGCGGATGAGGAGGTCGGCTGCGTTGGCGCCAAACGACTAGCGCAGGCAAAGCCGTTCACCGCGCGTTATGCCATCGTCGGAGAACCTACTTCACTGCAACCAATGCGCGCCGGGAAAGGCTATTGTCTGGCTGAGATCACGGTGCGCGGTCGCGAAGCGCACAGCGCCTATCCGCAACTGGGCGCATCAGCGATCTTTCGCGCGGCGCGTTTGATTGGACGCATCGAAGAAATCGCCGCCGAACTGAAGCACGATCAGCGCGCCGGTTTCGATCCGCCATACACCACCATGAATGTTGGTTTGATCGAAGGCGGCACGGCGAAGAACATTATTTCCGGAGAATGCCGCCTGACTCTTGAGTGGCGGACAATTCCGGGGCAGGAATCTGATTACGCACTGGACCTTGTCCGGCAGGCCGCCGCGGATTTGCACCACCAGGATGCGGATTTCATCTGCGAGATCGATGCCGCTCGCGCGGATGAAAGTTTTGAGACGCGCGCTGATTCTGAGTTAGTACGGTTCCTGGAAGAGTCGTCCGGCCAAGCATCAGGAACGGTCGCGTTCGGCACCGAAGCGCCGAGCCTGATCGATCTGGACGCCGAGGCCGTCGTGTTCGGGCCTGGCGACATTCGCGTTGCTCATCGCACCGGCGAATTTGTCACCGTCGATCAACTCAATGAGTGCGTCCGCATTCTGTCGCGGGCCATTGAACGTTTCTGCAGTTGATGTTTCAGGGCATCGCGCTTAGTGTTGTGCCAACTCTTCAGCTCCGTAGGAGCGCAATGTTTATAGCTTCAATCACTAAAGTTTTGGGGGCTCCGTAGGAGCGGCATGTCGAGTTTATTTCGCACCTCCGGCGCTTGGCTCAGGAATAGGGCCTGGTGCTATAAACATTCCGTGCCTACGTCACTTTGGACTCATCACGCCTTTGGGAATTAGCGCGCGGAACATTCGCTCGCGTATCATGTCCCTTCAAATACTCGCTTCCGGAGATACCCGATGAAACGCAACCTTGGTTCTTTGCTGCTGCTCGCGGCGGCTACAGCAATTCTCATACATTCTCAGTTCGTCGCCGCAAAACCTCGCGCCTATGCGCCGGCGACAGCCATCACGCTATCCGTCGATGCCACTGAAGCGCCGCGCAAGCTTTTTCATGCGCGCATGACGATCCCGGTTTCGCCCGGACCGTTGACGCTGGTTTATCCGAAGTGGATTCCCGGCGAACACGGGCCAACGGGACCGATTGTCGACCTGGCGGGTTTGAAACTAACCGCAGTCGGAAAGACTATCTCGTGGCGCCGCGACGATGTGGATATGTATGCGTTTCATCTTGAAGTGCCGGCGGGCGCCAGAGAACTTGAGGTGGCCCTCGATTTTCTTTCGCCGACGCTTACCGGCGGCTTCACGGCCGGCGCCTCGACTACCGCGCATCTCGCGATCGTGACCTGGAACCAGTTGGTGCTTTATCCCGAAGGCTCGAACATCGGCGACGTTACTTTCAAAGCAAACCTGAATCTCCCCGCGGGTTGGAAGTTCGGCACCTCTCTTCCGGTCGCCAGCCAGTCAGCAAACAAAGTTGAGTTTGCTCCCGTCTCACTCGAACGACTGGTCGATTCACCAGTGCTCGCAGGTGAGTACTTTCTCGTCATTCCCCTGGCTGCTAATCCACCGAACGAGATCGACATCGCCGCGGACAACGCGGCGGATTTGGAAATCAGTCCGGAGCTAACTACTACACTGAAGCGCGTCGTCGCAGAGGCGGTCTCTCTGTTTGGTGCGACCCACTACACGCACTATCACTTTCTGCTGACGCTGAGTGATCACACCGCGCACTTTGGACTTGAGCATCACGAATCGAACGACAGTCGCGTAGCTGAACGCGCGCTGCTCGATCCTGCCCTGCGTGACGTGGCGCTGGGAGTGCTGCCGCACGAGTTTGTGCATTCGTGGAACGGAAAGTTCCGCCGGCCGGTCGGATTGGCGACGCCGAATTATCAGGAGCCGATGAAGGGCGAGCTGCTCTGGGTTTACGAAGGGCTGACGCAGTATCTCGGCAATTTGCTTTCCGCGCGCAGCGGTCTCTGGACGCCGCAACAATATCGAGATCACCTCGCCCAAATCGCCGCCGATCTCGATCACAAGCCCGGGCGTCTTTGGCGGCCACTGATTGACACCACGATCGCGGCCCAGGTTCTGTACGGCGCGCCCGGCGAATGGAGTTCCCTGCGTCGCAGCGTCGACTTTTACGATGAAGGCTGGCTGATCTGGCTGGATACAGACACGAAGATTCGCGAATTGACCGGGGGCAAACGCTCGCTCGACGATTTCTGCAAGCGGTTTCACGGGGCGCCGAGCACGCCACCGACGGTCAAGACCTACGTGTTCGACGATGTGGTCGCGACGTTGAATGACGTTGCGCCTTTCGACTGGCGAAATTTCTTGCTGACGCGTTTGAATTCCACAGACTTCCATGCGCCGCTCGGTGGCATCGAAAGGGGCGGTTGGAAACTGGCGTATGACACGACGCCCAGCGGATTTTTGAAAGACCTGGAGCAGGTGCGCCGCGGCACTGAGATGGGCTATTCCATCGGGTTGCGGCTTAATGAAGACGGCTCGATCGCCGATGTGATCGAGGGCATGGCCGCGTCAAAGGCCGGCATCGGACCGGGAATGAAAATCATCGCAGTGAACGGCAAAGCATACTCGGCAGAAGTTCTGCGCGACTTTGTGAAAGTCACAACCGATCCGAAACAGCGGCGAATCGACCTGTTGATTGACAACGAAGGCCACGTGGCAACTTATCAATTGACGTACGGCGAAGGCGAAAAGTATCCGGTGCTGGAACGCGATCAATCAAAGCCTGACACGCTTTCGAAAATCATCGCATCGTTGACGTGGACGCGATAGACACTATCTATTTATTGTTTAGCCCGAATCAACGCGGGACAAGTCCCGCCTCTAAACGAGAGGTTATCTTGAAATACGTTAGTTCATTAATTATCCGACGATTTACGCGGTTTGCGTTTTGCTCACTGATGGTTCTATTCATTGGTTTGTTTGTTTCTGCTGCTTTTGCACAAACCGACAACACGCCGTTCCCGCAGGCGACTCAGCTGCAACAAGGGCCGCCACTCACGAGCCAGGAATTCGTGCAACTGCTCTATCAATTGCCAAAGCATCCCGAAGGACGCGACAAACTGGTCGACGACATCAGAAAGCGCGGCATCTCTTTTCCTTTGACCGACGGTTTGCGATCACTTGTCGCCACCAAGAGCGGTAACGACGCGACGCTCCGACACACGTTGGAAGAAGCCGATCGCCGGCGCACGAATCCGGTGGTCGCGTCTCTACCGCCAAGCAGTGAAGGGCTTGAACTGCTCGAGCAAACTCGCAAAGCGACGTTGGGCGCGGCCGAAAAGATGCCCGATTACATTGTTAAGCAACAGATCGCGCGCTCGCGTGCCTACGGCCAAAGCAAGAATTGGGCGGTTTACGATCGACTCAGCATTGCGGTGAGCTATCGTCAAACTGCGGGTGAGGATTACAAGCTGCTGGCGGTTAACGGAATGCCACCAGGCGAGACCCAGAACTACGGGATAAAACTCGGCGGCACAACCTCAACCGGCGAGTACGTTACGGCGCTGAGTGATCTGTTCAAGCCTGAGACCCGGGCCGAGTTCAACATGGTCGACACGGACACTTTGCGAGGGCGCCGAACGATCATCTATGAATATGCAGTCAAGAAAGAGTTTTCTCATCAAACGCTGGGTTGGGGCGAAGGTGGCTCGATTACTCTGCAGACCATCTCTGGTTATCGGGGCCGGATTTGGGTCGATCGCGAGACCAACCGCGTCTTGCGCCTCGAAGAAATCAGCACCGAAATCGATCCCGGGTTTCCGATCACCGCGGCCAGTACAATGATCGATTACGATTGGGTCACAATTAATGAACAGCAACACCTGCTGCCTTCGCGGGCGGTAGTACAACTCACGGATCGCGTTCGCGGCCAAACCGAAGAGACGCGTAACGAGATACTGTTTCGCGGCTATCGGAAGTTCGGCGCCGAAGTTAGGATCATCGACATCGACGACAAAGACTTTCCGCCCGACAAGCCTGAGGAGACCGAGCCGGCAAAGCCGGAAACAAAGCCGACACTCAAGCCACAGCCACCAAAAAAACCGAATCCATGAAGTTCAGTCTCGGGGCAGTAGCCCGACTGCCCCCCTTCGCGGAGTATGATTTGTGCGTTCTTCACGATAGCTCTAACGCTCTTCGCTACGCTCACCTCGATCGCTCAAACCAGGCCCGATAAAGATTATCTGGTCTACGTCGTCTCTGAATCGGAGGACAAGATCGCTCTGATTCGCTTCGGACCAAAGGGCGCGCGCGTAGATTACGAGTTGCAAACCGGCGACATGCCAGTCGATATTGATGGGCCGCATGCATCGTCGTCTCGCCCGATCGACAGTTCTACTACGTGTCCCTGCTAAGTAATTCCTTAATCCACAACTGAAGTCCTGAGGAGATCACTCAGACCCTGTCCGTCGTATACTGTCGCGAGACGTTCACGTGAATCAGAGAATCAGGAGAATCCAAATGTTACGGTACCTGCTCGTGTTGAGCGTTCTGAGTCTTGGTTGCGGAATAGTGCATGGCGAGATCAAAGC
>JBGPWS010000276.1:0-6269 GCA_041492345.1 Pyrinomonadaceae bacterium | reverse complement strand
GGCCATTGCCTTTTATCTCATCCATAGTTTTTGCCTTATCCATTCTGGGAAACAGCCCCTTGACCTCGCCGATTTGAGTGCCGTCCGCCAAACCGCCCCACTTCAATTGTCGCGGATCAATCTTCGACAAATCTTCAGTCAATCCAAGTTGCGCATAAATCTCGCGCGTAGCGTTCGGCATGACGGGATATAACAGCACGCTCAGCCATCGCAGAGTCTCGGCTGCGCGATACAAGACTGCGTTCAGAGTCTGCTGCTGGGCCGGTTCCTTAGCCAGGTTCCAGGGCTTTGCGTCCGAGATCATCTTGTCCACACGCGCGACGATCGCCCAGGCTTCTTCCAGGGCGCGACTAAATCCGAAGTTGCTAAAGTAGCGAATGAACTCGTCACGCGCGTGCGCGACAAATCCGAAGATTGACGCCTCGTCAGTATCAACCCCGGCGCGCTTCGCGAGCAGCCGGGCTTCTTCCGAAATGTTTCCTGAGGGAATTCGGCCCTCGCAATACCTTTGGATCATCGTGAGCGTGCGGCTGGAAAGATTGCCCAGGCCGCTGGCGAGATCGCTGTTGGTACGATCGATCAGGTTCTCGTAACCGAAGCGGCCGTCCTGTCCGAACACCATTTCGCGCAGACAGAAATAACGAATCGCATCGGTCGAAAAGTGCCGGTTGAGCACGTCCAACTCGATCGTGTTTCCGAGGGTCTTGGACATCTTGCGGCCCGTGGGATCCAGCCACATCCCGTGCGCGACGATGGCTCGCGGTTGCTCAACTCCGGCAGCCATCAAAAACGCCGGCCAATAGACTGCGTGAAAACGCAGAATGTCTTTTCCCACCAGATGCAGCGCCGGCCAATACTTTTCAAAGCCGATGGCGCGCTCCTGTTGTTCGTTTCCGAACCCAATCGCCGTGATGTAGTTGGTCAGGGCGTCGAACCAGACGTACATCGTGTGCGCGGGATCATCAGGAACCGGAATGCCCCAGCTCACCGAAGACCTCAAACGACTAACTGAAAGATCCTGCAGCCCACCGCGGACGAAACTTCTCACTTCGTTGCGCCGGGCATCGGGCCACACAAAGTCGGGCCGTGCTTCATACAAGCCGAGCAGCGCTTCACCGTAATCCGAAAGTCGAAAGAAATAGCTCTCCTCAGAAATGCGGTCGAGTGTGATTTCATGCACCAGACAAGTCGGCGGTTCATCGGGACTCGTGGGTTTCACATACTCATCTTCCGTTTTATACGCGGCGCACGCCGCACAAAACCAACCTTCGTAGTGACTCTTGTAAAGCGCGTCACGTCCTTTCGGCGTCTTTGCCTTGGCCACTCGACGCCAGAATTCGCTTACGCCCTGGTAATGGAACGGCTCAGTCGTGCGCATGAAGATGTCATAGCCGCCGTGCGCGGTATCAAGACCGAAGGCTGCGGTCATCCGCTTGAAATAACTGACGACATAATCCGATTGTTCCTGCGGTGTGCGGTTGTTGCGTTTAGCAGCGCGTTCGATGTTTATGCCGTGCTCGTCAGTGCCGGTGAGAAAGAAAGTTTCAACCCCCTGCTGTCTTTTGTGGCGCGTGACCGCATCAGCGACAATCATCGTGTACAGATGACCCAGATGAGGCAGGCTGTTGGCGTAATAGATTGGTGTCGTGACGTAGAAGGTTTTCATCAGTCGGCGTTGTTACCGGCGATTGCCAGGCTTGTCGAACGTCTTAATTTGGTTTCGAGTTTCTGCCGCCCGGACAAGAACGATCCACGAAATCACACGAAACCCCACGAAAAACAATAGTTCCGCTTCGTGTGTTTTCGTGGAATCGTTTTACTCGGAGGGCGGCAATCTCTCGAAATAATGACGCTTCCCAAGTGGGACCCATTCTTGATTCGAAACTTCAGGAAATCGTAATAGCGATCGCAGTAATTGAGTATGCGTAAACCCATTGCGCGTCTTCATCGCTTACTATTCTTCGCAAACTCATCATCGGGATTGAATTTCGGCATAGCGTTCATGTCGGCGACGCGGCGTCCGATAGCCAGCGCAAAATCCGCTTCCTGAATCATCCCGCGGAAATCCCAGTCATTGCGGAACTCGTCCGAAGGCTGGTGATAGTGGGCTTCGTTGTATTCCTTGAATTTCTTTTCGCCCCAACCTTTGGGCCGGCCGACGTAATCATCGCCTTCCTTCAAACTAATCGATGGCACGCCGACCTTTGCAAAAGGAAAATGGTCTGAGCGATAGAAAGAGCCTTGTTCCGGTCGCGGGTCGGGTGAAATTCTGAGGCCCCGTTCACGCGCGATCGCCTCGACTACAGCTTTAAGTGACGAACGCTCAGCACCCAGCGGCACAAAGTCGTGTGTCAGGCCCAGGATGTTCATCGAGTCCAGATTGATGTCAGCCGCGGTCTTGGCGACGGGCACCAGAGGATGTCGCGAGTACCATTCAGAGCCGAGCAAACCCTGTTCTTCCGCAGTAGTAATCAGGAACAGAATCGAGCGGCGCGGTCTCTCGGCAGCGGGTAAGTTCGCCAGTACGCGCGCAATTTCCAGGACAGAAGCGACGCCCGTTGCGTTGTCCAGCGCGCCGTTGTAGATCGTGTCGCCTTGCTTGTCAGGTGCGCCAATGCCGAAGTGATCCCAGTGTGCCGAGTAGACTACATACTCGTCGCGCAACTTCGGGTCGCGGCCCGGAAGAATCGCCGCCACGTTCGGCGCTTCTACCCGCTTAAGTTCGCTATTCAAATCGAGGGAGGCCGTCACGTTCAGCTTCACCGGTTTGAAATCTCTCGACGCCGCCTGCTTTCGCAGATCGTCCAGATTCTGCCCGGCAAGCTGCATCATGCGCCGCGCCGCGTCATCAGTCATCCACGATCGAATCTTCAGGAAAGGCGTCTTGTCTTCCGCAGTGCGCGCGATGTCGAACCGCCATGAACCGTTCGACGTGCGCACCACGCTCCACGGATAACCTGCCGATTCGTTCGTGTGCAGCAACAGCGCGCCCACGGCCCCACGCCGGGCGGCCTCTTCGAACTTGTAGGTCCAGCGACCATAGTAAGTGAGCCGGCGCCCGCCGAAGAGGTCCGGCTCTGCGGTCGTGGCTGGCGGATCGTTCACCAGCATCACGAGAATCTTGCCGCGATAGTCTTCGGCCGGCCCTTTGTAGTCGTTCCACTTCTGTTCCGGCGCATCGATGCCGTAGCCGACAAAGACCAGATCGGTGTTCACTGAAACATGTTCAGTCTGCGCACCGGTAAAGGCCACAAAATCGTCAGCAAACTTGAAGGCTTCGGCGCTTCCCTGACCGTTAATGCGCAACTCAGTTTTCGGATCGGCTTTCACGCCCACCAGTGCAACGGGCTGCCAGAAACTTCCTTTGGCGCCCGCGCCTTTCAAACCCATCGCTTCAAACTGCTCGGCAACGTACAGCGCAGCGGTCTCGCCGCCCTTCGCGCCGGTGCCGCGCCCTTCCAGTCGATCGTCGGAAAGAAACTTGATATGAGCGCGCAGAGCATTCTCGCTAATCGGGCTCGGCAAATTGTTAGTGCGACGCGAAACCCTCTGGGAAATTCCCGTGACCGCAACGGCAAAAAGGATTAGCGAGATCACCATAATTCTGTTTACCTTCATATGCTCTTCAAACACTCCTGCCTAATAAACTCGTTAAGTGTTCTTACCCGTAATCAATGCCATCGCCTCTGCCCGAGTGCGTGGGTCTTTGCGAAAGCCGCCGAGCACCGCCGAGGTCACGGTCCTGGCGCCCGGCTTTTTCACTCCGCGCAGCGTCATGCAGGTGTGTTCAGCTTCGATTACCACCATTACGCCGAGAGGCTGTAGCCGATCAAAAAGCGTGTTCGCAATTTCTGAGGTCAGACGCTCCTGCAATTGCAGCCGGCGCGCGAAAGTTTCAGCCAGGCGCGCCAGTTTCGACACGCCCAGAATATTGCCGTTCTTCGGAATGTAGGCGATGTGACACTTACCGACAAAAGGTGCGAGATGATGTTCGCACAACGAAGCGATACTGATGTCTTTGACGATTACCATCTCGTCGTGTTTGTTGCCCGACAAAGGCACGACGTGTTCGCTCGGATCCTCACGCATTCCGGCGGTAAGTTCGGCGTACATCTCAGCCACGCGTCGAGGAGTTTCGCGCAAGCCTTCGCGATCGGGATCTTCGCCGATGCCTTCCAGGATCAAACGCACACCGCGAGCAAGTCGATCGAGATCGACCTGGCCAGGTTTCTTCCGCTCTTCGATGTCGGTTATTTTTGCGCTCATCGTTTCTGTTTCAGATAGGCCGCGCGGGCTGCTTCCTGAACTTCACGCAACGGCACGCCGGCCTGCTTTGCCACCGCCCGGCACTGCTCAAACTCAGGCATCGCGTTTACCGCGCCATTATTTGCCCCACTATTTGTGTAGGCAACTTTAACATCAATCGCTCCGAATTGCGTCTCGACTCGAACGGTCTCGCGAGCGAGGGCACGGCGCAAGACTTCATAACTGCGGGCGCCGATAGTTGTGGTCTCGGCAAAAAGCATTTGCAGAAACTTCTCGCGATCTCCGGGCTGGCACAGGACTGAAAGGAGCATGCCCGGCCGGTTCTTCTTCATCTGCGTGTGGGTTAGATAACAGTCGAGCGCGCCCAGCTCGAAAGCCCGATCCATTACGTAACCAACAACCTGGGGCGAGATATCGTCGATGTTGGTTTCAATCATCAAAAGAGTTTCGTCGACAGCAGTCGCGTCCTCGGTTTCGCCGACAAAGACGCGCAGGGCATTGGGAAAGCTCTGGTGATCGCGCGTGCCGGCGCCATAACCACTCGCCTGAATCCTCATCGGCGGCACCGAGCCAAATTGCTCGCAAACGGCAGTGATGATCGCCGCGCCTGTAGGAGTGACAAACTCTCCCTCGATGTCACCCGCGTAGATCGGCTTTCCCTTAAGCAATTCAGCGACGGCAGGTGGTGGAATGGGAAAACGACCATGGGCCATTTCAGTCATGCCGGTACCGACGCGCAGCGGCGAGGAAATGAACTGCTCGATTCCAAGTAACTCAAAACCGATCGCCGCGCCACAAACATCGATGATCGCATCGAGAGCGCCGACTTCGTGAAAGTGAATCTTCTCGATCGGTTGATTATGGACACGAGCTTCGGCTTCGGCCAGGAGCGAAAAGATGCGCGCGGCCCGGTCCTTAACGCTTTGACTCAACCGAGAGTCGTAAATGATTTTGAGTATGTCGCTGAGATGGCGGTGCGCGTGCTCGTGCGCAGTGTGCACGCGGGCGTAGGTGGCGCTAATGCCGGATCGATCTACTTTGTCGAAATCAATTTGCCACCCGGCGACGCCAAGCAGTTCAAGTTGTTCAGTTAGCGCAGGCGGGTCGACGCCGGCATCGACCAGAGCGCCCAGAATCATGTCACCGCTGGCGCCGGCAAAACAATCGAAATAGAGTGTTTTCATAAAACCAAATCGGCCATCAATGCGAATATTCTGACTCCCTCTCCCCCTGGGATGAGGGTCGGGGAGAGGGCTTGATTAACGCGCACCACAGCTACACCCCTCTTCCCCAGCCCTTCTCCCAAAGGGAGAAGAGAGACCATCTCTTTATCCTTTGCGCCTTTTTGTGGCCTATCGTTCGAATAGCGGAAGAATCTTTCCTGCTTTCTCCGTTAACACTTCATCACAAAGGTCCGACAGCGGAGTTACTTCTGGATTCACCTCCACCACATAAGCCCCAGCCGCCCGCGCAATTTCCGGAATCGACGCGGCCGGATAGACGACTGCCGATGTCCCCACGACAAAACAAAGGTCGCATGTTTGCGCTTTCATTGCTGCGGCCTCGAACGTGCCCGCCGGCAACGTCTCACCAAACAGGACCACATCGGGTCTGAGGTTGCCACCACAATCGAAACACACCGGCACGCGATTATCAAACTTCAACTCGCGCACATCGTGACGTGATCCGCAGTCAGCGCAACGCGCCCGCCAGATGTTACCGTGCAACTCGATGACATTGCGCGAGCCGGCTGCCTGATGCAAGCCGTCGATGTTCTGAGTGACCAGCGTGAGGTCGCTGAACCGCGTCTGCCAGCGGGCAATCGTCTCGTGAGCCGGATTCGGTTTCAAAGACGCGAGCAAACCACGCCGGTGGTTGAACCACTCCCAGACGGCGGGCAGATCGCGCTCGAGCATTCCGGCCGAAGAAATCACATCGAACGGCAGTCCTTTCCAAACTGTGGTGTTGCCTCCGCCGCGAAATGTGGGCACGCCCGACTCGGC
>JBGPWS010000008.1:0-30925 GCA_041492345.1 Pyrinomonadaceae bacterium | reverse complement strand
GACTTCGCATTCCAGACAACCTTGTCGAACCCTTTGATGCCGCCGTGTAGATGGTTCTCGCCATTGTTGACGGCGAGTTTGTATTCGACGCCATTGAGAGTGAATCGTCCCTTGGCGATGCGATTGCCATAGCGACCGATGATCGCGCCAAAGTACGGATGACCTTTCAAATAACCATCCAGGTTATCGAAACCGAGCACGACATCGTCGAGCTTACCATTGCGGTCAGGGACCTTTAGCGAAGTTACGATTCCGCCGTATGTCGTGATCTTTGCCTCCATGCCTTTCGCATTGGTTAACGTATAGAGATCGACATTCTGGCCGTCAGGGGTCTTCCCAAAACTCTCTTTCTTCACCGTAGCCTGGCCTTTCGCATCGAAGCTAAGAACCGCCACGCAGAACCAAACCAGCATCATCATAGTTCGTCTCAAGTTCATAATCCTCCTCGTTTCCGCAAGAGCTTTGCAATCTGTTCTATGCCGTCAATCTCAGGCTTCCGAACACGCCCGCGCCGGGCGATGAGTCAGAAATGATGAGCGGTCGATACGCGGTGCGCTCGTAGAAGCGTTTGGCGATAGCGTTAACCCCGGCGTCCGCTCCACGACGCCCGAGCACGGCAACCGTTCCGCCGCTTCCTCCGCCCGTAATCTTCGCACCGTAAAACCCATCGACGCCCGCATCGCGCACTAACGCAACCAGTTCATCCGTGGCCGCGCAGCCCAGCCCGCATTTGGAATAGCTCTCGTGCGACTGAAACATCAATTCGCCCAACAGCGGAGCCTGCTCGATGCCCTCCCATTCTCTGAGAATCGCTGCAAAAGATTTCACGCGGGCATATTCATGAATCGGATGACGCGTCGCTGCCGCGACCGGATAATTGATTTGCGGGTTCACTGACGTTACTCGATCTGTGATGCCGTGGTAGCGATCTAAAAAGTCTTTGCCGTTAATTCGTTCGGGAACGTGCGCGGCAAAATCCCGCTCGAACTCTTCAGGCGCGATATTGGCAAGATAACCTTTCCATTTTGGATCATCAATACAAACGTAGCCTTCGTGCTCGCCGGGGTGTACCCGTAGTCCGGCGATCTCAGCAATGATGCGGTAGCCCATGAAAGCCGCGGTGCGGACGGTGCCGTAATCCGCGCCACCCACTGAGTGACGAATGCCAGAGTCAAGACCCCAAATACCAAGCTCTTTCGGCAACGCGAGCATCCCTTTCAGTTCAGCGGGTTGGCAAAGCAGTTCGAGCAGGGAACCGTCCTCGCCGCAGATGGCGGTCATCTGATCCATCACTCCACACGGCGCTCCCGCCACCAGGTTTTCCACCTTCTGGCAGAGCCACGCCATTTCCCCTGGAGGCATTTCAATTTCGTACGCCGTGGCGATCGCCTGCATGACCGCGACTTCCAGCGCGGCTGAGGAGCCAACGCCTTTTCCCTCGGGCACGGTCGATTTGATGAGGAAGTGCGCCCCTTCTGTGAAACCGAAATCCCTTTCGCGCATCAGCACTAAAAAAGCGCCGGCGACATAAGCAGCCCAATGGTCTTTCGGATCGATGGCGAAACGTGCGCGCGCGGAAGCGTAGTCAATGGGCGATCGAGATTGAAGAAACTCGGCCAGTTCCATCTCAAAAATACGGGGCAGGTCGTCAGGCCTGTTGGGCAGACTGGCAATTCGCAGCGCTGTGCCCTCATCGCGCTGAACCGCCACATGTACGGCGTTTCGAATTGGGAATTGCAGTACGAGTGAGCCCGAGTAATCAGCGATGCCACCCATCAAATCGAGCCGGCCGGGAGCGCGGGTGACAATCAACTCTCGTTGGGAAGCGAACAGGTTTCGCCAATCACCCGGAAGACGGGAAAGCGATCCGTCAAGCGACTCGATGAAGTCCTTAGTGTCGCTCAGACCAGGAGTTGAGCCGGATGTGATTTTGTAGGCGCTCATCTCGGGCCGAGTTGCTCTTCGCATGCGAAAAACTAACGCGCGGCTTAAACAACGTCCGCTTTGGTTCGCCACAATCCTCGATGTTTGAGTGCGGCTTGCAGCAGAGGCTCGACCTGCGCGCGAATCTCCGCGTTAGCGTAACCGGCCCAGGCGACATCCGTCTCGACCGCCAGCGGCGCGGCCAGTGGTGCTCCGAACGCATCCGTAACGATTACTCCTGCTTCGCGCGCAATCAATTCAGTGCAAAGATCGTACGGATGACAACAAATGCCAAGCGCGGTTCCTCGTCCCCGGAGCACATTCTCCATCAGCGGGCGCAGATCCGCGACGAAGCGATCGTGGCCGCTCATCAACTCATAGAGCTGCCCACCGGTCGAAGCATATTGATCTTCAAAGCAATGCGCCTTGCCTGGCGACACTGGCCCGAGCGCGCCCTGGACAATCTCTTCGTCAATCGACGCCAGTTCGTCACGGGCCCCGGGGAAAAATCGCGCAATGCCCGCGTAGCCATGCGCGATGCCGGCAGCTCGCGAAGGGTGCAAGGTGATTTCGCGGCGGTCTTCCGTCAGGCGATTGAAACGCTCCGCCTGCGCGCCTTCCCCTCGCACGGCCCACGCGCAATCCGACAGGTGCTGTTTGACGAGCGGAATCTCTGTCTGAATCGCCAACTCGATATCGCTGAGCTTTGTCTCTGCTCCGCGATTTCGTGCGACGCCGGTGAGAATCCAGGCGCTACGCTTTTGGTACATTAACCCGCGCGTGCCATCGATCGGGTCGACGATGATCCGCCAGATTGCTTCTGCTTCAGAGGTTCCGCGGGGCAGCGTGATCTTACCGGTTGGTAGTCCCTCCGCGATCAGAACCAACGGAGACGCGGACGCGATTTCGCGTGCTAAGAAGTCAATCAGGAGTTCTTCGCTGATACAGTCGACCGCATAGATTGTGTCGCCCTCTTCTTCGCGGGCTATGGCCGCGAGCGTTTCCATCGACGAGCGTTCGCAGGCCGCGACGACGGTGCGCCGAATCGTTTCATGAAGACGCTTGAGCGGCTCGAGCAGAGAGCGCGGATGTGCGGAGGAGGCGAGTTCATTTTCCATTTGTTGTTCTTCTTCGTGCCCGTTCGTGTGATTTCGTGGATCGTCCTTCATTTCTTAGCCAAGCGAACGATCCACGAAGTTACACGAAGCAACGCTAAATAAACCAGGCGAATGGCAAATGAAAACTGACAAATGACAAATGGAAAATGATCGGGCCTTCATTCGCTCTCCCTAGCCGGTTCCATACGCGATTTGTAATGCGTGCCAGATAGCGCGCGCAGTTCAGCGGCCCTTTCTTCCGGCGACGTGTCGCTCAGAAAATTTCCCCCACCGATTTCGGGGCCGGCCAGATACTTCAACAGATTCGGCTTTCGCAGCGGCGGATGAAACTCAATATGAAAGTGAAAGCCGCGATAGTCGCCGCCGTCGGTCGGTGCCTGGTGCAAAGGCATAACATAAGGAAATGACATCTGCCAAAGGTTGTCGAATCTAATCAGAACTTCGCGCAGCACTGCCGCCAGACCTTGCATCTCTGCATCACTCAGCGTCGCCAGACTTTGATGCGTTCGCCTGGGCGCGACAAAGACTTCGTACGCGTAACGGGCGAAGTAAGGAAGAAAAGCGATGGCGGTGTCGTTCTCGCAAATGACGCGAGCTCCTTCACGCTGTTCTGTGGCAATGATGTCCTGAAAGAGGGTGCGGCCCGTTTCGTCCAGGTAGCGACGACTGGCGGCGGCTTCAGTTTCAATCGTTTTGAAAACGAAATTGGTTGCGTAAATCTGACAGTGCGGATGCGGATTAGAGACGCCGACAATCTCGCCCTTGTTTTCAAAGATAAGCACGTGATCGATCTCAGTTCGGCGACCGAGATCGATGTACTGCGCTTGCCATGCTGCCAGGAGGCTTTCGACTTCACTCGCCTCCAATTCGGCGAGCGTAAGATCGTGGCGCGGCGTGTAACACACGACCCGCGCGATGCCGCGCGCCGGGCGGTTTCGATAGATGCCCGGAGCCGTTGACAGCTCGCTCGGCGCATTCATGCCGACGCACGGATGATCGTTGTCGAAGACAAGGACGCTTTTGTAGGCTGGATTGACTTCACCGCTCACCCGAGAATTTCCCGGACACAGATAGCAATCTTCGACGTAGCGAGGCAGTGGTTTTGGGGCGTGACGAACTGTCTCGCCGCTCCAGGGACGATCCTGCCGGTGCGCGGCGACAATCACCCACTCTTCGCGTAGCGGATGCCATCTTTCTTCCCAGACCATCAGGATTTACCTTTGGAGTGCGCCGGCAGAGCGAAGCGGCGACGGCGCTTTGGATAGACTTGTTCGTTACGATAATCCAAAGACAATCCAAAGCGGTGTCGCCGCTTCGCTCTGCCACCGCAGTCCATATCTAACTCGCCTGTCCGGTTCCTCCGGAATGATCCGCGACGATGGGATTCGCCGGCCCCAGGTCGGCTCGCGCCAACTCTCGCATCACCAGCACGCGGCGGCGATTGCGGCGCTCAGTCAGGAATTGATCGGCCATTACTCCGATCAGGATAACCGCGCCCATCACCGCAAAATCCAGCGAACTCGGAATGCCCAGCAGGTTGACCAGGTTTCTCAGCACCTGAAGCAGCGCCGCGCCGATCAGAATCCCCACCACCGAACCTTCGCCACCGCGCAAACTGCAGCCGCCGAGCACCGCTGCGGCGATCCCATAAAGCTCGTAAGCGTTTCCGTGGTTCGCGGGCGAAACTGAGTTGGTGTAGAAAGCGAAGATGATCCCGGAGACGGCCGTCAGTGCGCCGGAAATGACATAGGCCACCGTGATGACGCGGCGGGTGTTGATGCCTGCATAGCGCGCGGCTTCCGCATTGCGACCGGTAGCAAAGAGGTAGCGACCATAGACAGACCAATGCAGGAGCACCCACGTGATCAGGCTGATCACGATCAGCAGAATGAACGGCATCGGGACACCGAAGAGATTTCCATTCGCCACGAAGCGCAGCGAGCCCAAACCGCCAAAGGATCCGAAGCCTTTGGTTTCATCGTTAGTGATGAAGCGCGCCAGTCCGCGATAGAACAGCAGTCCGCACAACGTTACGATGAACGGCTGCATGTTCATCCGCGTAATCAGCACGCCGTGCAGCAGCGATAGTCCCATCGCCACGGCCGCGCACCCAGCGATCGCCAGCAGCGGATTTACGCCCCATTGAGTCAGCATCATCGACAACAGCACGCCGAGTAGCGCCATCATCGAGCCCACTGACAGATCGATTCCGCCGGTGATGATGACCAGCCCCAGGCCGATGCTGAAGATGCCGAAAGCTCCGATTTGCCTCGCAAGGTTTTGCAGATTGATCGGCTGGAGGAAGTTGGGGTTGATGATCGAGACGATGACGCAGAGAACGACCAGAAGAATGAGTATGCCCAGCTCTTTTTTCATGGACTTACTACGCCCTCCCGCCTGTCGCCAGGTGCATCACTGCTTCTTCACTGAACTGCGGTCGTTCGAGAATCCCGGTGATCTTTCCTTCGTGCATAACGGTAATGCGATCGCTGATTCCCAGTACTTCTTCCATTTCGCTGCTGATGGCGATGATCGAAACACCCTGCGCGGCGAGCTTGCGCATCAGGGCATAAATCTCGGCCTTTGCGCCGACATCGATTCCCCGCGTCGGTTCGTCAAAGATTAGCACCCTCGGCGACAGCGCCAGCCATTTTGCCAGCACGACTTTCTGTTGATTGCCACCGCTCAAGTTGGCAACTCGCGTGGTGACTGAAGGTGTTCCGATATTTAACGCGCGACACATCTCTTCACCTTTTGCGTTCTCTTTGCCCGAGTTTACCAGGCCGATAGTCGCGTATCTCTTTAATCCCGGCAGCGAAATGTTTTCACTAACGCTGAAGTCCACGACCAGTCCGCTGGACCGGCGATCCTCCGGCACCAGGTAAATCCCCTGGGCAATCGCGCTCCCCGGCGAACCGATCGAAATCTGTTTGCCGCCGAGGATCATATCGGACTCTAAAGCCTGCTCGACGCCAAAGATTGCCTGCGCCACTTCAGAGCGCCCGGCCCCAACCAAACCGGCCAACCCCATGATTTCTCCCTGAGCCACGCTGAAGGAAACACTGTGCTGAGGATACCTCCGCGTGCGCAGGTTTCGGACCGTGAACCAATCGCTCTCGCCATTACAGGTCCGTTCGGCGGCCACAAAAAAGTCTTTCAGGTCACGCCCGACCATCATGCGCACCATACGTTCACGCGCGATCTCACGCGGCTCGAGCGTGCCCACGTTGCGGCCATCGCGCAGGACCACGACGCGGTCGGCGATCTTCTCAACTTCATCGAGACGATGCGAGATATAGATGATACTTACGCCTTGCGCCTTCAGGTCGCCGACAATTTCAAGCAGTCGCTGCGTCTCGGTCAGCGTGAGGCTCGAGGAAGGCTCGTCCATGATGATGATGCGAGCGCCAGCGTTAATGCTGCGCGCGATTTCAACCAGCTGCTGTTGGGCGATTGATAGTTTGGCGACAATTGTGCGGCTGGAAAAATTCAGGCCCAGCCTTTGCAGCAGCGCATCCGCTTCGGCGTAGATGCGTTTGCGATCGACTAATTTCAGCCAGCCGGCGGTGGTCGGCTCGCGGCGCAGGAAAATATTTGCGCCGACATCCATATTATCGAGAACGCTCAGCTCTTGATGAATGAATTCAATTCCAGACTCGCTGGCCTCTCGCGGAGATCTTATTTTTACTTCGTTCCCGGCAACGCTGAGGCTGCCTGAGTCTGGTTCGATCACACCGCCGAGAATTTTCATCAACGTTGATTTTCCGGCGCCGTTTTCTCCGATGAGCGCGACGACTTCCGCCCGGTACACTTCCAGATTGACGTTGTCGAGCGCGACTACGCCCGGGAATCGCTTGCCGATCCCCTTCATTTCCAAAACTGGAGATGTGTTGATATCAGGCGTCATGCGGACTTCACGGTCGCGAAGGCATAGACTTCAGGAAACTCCTAACCAGTCAGCGCGGCCCTAGCCTTCCAAAACCCGCGGAGCGGGTGCAGGCATAAAGCCTGGGGTGGAGCGAAGCGGAACCCCAGGACTGTCTGCGCGGGTTCCGTACTTCAAATCTCCGATAACCCGTGCGACACATCTTTCAATGCCGGATAGAGCCCCTGATACTGTTGATACATCCGCGCGTAGCGCGCCGCGCTTGTCTCTTCTGGCGATACGCGCGCCGTTGTTTTAATCGTTTGAGCGCATGCCGATTCGACATCAGGCCACGCGCCGGCAGCCACGCCCGCCAACAATGCCGCCCCATAAGCCGCGCCTTCAGTCGTGTTCACCGTTACCAATTCTGCTCCGAGCACGTCCGCTAGAATCTGCCGCCAAAGGAGACTCTTTGCTCCACCGCCAGACACTCGCACCTGGTCGATCGCTCCCAGACCGGCGCCCTGCATGAGCGAAAAACCATCTTTCAGTCCGAACGCCACACCTTCAAGCACAGCGCGAGTCAGATGTCCTCGTCGATGCCGCACGGTTAACCCAACCCATGCGCCGCGCGCCAGCGGATCTGGGTGCGGCGTTCGCTCTCCGCTTAAGTAAGGCAGGAAGAGCAGACCCTCGCTGCCCGCCGGAATCTGCGCAGCCTCTGCCACGAGCTCTTCAAAGCTGAGTTTCGGCGCCAGAGCATCTCGATACCATTGCAAACTTCCGGCGGCGCTGAGCATTACACCCATCAGATGCCAGCGACTCGGGAGGGCATGACAGAACGCATGAAGCCTTCCCTGTGGCTCGATCAGAGGCGATTCAGTCGCCGCGAAGACTACTCCAGATGTTCCCAGCGTCAAAGCCAGAATTCCCGGTCGCACGGCGCCTACGCCGATCGCGCCGGCTGCTTGATCGCCTCCGCCGGCAACAACTGGAGTTCCGGCGCGCAGGCCAGTTGCTTTCGCCGCGTCAATCGTGACCTCGCCCGTGACCTCGGGACCCTCGAAAGTCTCTGGCAGCCACTCCGCCGGAATGTTAAGCGTGTCCAGAATTTCAGGTGACCAGTTGCGTTCCTCAAGGTTGAAAAGCATCGTGCCGGAGCCATCGGCCTTATCTATCGCGAACCTGCCGGTAAGTCGATAGCGAACATAATCCTTTGGGAGCAGGACGTGTCGCGTGCGACGGTATATTTCAGGTTCGTGCCGCTCAACCCACAAAATCTTTGGGGCCGTAAAGCCTGTCAACGCATCGTTGCCGGTGATCTGAATCAATCGCTCGCGCCCCACACGCGCGCGAATCTCGTCACACTCTTTACCGCATCGCTGATCGTTCCAGAGGATTGCCGGACGCAGAGCGTCGCCTCGTTCATCCAGCAGAACCAGGCCGTGCATCTGGCCCGTCAGGCCGATCGCTTTGAGATCTGCTCCCGAGAGGCTCGCTTCGGATAGCACGCGCCTTATGCTTTCCGTCGTCGCTTGCCACCAATCTCTGGGCTCCTGCTCTGACCAGAGAGGTCTTGGATTGGAAAGTCCGAGCGGTGTTGTGACGCTGGCCACCACGGCGCCTTCTTCATCAATGAGGAGGGCTTTAGCTCCGGTAGTTGAAAGGTCTATGCCAAGAAGTAGGTTCATCTTCAGCAGGGTGTCTCGGTGGTGAGAATTCCTTGGGCGCAATTTCACCAAGAGTCACCGCGCGGCCGGGGCCGCAACCAAATTTGTCGATGAAACGCGAGCACCTTCGGCAGCAGCATTAGCGCGGCTCTTCTAACGAGCCGCATTCATGCGGCTTTCCCGAAGGGTTACTAGCCCAGCCGTTTTACGACCTCCCCAGAGCACAAAAATCTTCGCGCCGAGTTCCGCGCCAATTCCCATCGCTCGCATCGTCTTTTGTAGTGCGTACGCACGAACCTGAGCGTCGTTTGCGGTGAACGCGCCATCGCGGAAAACTGGATCATAAAAAAGGTTGACGGTCGCCATCGGGACTTTAATGTTGTGCGCGTCGCATGCGCTCTTGAAATCCTGAACGATGCGGTCGCGCGCGACAGGTGTAGCGTCTATCGGCACGAGGTCGTTATCGTGCAGGTTGACGCTCATCGCGCCGACCTCCGCCAATAGGCGCACCGCGTCAGGGGGCGAAAGGGTCGGACGCACCGCGTCGCCGAAGGGATCGCGTCCGCGGTTGCCAACAGTCCAAAGGCCGAACGTAAACTTATGTTCGGGCCTGGGCACAAAAGCATCAGTAGCCATAGCTCGGGTCCTTTATGAGACCTACGTAACGCAAACTGTCAGGTGGCACGCAAGCCAACAGCTTGCCGCTGCCTCAAACTACTTGCGCCCACGAAGCTGATTAATCTTAGTAATGAAGGCGTCGATGCCATCCTTCTTGACCGCGATCGTGGGAACAAAGATCTGCTTGCTTGCGGGGATCATGGACCGATCGCCATCGAGAATCTTTGCCATCATCTCGATCGACCGGTAGCCAAACTCAAACGGCTGTTGAACCACGGTGGCGTAAATCGCGCCTTCCTTGATGCCGCTCAGAGTTTCGTCTTCTTCATCAAAAGCAACGATCTTCACTTTGCCGATTTTGCCTGCCTCGCGAACCGCGCTGACGATCGCTGGGCCGTTGTAAGACCAGAGCCCGACGAGCCCCGCAATGTCCGGCTGATTCACCAGAGTGTCCGCGGCATTTGATTTGGCGCGTACTCGGTCGGCGTTGTCGGTGCGGACGTCGACAATCTGAATGTTTGATCCCTGCAGCGCTTCTTTCAGACCCTGATATCGCTGCTGCGCGTTCGCCGCGTCTAACACGCCGACAAAGATCATGATCTTCCCACCCTGGGGCAGCGCTTCTTTCACCAGTTCTCCTGCTTGCCGGCCGGCGGCAACGTTGTCTGTGCCGATGTAACAGGTGCGATTGCTGTTTGGCGCGTCGCTGTCCTGGGTAATCACCAGCGACTGTGCTGCCGCTTTGTTCAGCATCTGTGTTTGATTGATCGGGTCGACCGGACTGATGGCAATGCCTTCGATTCCTTTCGCCAGCAAATCGTCAACTACCCGCTGCTGTTCAGCGGCCGTTCCGTCAGAGTCAATCCTGAAGTCGACGTCAACGTTCGGCAGCTCGGCGTGCGCTTTTTCGGTGCCCTTGCGCGCGATGGTCCAGTAGTCGGAAGCGTTGTTGGTGACAAAAGCCAGCTTATGACGCTTGCCGGCGCCGCCATTGTTCGCGTTCTTGCACGCCGCGCCGATCAGAATGAGCGCCAACAACGCAGCGGCTAACAGGTAACTCAAATCATGACTGAGTAGTTTGATTCGTTTCATCCTTCTCCCTCCAGCAGAATTTGAAGCTGTGAAACTACTAATAATATTCCCTGGCTGCAAGTGAAAATGCGATACAGACTTTACCCGGCAGGTTAATGCTGGCCCGCCGTTTTCAAAACCCGCGGAGCGAGTGCAAGCATAAAGCCTCGGGTGGAGCGAAGCGGAACCCCAGGATAACTGTGATTATTCAAAATGAATGGCTATCGCCCGCTTCGCGGACTCTTCCTTGTCCGCCAACGATCCCTGGGGTTCCGCTTCGCTCCACCCCACGCGAAAACTTCAAGGTTTTTCCATCTTTCCATCAATGACACGGACGTCGTAGGCTGTCGATCTCCTGGGCGAATCACAGAGTGAAGTCATAAAATCACAACTAGTGGTAACATATGGGCGCGATTTCAAAATGTCAGACATAGATTCGAAAAAATTCGGCGCGATTGATTCAGGTCGACGCGGCACCTCATCCGAAGAAGTCGCGTTGCGGCTTCGTGAAATGATCCATGGTGGCGAATTGCGTCCGGGCGATCGTTTGCCGCCCGAGCGCGACCTGGCGAAGCAGCTCGGTGTGAGCCGTCCGACATTGCGCGGAGGGATTCGATCGCTTGCCGCTGTCGGAGTGTTGCAGTCTCGGCAGGGCGCTGGAACTTTTGTCGTCAACGTTGACGGGCCGCCGTCTTTGGACAGCAGCCCGCTGCGAATGATGGCGGCGCTCCACGGATTCACGACCGCCGAGATGTTCGAAGCCAGAAGAGCTTTGGAGATGTCGGTCGCGGGATTGGCTGCCGAGCGCGCGACCGGAGATCAGATGGCGACAATGTCCGAAGAAATCGCCGGAATGTTTGCTTCGCTTGACGAGCCCGAACAGTTTCTGATCCATGACATGCACTTTCATCAGACGGTGGCCGCGGCATCAGGCAATCGCATCCTTACGGCGCTCATGAACATGGTGGCAACTATTCTGTTCGACGTGAGAAGTAAGACGGTCAAGCGTGCCAGAGACCTGAAGGAATCCGCGGAGATGCACCGGACGATCTATCGAGCAATACGTGAACGCAACTGGGAGGAAGCGCGCAATGCGATGCGCCGCCACCTCGTTTTGGCTCAAAAAGCGCAGGAAGAGGAGATTGATCAAGACCCCGCCGCGATAGGGTTCGGCCCGGCCTCTGGAGTCAATGGCGCGGAGAGCAGCGAGTCCTCCTGAGAGAGTTTCATCGGAAGGTCGCTCAAGAGAATCTCAAGAGAGGTTTTACCAATCACCCCAGTCGCAACGACGCAGCACCGCACGGTGTGACCTCGCTCAAGAGAGCCCTTAGTTATTCCTTGCCTGTCTTTCTATTTGTGTGCTTAAATTGGCCTTCTTTGCAGTGTGTGTGGTTTAACCATTCTTTGCTTCGATGGAATTGGTAATTTGAAGCATGGTCATTCGCATTTAGGACACGCAGGCGCTGGAGCGATATGTCGAGCACTTATGTGGAAGAGATTACTCCCGTTCGCGAGTACGCGATTATTGTCGATCCTAAAGACAATGTCGCAGTCGTGAAAAAGGAGACTTGGCCGGGCCTCGAAATGAACCTGCCGGACGAACGTGTCATTCGCGTCAATGCCGCGGTGCCTCCAGGTCATCGGTTTGCCACTCGCGCCATCCCTGCGGGCGAGCTTGTGCTGCAATACGGACAGCCCATTGGCACATCGCTGGGCATCAAGCAGGGAGATCAGATCACTCACGATTGCATGTCGGATGATGTTCCGATCGTGCGTGATCTACGACCTGACCTCTATACGCCGAAGCCGGACTATATTCCGGTTCATGAGCGCGCGACCTTCATGGGCTTTAGGCGTCCTGACGGACGGGTTGGTACACGCAACTTCGTGTTGATTATTCCGACCAGCATGTGCGCTAGTCACGAGGCACAGCAGATTTCGATTATCGCGGAGTTCACGCTTTACAACCGTCAGAAATACGCGAACGTTGACGGCGTCGTGGCGATTCCGCACAACAAAGGCTGCGGCTGCCAGGATGGTTCGACGATCGAGGTCATGCTGCGCACGCTTTCGAACTATGCCGATCATCCCAATATCGGAGGCGTGATCCTTATCGATCTGGGCTGCGAAAAAACGAACCTCAGTCAGGTTGAAAAATATCTGCTCAGGAGTGAAAAATCTTTCAATAAGCCAGTCGCCAAGATCGGCATTCAGGAAGTGGGCGGCACCCAGGCTGCGATCGAGCGAGGTTTGAAAGAGGTTGAGTCAATGTTACCGGAAGTCAATCGTGCCGTGCGCGAAGAGGTTTCGGTGAGCGAATTGGTTCTGGGGGTGAAGTGTGGAGGTTCGGATGGATTCTCTGGTATCTCCGCGAATCCTTCACTGGGGCGCGCAGCTGACAAGCTGGTTCGGTCTGGCGGAACGGTGCTCATTACCGAAGTGCCGGAGTTCTGCGGCGCCGAGCACATTCTGGCGCATCGTGCCAAGGACCTGGAGACCGGGCGCGCTATCTATCGCATGGTTGACTGGTATAAGGAGTTCGCGTCGAAGTTCGGTGCCGTGCTCAACCAGAATCCCAGCACCGGAAACAAGGTTGGCGGACTTCTCAACATCACGATTAAATCGCTCGGTGCGATAGCCAAAGCCGGCACGACGCGAGTGGAAGGGGTTGTTGATTACGCGGAGACTCCGAAGCACCGCGGACTGAACTTGATGCAGGGACCTGGTTACGATCAGGAATCGACACCGGGCCTCGTTGCCGCCGGTGCAACCGTAATCGTTTTCACCACCGGCCGCGGCACCACGATTGGCAATGCGATCGCGCCGGTAATCAAGCTGGCCTCGAACACCACGGTGTTCGAACGCATGTCCAACGATCTCGATCTATCCGCCGGCGGAGTCATTGACGGCACGGAAACCATTGACGAAGTGGGCGCGCGTGTCTTCGAACGAGTGCGGCGCGTAGCCGGTGGCGAAATGCTCGCCAGGGCTGAAGAACATAAACACCGCGAGTTCCAGTTTTGGGCCGAGCAGACAGTGTCTCTTTAGGACCCGCCCTTCTTAACCAGATCCTCAATACCAAGTCAGCCGATTACAAGATCATATTACGATCTTGTAATCTTGGAATAATTCGGTATACTTCCGCCGCTTTCCAACTAAACGGCTCCGCGCGAGGAGATTCCCATTAGGGCAGTTAGGGGGATAAGACTGTGCCCAGCACCAGCAAACGCTCTGCGAAAGTCGTCTGCTATGGCGGCAATGTTTGGGTTTCGCCGCGGCAGTTTTGGAGGTTGGTGCGCGATGATCTTGTCGAATACTTGAGCGAGCCGCCGCTGACCGGAAAATTCAAAGGACTGCCGTCCGATTTCCTCGTTACGGTCAATCACACCATCTTAAGTCTGGCCTGTCCTGAGCATCGCGCCGCGGTGCTACTATCCAAGCGTCACATGAAAAAGCGAAAGACCGTTTCTCTCTAACAGAGGGTCGCAAGATGCTCGAACTAATTCAGCCAATCTCGAAGCGGGGTCAGGTCGTCAGGGCGATGAAGGAAGCGATCCTGTCTGGAGCCATCGAGCCCGGCGCTGCCATTGTCGAGAGCAAGATGGCGCAACAGCTTGGCGCTGGAATTCCGCTGGTGCGCGAAGCCTTGATTGAGTTAGAGCATGAAGGTTTTGTGCAGCGAGTTCCTTACAAAGGAACTACGGTGACAAAGCTCGAGCCTGAAGATGTGAAGCGGATTTTTCGTCTGCGAGTTGAGCTTGAGGCGCTGGCAATCGAGTGGGCGAAAGAAAACATCAGGGATAGTGACCTGAAGAATCTGCGCGAGCGAATTCAAAAGATGGAAGAGGCTGCCCGGGTTTTGGACCTTTCACAATTCTATGAAAACGATCTGGCGTTTCACCGGCAGATCTGGATTTTGTCAGACAATCCGTATTTGGCTGATGCGCTGGAGAGAGTGGTGACGCCCTTATTCGCCTTTTTTCTGATGAAGACCAATCGTCAGCGCGAGTCCTACATCGAGAGCGCGGCAATGCACAAGGCAATCGTAGCAGCCATACCGACTAAGAGCGCGATTGAGCTGCGCGAGATGATGAAGCAGTCCCTGGCTAACTGGAAAGACGACATGTTGGATTTGCTCTTTCCACCTGACTCGCACGAATGAGCCGCCGAGGAAGCATAAGCGGTTGTTCTTCCAGGTAAATTGAATGAGAAGAGTTGGACGCTTCCTGGTTCTCGTGACCACGCTAGGCTCGTCGCTCGCGACTGGCGTCGGATCACATCGCAGCTTATCGGCTGATGTTTCACCAGACGCGTTCGTTTTCACTTACTTCAAAGACAACGGGGATGGGTTGCATCTCGCTTATAGTTATGACGGACTGGAATGGAAGCCATTGAATAACGACCGTGTGTTGCTGGCGCCGGCGGTTGGGCGCGACAAACTAATGCGCGACCCGCAAATTACTTTGGGTCCGGACGGGATGTATCACATGGTCTGGACTACTTCGTGGGCCGAGCCGTTGATAGGACATGCCACCTCGAGAGATCTGATTCACTGGTCGCCGCAACAGTCGATTGCGCCGATGACGCATGAGCCAACCGTCGGCAACGCTTGGGCGCCGGAAACTTTCTACGATACCGGGCGAAAGCAGTTCGTCTTGTTTTGGGCGTCCACGATTCCGGGAAGATTTCCGGAGACCGATAACAGCAATGGCAACGGTCGGAATCACCGCATCTACTACACGACGACCAGGGACTTTCGCGAGTTTGCGCCCACCCGGCTTTTCTACAATGACGGTTTCAATTGTATAGACGCGACGATAGTCAAAGACGGAACCCGGTTCGTGATGTTCATAAAGGACGAAACCCGTCTGCCCGTGGCCAGGAAAAACATTCGCTTCGCGGTTGGCAGTAGTCCCGAAGGGCCTTATGGATCAGCTTCGGCGCCGATAACTGGAAACTATTGGGCCGAGGGTCCCTCAGCGACGAAGATCGGAAATCGCTGGATCGTATATTTCGACAGATACATCGATCATCGCTACGGCGCCGTGGCCTCAGCTGATTTTGAACACTGGGAAGACGTTTCCGATCAACTTCGATTTCCGGAAGGCGCCAGACACGGTAGCGTGGTGCGCGTTCCGCGCAAGATGCTGACAAAGTTGCTTGAGCTGAAATGAGTGGCACAGACTTCAGTCTGTGGTTCTTTAGTCCCAGGATCACTGACTAAAGTCTGTGCCACTGTGAGTGATGACTGATCGCGTGCTGCTTCACACAGAAAAAATCGATAAGTCGTACGATGGCGTGCATGCCCTGCGGGGTGTGAATTTCGATTTGCGCGCGGGGGAGGTTCATGCCCTGGTTGGCGAGAACGGAGCGGGGAAATCGACTCTAATAAAAATCATTACGGGAGCCGTCACACCGGACGCCGGACGGATTGAACTTGAAGGTGAAGCGGTCACGAACAATTCGCCGCGGGTGGCAAAGGCGTTGGGAATCGCGGCGATTTATCAACAGCCCGCGCTCTTTCCCGAGCTGACCGTGGCCGAGAACATCGCGCTGGGCCTGGAAGACACCAGCGCGTGGAGGCGGATTGATTGGAAGAGACGACGACAGCGCGCGGTGGAGTTGCTTGAGAAGATAGGCGCGAAGATCACCGCTGATGAAGATGCCGGGAATCTCTCGATGCCACAGCAACAATTGGTTGAGATCGCCCGAGCGCTGGGCGCGAATGCGCGCATCCTGATACTTGATGAGCCCACGGCTTCGCTTTCTGATGAAGAGATACAGAGTTTGTTTCGCGTGATTCGCCAACTGCGCGATCGAGGCGTCGGCATCATCTACATTTCGCATCGGCTGGAAGAATTGTCCGCGATCGCGGATCGCGTGACAGTTTTGCGCGACGGCGCGGTCGTCGGCACGCGCCAGGTGAATGAGATTGATCGGCCTGAGCTGATTAGCATGATGGTCGGTCGTGAGCTGTCCGCGGTATTTCCAAAGCAGCAATGCGATCCGGGCGCAGTGGTGCTCGAACTAGGAGGTGTCGGCTCTCGCGACAATGGATTGAACGACATCAATCTTTCGGTGCGAGCAGGGGAAATTGTCGGCCTGGCCGGTTTGGTGGGCGCGGGCCGCACCGAGTTGGCGCGCACGCTCTTCGGCCTGCAACCTGCGGACGCCGGAGAGATCGTGCTGGATGGCAAGTTGGTTCAGATTCGAAATCCCGCGCAGGCCATCGAGCATAGAATTGCTTGCGTACCGGAAGACCGGCGCCATCATGGAGTCATTCTCGACATGTCAATCAGCGCGAATGTCACGCTGGCATCACTGAAGAGACTTGCGCAATGGGGTGGGTTTGATTTCGAACGAGAGCGGGCAATGACTGCCGATTATGTGCGGCGCTTTGCTATTAAGACCCCATCAATCTTTAACTCGGTTTCTACTCTGTCGGGAGGCAATCAGCAGAAGGTTGCGTTAAGTCGCTGGCTGGCGACGAACACCGCGGTTTTGATTCTCGATGAGCCAACGCAGGGCATTGACGTTGGCGCCAAGGCAGAGATACATGCGCTCATGAGCGAACTGGCGGCGCAGGGCATGGCGATTCTGATGATCTCATCAGAGTTGCCTGAAATTCTCGGCATGAGCGATCGCATCGCGGTGATGCGTGACGGGACGATCGCAGGGATCCTCAATCGGACGGAAGCTACGCAAGAGAAGATACTTGCTCTCGCGTTGGGACATGAAGTTGGAGAGTTGGGTTCGTGATCGTTCGTGTGATTTAGTGGATCGTATTCCGCGCCCAAGGACGATCCACGAAATCACACGAAACGGCACCAATTTAGAGTAACGGAAGATCGAGGAAATGTCTGGCCTGACGACATCGAGATTCAAACTCAGCCGTTACAAACGGGAACTGGCGGCGGCTCTGGCTTACCTTGTCCTGTTGCTTGTGGTCGCTGTGGCAGCGCCTTCTTTTTTCAATATTGCCAATCTCCGCGACCTGGCGATGAACAATGCCGCCATACTAATCATCGCGGTGGGCATGACATTGGTGATCCTCATCGGAGAAATCGACATTTCGGTCGGGTCGCAGTTTGCCGTCTGTACGGTCGCCGCCGGGTGGTTAGCGAAGGCCGGAGTTCCGCTGGTGCTCGTCGCGCCCTGTGTAGTGCTCGTCGGAGCGGCAATGGGCGCCGTGGGCGGCTCGCTTATCGCGTGGTTGCGGATGCCTTCGATCGTTGTGACGCTCGCGTTAATGGTGATGTGGCGCGACGCGTTGAGGTGGATTACTGAAGGTGCATGGATCCAGAATCTGCCGGCGAATTTTCAGTGGTTCGGATTGCGTCAGGCATCCGGTCAATTTCTAATCATGACTATCGGGCTATTGCTGCTCGCTGGTTTTGCCTGGGCCTTGCGTAACCTGCGCGCGGGACGATCGATTTACGCGGTCGGCTCTGACGCCGAAGCAGCGCGTCTGGCCGGCATCGAACCGCCGCGAATCGTTTTCGCGGTCTTTGTCCTTATCGGTGCGTTAGTTGGGCTAGCCGCAACGTTGAATGCCGTTCGCTTCTCAATCGTGCCCAGCAACGCTGGAATAGGATTGGAACTCAAGGCGATTGCGGCGGTCGTGGTGGGGGGCACTTTGATCACGGGCGGACGAGGCACGCTTTTCGGAACTTTGGTCGGCGTAGCACTGCTGGGAACCATCGGCGTCGCGTTGACGTTCGTGGGAATCAATCCATTCTGGGAGAAAGCGATCCAGGGAGCGATCATTCTGGCGGCGCTGGGGTCGGACGTGGCGCTGGGACGATTCAGCAGATTGCCGATTGGCGATTTCAGATTGCGGACTGAAGATGCGAAATGAACGGAAGCGGTCCGCAATCTACAGTCCATAAACTGCAACTGGTTGCGCCGTGGCGCACGAGACTTTTCCCCAATCATGAATGGGCGTTGCTGATCGTCCTATTGGTTGAGTGCACGATCTTCAGCGTAACTGGAACGAATTTTCTGACAGCCGCGAATGCGTTCGAGATCACGCGGCTGAGCGTTGAAGTCGGTCTGCTGGCCCTGGCGCTGACGCCGGTAATCATCGCGGGCGGGATCGATCTTTCAGTCGGGTCGATGATGGGCCTGGCCGCAGTGGTGCTCGGTGCTTTGTGGCGTGATGCGCATCTGCCGCTGTTGCTGGCCGCGGCGGTCACGCTGTTGATCGGTTTGGTTGGGGGCGCGCTAAACTCGACCCTGATTGCGCGGCTCGGTCTGCCGCCGTTGATTGTGACCCTGGGAACGTTCTCGCTCTTTCGCGGCGTCGCGGAAGGCTTGACCGGTGGGATCGAAAACTATTCCGGTTTTCCTTCTCGTTTTCTCTTTCTGGGTCAGGGTTACGTCGGTGGTTTCATTCCGACGCAGTTGTTCGTTCTGGTCGTTGCGGTCATCGGCTTTGGCTGGTCGCTGCATCGCACGGCTTTTGGACGGAGTGTTTACGCCATTGGTCACGCCGCGGAAGGCGCGCGCTACGCCGGAATTCCGGTCGCGCGACGCTTGTTCGTTGTCTATTTGTTGTCAGGATTGGCGGCGAGCGTCTCGGCGATCATTTATGTCGCGCACCTGGGCCAGGCGAAGTCGGATGCGGGGTCTGGTTTCGAGTTGATGGCGATCACCGCCGTGGTTCTCGGCGGGACATCGATCTTCGGCGGACGCGGGACAGTGTTAGGAACAGTGCTCGGGTTGTTCGCGATAGTCGTTTTGCAGAACGGATTGCGTTTGAGCGCGCAGCCGGCGGAGTTGACGGGAATTCTTACCGGCGTCCTGCTGCTAGTTACGATCGTCTTGAACCGTGTGTCCGACAAACTTCAGTTTGTCGATGACTCGCGCGGTCGTATTTCCGACGCCAACGACAAACTTCAGTTTGTCGGACATCGTTCAGAGGAGATTGAGGTGAAGAATTCGCAGGTAGCCGTTCTGAGCACAGTGATTCTGGTGGCGGCGCTAATCGTGGCGGGAAGCAACTGGTTGCTGGTGCGTTCGGTCAAGACCGGTTTGTCGAGAGGGCAAACGAACGGGGCTGGGCCGACTAGTCCAAACCGGAAGATTCAGGTGGCTATGATGCCCAAAGCCAAGGGCGATCCCTACTTCGTAAGTTGTCGCCAGGGCGCCGAAGAAGCCGCGCAGGAATTAGGAGTTGATCTCTTGTGGGACGGTCCGACCGATCTCGATCCGGCCAAGCAGAATGAAGTCGTCGAAGCATGGATCACCAAAGGCGTCGATGTGATCGCCGTCAGTGTCGAGAATCAAGCGGGGATATCCACGGTCTTGCGGAAAGCCCGAGAGAGGGGAATCAAAGTAATCACCTGGGATGCCGATGCTGAGAAAGATGCGCGCGATTTTCTTATCAATCAGGCGACGCCGCAAGGCATCGGCTACACACTGACGGACGAAGCCGCGCGGATCATGAATAGCAAAGGTGAGTTCGCAATTATTACCGCCTCACTCAGCGCCGCGAACCAGAACGAGTGGATCAGGAACATCAAGGCGCGCCTGGCTGAAAAGTATCCCGAGATGAAACTGGTCGCGATTCAGCCGAGCGAAGGCGACCGTGACCGCGCGTTTGCCGAGACACAGACAGTCCTCAAAGTATATCCGAACGTAAAAGTGATCATGGCGATTGCTGCGCCCGCAGTTCCCGGTGCGGCTGAGGCCGTTAAGCAATCAGGCCGTACGGACGTAAAAGTTACCGGCTTGTCGCTGCCAAACATGAACAAGCCTTACGTCAAAGCAGGCGTAGTCGAGAGTGTAGTTTTGTGGAACACGATCGATCTCGGATACTTGACTGTGTATGCAGCGGACGCGCTGAGCAAGGGTAGTCTCAAACGGGGCGATCACGAGCTGAACGCGGGGCGCCTGGGAAGGATTGAGGTCGCGAATGATGAAGTGCGTTTAGGTGCGCCGTTCATTTTCAATAAAGACAACATAGACCGGTTTAATTTCTGAGGAGCATCCGCAGATTACACAGATGAGGATGGAGACGGTTAGGGAGTGCTCTGGAAAGATCACATAACCAAACTGCCACGCCCCATTTTGTTTCTTAATCTGTGTAATCTGCGTAATCTGTGGATTACGTTATGAAGCAAGTAAGAATACGAGAAGTGCGTGCCTTTGTGATCGCTCCGACCGAAATGGGAGCGGACTATCACAACCAGAATGGCAGCCATTGGATCATCGATCTGCCGATCGCCAATCCGATGTCGGTCTATGAAGAGTACAAGGCGAAGCGGACGAGTTGGGGAATCAACGCTCTGGGCACGGTCGTGGTCGAGGTTGAACTGGATGATGGGACGGTGGGACTTGGATGCAGCATCGGCGGTGAGCCCGCCTGCTACATCATTGAGAGACATCTCAAACGGTTTGTCGAAGGACAGGATCCGCGCAACGTCGAACTGATCTGGGATCAGATGTGGCGCGCGACAATGCCGTACGGGCGCAAGGGCTTGACGGTCCAGGCAATCAGCTCGGTTGATTTGGCAATTTGGGATTGTCTCGGGAAACTTCGGGGCGAACCTGTTTATGCGTTAATCGGCGGCAAAACAAAGGAAAAGCTGCCGGTTTATGCCACTACCTCACGGCCTGATATTGCGAAAGCCTGGGGCTTTCAGGGCGCTAAGATTCCCTGCCGCTATGGTCCAGTCGACGGTGTTGAGGGTTTGAAGAAGAACATCGCGGTGATGGCCGAAGCAAGGGATCAGGTCGGGCCTGATTTCCCTTTGCGACTCGACTGTTACATGGCGTTGACGGTGCCTTACGCGATTCAACTAGCGAAGGCTCTGGCGCCTTACAATCTGGAATGGATCGAAGAATGTCTGCCGCCGGATGACTACGACGGATACGCAGCGCTGAAGGCTGCGTTGACCGGCGTTTGTCTGGTGACGACCGGCGAGCATGAATATACTCGTTACGGTTTTCGTGAATTGATCGCGCGCAAGTGCGCGGATATCTTGCAGCCGGACATCAACTGGGTCGGCGGACTAACGGAGGCGCGTCGCATCGTCGCGATGGCGGCAGCTTATGACATTCCGGTGATCCCGCACGGCTCGAGCGTCTTCTCGTATCACATGCAATATGCCTTCACCAATTGCCCGATCGCGGAGTTCCTCGTGATGAGTCCAAAGGCAGACGAACTCGTGCCGCTGTTTGGCGAACTGTTCAATAACGAACCGATGCCGAGAGAAGGTTTCGTGGAACTGCCCGAAGCGCCGGGCTGGGGCGTTGAGTTGAATGAGAAGTTGGAACTGATCAGGCCGTACGGGAAAAAGCAGGAAGCAGTGAGCAGTAAGCAGTGAGCAGTGAGCAGCAGGCAGCGAGCGATACTTCAACGGGCTATTCCGGAAAATATGGGCAGTGAATTCAGAGGGCAAGTTGCTATCGTCACTGGGGCCGCATCCGGGTTGGGCCTGGCGATCGCCGACAAACTACATACAGAAGGCGCGAGCGTCGCGATGCTCGATCTGAATGAGACTGTCTTGCGATCGGCAGCCAGTGAGGTTGGTCAGAATGCTTCTCCGTTCACGATCGATTTGACGAATGAAACTCAGGTTGCCAGTACGGTTCAGCAAATCGGCGAGCGGTGGGGCCGGATCGACATTCTCGTCAACAGCGCGGGCGTCACCGGCAAGACGAACCTCAAGAGTCACGAGGTTGAAACCAGCGATCTTCGTTTTGTGTTCGAAGTAAATTTCATGGCCTCTTTCTTTGCAGCGCGGGCCGTATTGCCCTGGATGCTCGAGCAGAATTACGGGCGCATCCTGCATATCGCTTCGATCGCGGGAAAAGAAGGAAACGCGGGCATGTTGGCGTACTCGGCTTCAAAGGCAGCCGTGATCGGAATGACAAAAGTCCAGGGTAAGGAGTACGCCGAAACCGGCATCACCATCAATGCGCTGGCGCCCGCCGTGATTCAAACGCCGATGGTCGACGCGATGCCCGCAGAGCAAGTGAAGTACATGACCGACAAGATTCCGATGAAGCGTTGCGGTACGTTGGAAGAGATCGCGCACATGGCTGCGTTCATTGTTTCGCCCGGGACCGCATTCACAACCGGGTTTACTTTTGATATGACTGGCGGAAGAGCGACATACTGAGAATCCACAGATTTCGCAGATTACACAGATAACTGCGCTGACTCAACTAGAACCAGGCTTTCTTTCTGTTTAGTTAGTCTGGGTAATCTGCGTAATCTGCGTAATCTGTGGATGGTCTTGAGCATGAACTACGAAATTCAACTTCTAAAGATGGGCCAGTGCGACGTGGCTGGGCCGGAAGTCTACTGGATGAACCACTGGAACGAGTGGGTGCAGTTGTATTTTTGGATGGTGGTCATTCGCGGGAACGGGAAGACCGCGATCATCAACACCGGCCCACCGGCTGATCTCGCGGAACTCAATGAGCGTTGGAGTAGCGGCTTCGGCGAGCGTGGCAAGCTCGTGCGCGAAGACAGCGAGCGTCCATTGAAAGCGCTGGACGCAATCGGTATTAAGCCCGAAGACGTCGACTATGTACTGATCACGCCACTTCAGATTTACGCGACGGCGAACATTCAACTCTTCAAAGAGGCTGAAGTGTGCATTTCAAAGCGCGGGTGGATCGAAGACTTTCACGCCGAGAAGTTTCCGATGCACGTGCCGCGAAAGCCTCGCATTTCCGACGAGACGCTGCAGTACCTGATGTTTGCAGGCCACCAGAGAGTCCGCTTGCTGGAAGATGAGGACGAGATCATGCCAGGCGTGCGGTGTTTTTGGACGGGCGTGCATCATCGCTCTTCGATGTGTTACGTGATCGAAACAGAGAAGGGAAGGGTGGCGGTTTCGGATTGTGTGTTCAAGTACCAGAACATCGAAGCAGGCGAACCACTCGGCATCCAGGAGAGCCTCGAAGAGTATTACGTTGCCTGCAAACGCATTAAGCGCGAGGCGGATATCTTTGTTCCACTGTACGAGCCTGAAGTGCTCAAGCGGTTTCCCGGCGGAAAGATTGCTTAGAAGCTTCAGCTTGTTTCCAATTTCGCAAAACACAAACTGAAGTTTGAACTCTGAACATCTCTTAAGCCGGACATTCAAGATGATTCGCAAAGCATTCGTGATGACGCTTAAGCCCGGCAATCAGGCGGAGTACGAACATCGCCACAATCCAATATGGCCTGAATTGGAATCAGTTTTGAAAGAGCACGGTGTCAGCAACTACTCGATCTTCTTCGACCGCAATGATGAAAAGCTCTTCGCTTATGCCGAGATCGAAACAGAGGAGTTATGGCTCAGAATTGCCGATACTGAAGTCTGTCGTCGCTGGTGGGCATCCATGAAGGATCTCATGTTCACAAATACGGACGACAGCCCACTGTCCGGCGACTTGGAGGAAGTATTTCATTTGGATTAACAGGAGTCTGGCAACGGTGAAGAGTTCCCTCTCCCTTTGGGAGAGGGTCAGGGAGAGGGCGTTAGTATCACGTGCAACACGCCAAGCTAAACTATTCTTACGTTTCAGCTCAGACCCTCTCCCCAGCCCTCTCCCAAAGTGAGAGGGAGAGAAAGCAAATCGATTTCTGATTATTATTCAAGCGGAGAATTGAACCCAAATGGCTGATCGTTTGAAAGACAAAGTCGCGATCGTCACCGGCGGTTCGGTGGGCATTGGCCTGGCGACCGCGGTCTTGTTTGCTGAGGAAGGCGCGAGAGTCGTAATCGCCAATCCGAACACAGCGGCGGGCGAAGCAGCCGCGGCGCAGGTTCGCGCAAACGGCGGCGAAGCGATCTTTGTGCAGACCGATATCTCAGAAGAGGACGACGCGAAACGCGTCTGCGACGAGGCGGTGAGGGCGTTTGGTCAACTGAACATTCTCGTCAATAACGGAGCCGCTTTCGTGTTCAGAGGTCTGGAAGCTACAGTCGAGGAATGGCGGAAAGTGCTCGGCGTCAACATCGTGGGCACGGCGCTGGTGAGCCGATTTGCTGCCGAGTACATGAAAGCAGCCGGCGGCGGAGCGATCGTGAATCTCGGCTCGATCTCGAGCTTCGTAGCGCAACCGTCGTTCATCACCTACAGCGCGACCAAAGGGGCGCTGGTGCAGATGACACGCAACATGGCGATGGACCTGGCGCCATTCAACATTCGCGTGAACTGTGTTTGTCCCGGCACGATTCTGACGCGCGCGTCTTACGAGCACATGGAAAAAGTCGGTCAGAGCCTGGAAGAATTTGTTGCCGAACAAGCGCCGAAGCATCTGCTCAATCGTATCGGCGACCCGCGCGAGGTGGCGTACCCGATTCTGTTTTTGGCTTCGGATGAAGCTTCATTTATCACGGGCACGTACCTGATGGTCGATGGTGGTTACACGGCGCAGTGAATGTCGCCTCCGCGCAATTTTTGCGGTTAGATAAGAAAGGAAAACCAAACGGCTCGGACAGCATTCAAACAACCGGCAGGGTTGTTGACAACCGGTCACAGTCAGAGCGACCTGGCTCCGAAGGCTAGTTTCTTCACGAGCAAACTGGTATTCAAAAAAGTGTCATAGCGCCGCCGCAACCATGCGGCCGCGTCGCAAGTCCAACCCGGCCTTAGACAGAGGCATCACTGGCCGTGGACCTGGAGAATAACTGAATCGAGGAAGGTTCTTAGACGTGTCTTGATGGTCTAACCTTTAGACTACAAGTTTATGTTTTCGACGGAAGGAGCGGCTACGGCTGACTCCTTTTTCTATGCATGGGGGTGGCCCTTTTAAGCGTCGCGTGAGGAATCGGGAGAATACGAGGCATGACTCGTGGCGAACTGCTGCGATCCAATTCGTGCCAGACTCCATCAGCCTGAGTTGCTCGAACTCAATCCGATACACCAACGCGTGAGATGAGATTCAATTGCACCCGCTGGGTCAATACTTGAGCCGGCGTTTGCCTTCTATGCCTCCCGCGACTTGCAGGGAGCGGTTTTGAAAGCCACAAAAAAAAGGAGAAAAGCCATGCGGTTCATTCACAGCATTCTGCTAGTCGTGCTCGTCAGTACCGTTGTAGTAGTGGGTCAAACCAACAAAGGCGGCATCAGCGGTACGATCACCGATCAAAACGGCGCAGTTGTGCCGGGCGCGACGGTGATCATCACCAATCTCGGAACCAATCAGAGCCAGACCCTGACCACATCAGAGTCAGGCTCCTACTCGGCCAGCTCGCTTGAGCCGGTAGCCTATAGCATTCGAGCGGAAATGAACGGTTTCAAAAAGGCGTTCGTAGGAAAAGTTAAAGTTGACACGGCTACCGTGTTGACGGTCAACATCTCGCTTGAGACGGGCACAATCGATCAGACCGTTACGATCATGTCTGACCCTTTGCTCATCAACACTGAATCGGGGGCCACCAGCCAGACCATTACCGCGCGCCAGATTCAGGATGTGCCACTAAACAATCGGAGCGTGCTGGACCTGGCGGTAACGTTACCGAATGTCTCGGGCGAGGCAGGCAGCGAAGACCCCGGCGTCACTTCCGATCAGCCGGTGCCCGGTTACAATCTGAGCGTCAACGGCGGGCGGCCCGGCAGCACTTCGATTCTCGCTGACGGAGTTAACAACACCGGCGTCGGCATCGCTCGCGCGGTGGTGAGTTTCACGCCGGAAACTGTGCAGGAGTTTACGGTGCAGACTACCGCTTATTCAGCTGAGTTCGGCCAGACCGGTGGCGGCGTCATCAATGCGACGACGAAATCGGGAACGAACGCTCTGAACGGCATCGCGCTCTGGTACACGCGCAATCCAACGTTCAACGCGCGCCCCTATCGCATCGGCAACGGCCCGCGCCCACCGAACAATCTGCGTTACAACCAGGTATCAGTCACGGTTGGCGGACCGATCTTCCTGCCAAAGCCGGGCGAAGGTGGCAAGGCCTACTACGATGGTCGCAACAAGAGTTTTTTCTTCTTTGCCTACGAGCCGCGCTGGAGACGTGACTTCCTGGCCGTGACAACTTTGTTGCCGACCGCGGCGGAGCGTAGTGGTGATTTCGGCAATCTGGTCAGGACCAGTAGCGGTTGGCTGCCCACCAACGTCGCTACCCAATTCAATCTGTCTTCAATAGGCCCGGCCAACATTTTTCAGCAATTCAATTTGGTGAATGGGCGTTTGGTTCCGCTGGCGCAAACATGCACCGTCAACGGCGTTACCACCGCCACCTACTGCCAATATCCAGGAAACAAGGTTCCGCAAAGCATGATCGATCCGAAGGCCATCGCTTTGCTGAAGTACATGCCGGACTCGTCCGGATACTTCATTGATGATGCTGGTCTGGTCAGAAACTACATCGTGCAACGGTTTGTGAAGCAAGACGAAACACGTTACACGCTGCGGCTGGATCACAACGTCACCAAAAACGACAAGTTCAATTTCCGTTACACCAAAACTCCCGCGATCGGCACTCGCGGATTTGGCAGCGACGTGAACGGCAACACCGGCGTTTACAGCAATGCGCAGCAGTACGTGCTCGCTAACAATCACATCTTCTCGGCAAGTCTGATCAACGACCTGCGGTTGAGTTATACGCGGGGAGTTTTCAGCGAAGACTTTTCGCCGGAGTTCTCGATCAAGAGCGGGCGGAACCTGGCGACTGAGCTGGGACTACCGAGCCTGACCACGGGCGGCCTCCCGTTATTCCAAATCAGCGGTGACGGTGGATACAACGCATTTGCCGACGTCGGCTCCTCCGGGTCTACAAATAACTTCAATGTTGAGGATCGGATCAGCCTCAACGACGTGGTTTACTGGACGCATGGGAACATGACCTGGAAATTCGGCGCTGACCTAAGCCTGGCGCACCTGAACGTCATTCCGTTCTTCGGCGCTTCGGGTGGCCGTTGGGAATTTCGCGTCGTTAATACCAGCGACAACCGTAGCACCGGTGTTGGCAACGGCGGCAACAACCTTGCCAGCCTGTTGCTCGGCGTGCCTAACGCGGTACAAGTTCGCCCGCTGTTGCTGAACTACAACTACTATTGGAAGAGTGGCGCGGCGTTCGTCCAAAACGATTGGAAGGTTCGACCTAACCTGACACTCAACCTCGGTCTCCGGTACTCCTTACAGTATCCCCGCGCCGAAAAGAGCAATCTTCAAGGCGTATTCCGTCCCGACATCACGCAGACAGTGACGCTTACCGATGCTCAGCGCCGGGCCACGGCGACTGGTTTGGGCATCGCTACGACTGCGCCAATTCCCAGTTACGTGCCGACGACAGTCGTGCTCCCCGCGTTCGCTTTTGCCGGCCGCGGCGGAAGATCGAAATACCTTGTTCCGGTGGACTATTTGGATTTCGAGCCGCGTTTTGGTTTCGCGTGGAGCCCCCATCTTTTCAAGTGGGCGCAGGATAGAAATGCCGTTGTCCGTGGAGGCTATGGACTTTCACACGTGGCGCTTACCGGCAACAACCGTCTGCCGAATCCGGACTTTGGAGCTTTCACTGCGGTGTCTACTGTGGCCGCTGGTTCCACCGTGGGTGGCACGGCCGATCCAACTCAACCGGTGCGTTTGACCGGCAATCCTCCATTTATCGCCGGCGGGGCGATTGATACGGCCTTAGGAACCACGTCGGATGGACTGGTCTTTCTGAACAGCCTCGGGACGCCGGGATTTGCTGTCTCTCCGAACGGCAGCGGGAGCGTTCCCTACGTTCAGAACTGGAACCTCTCTTTTTCGATGGAGTTATTCAAAGGGTTCGCGGTCGAATTTGCCTACGTGGGCAATAAAGGCACGCACCTTTACATGCCGTTCGTGAACATCAATCCGAAAGACATCGGATTCGTTGAGACGTTAGAAGGGCAGAACCTGAACGCGGAAACTACTTTTGCCGATCCGCTGGGACGCAGGAACCTGCTCGGAGCCGTGGTAACGATTCAGCGCAACAGCGTGACCGCGCCGTATTTTGGTTTCAATAACCTTCTGCGTTTCTTCGATCCTTCAGCCAACAGCATTCGGCACGCCGGATATGTTAGTGTCCAGCGACGCATGCGCCAGGGTTTGGCGTTCACGGCCAACTATACTTATGGCAGATCACTCGACGATGCCTCTGATTCCAGCCCCGACACCAGAGTGCTGACGACGCCGACTACTCTGGGCCAGGAAGTGTCTTACGGAGTTCCGCGCAGCCGCGATCGCGCGCTCTCAACGTTTGATATCAAACACCTGTTCAACTCGACGGTCATCTGGGACATCCCAGTCGGCAGGCGGCGATCGTTTCTTAATCACGCCCCGTGGCTGGTCAATGGAGTGATTGGAGGATGGACCATTTCCAGCGTGTTCCGTTTGCAGGGAGGGCAGCCGTTCATTCCGTTCATCACCGACACAAATCGACTTGGCGGAACCAATCGCGCGATCAGACTCGACCTTGTTCAGGGCGTGCCTTTAAAGAATCCTCTTTACTCGAGCTCTTGCACGATCGGCGCAACCTGCGAGCCCTTCATTAATCTGTCGGCGTTCATGCGTCCGGCGAAAGGGGCTTTGGGAAATGCGCCGCGCACCCTGGACATTCGCGCGCCGATGCAGCAGTTCTTCGACGTTTCAATTCAGAAGGACTTCCCCTTGCCGTTTGGTGCCGAAGGCAAGCGCAAGCTTCAGTTCCGGGTGGACCTGATCAATGCCTTCAATCATCCCGCCTTCCGTTATGGCAATACCGGCAATACGCCTTCGGGCTTTGGGGGGTTGCCCAACGAAGCGTTGCTGGCGCAGGCGGACGTCAACACCTGGGCGGCGTTTGCTGCGGGTCGTTCGGCTACGTTGACGCAGGTGAACAACTTGATCGTCAACAGCCGCTTGCCCACCGGGGCTTTGCCGCTGGACTTTTTCCACGTCCTGATTCCCCAGGGCTTTGCTACCGCGAATCCGAACTCGTTTGACATCACCACTCTCAACGGCTTGAAGCTTTACCGTTTGCGGCAAGCTTATGATGCCAACTTCGGAAATCTGGGCGCGTCGGTGCCGTACCAGCCGCGTTACATTCAGTTCGGGGTGAAGCTTTACTTCTAACGGCGACGAGGTAAGACGCGAAGCGAAGGATAGGGGAGGCAGGACATGAGACTCTACAGACTCTGCGCATTGATTCCGTTGTTGCTTACGGTCGTGTACGCGCAACGACCGGAGCCGCCGCGCGAATGGATCGACCCGGACACGGGCCATCGCGTCATCCGTCTGTCCGACGAGCCCGGCAGCGCGAGTCTCTATTTTCACCAGAACGCCTATACGCCGGACGGTGAAAAGCTCATTATCACGACGCCCACCGGCCTTTCGACGATCAATCTCAAGACACGCGTGATTGAGAAGGTCGTCGAAGGCCGCGTGAATATCATCGTCACCGGCAGAAAGACGGGTCAGGTTTACTACACGCGCAACGGCGCCGTTTACGCTACGGATCTCAACACTAAAGCGACGAGGGAAATTGGGAAGCTGCCACCGGCTCCGACCGGCGGTTCGGTGGGCGTTGCTACTGTTAACTCAGATGAAACGCTACTGGCCGGCACAATCACCGAGGGGAGAGTTCCCGGTCAGCCGAGCCAACCGCAACCCAGTTCTGCGGCGGCGCCAAACTCGAGCGGCGCGCAACAAGGCGCCGACAACTATCCGAGTAAAGGCGCGATGATGGAACAACGGCTGGCCGCGCATCTGCCCATGCAGTTGTTCATCATGAACGCGAAGACCGGTGAATCTAAAACGATCCTGCGCAGCACCGACTGGCTTAATCATCTTCAATTCTCGCCCACCGATCCGATGCTGCTGCTGCTTTGCCACGAAGGCCCCTGGCATAAAGTCGATCGCACCTGGATCATTCGCGCCGACGGCACGGGCTTGACCAAAATTCACACGCGCACCATGAACATGGAGATCGAAGGCCACGAGTTCTGGAGCGCCGATGGGAAAATGATCTGGTACGACTTGCAAACGCCGAAGAGCCAGCTCTTCTGGCTCGCCGGGTACAAGGTCTCAACGGGCGAGAGAATCTGGTATCACCTCGAACGCAGCGAGTGGTCGGTACACTTCAACGTATCGCCCGACGGAAAGCTGTTCGCCGGTGATGGTGGTGGGCCGGATAGCGTGGCGGCGCCGGGAAACGGTCAGTGGATCTATTTGTTCCGTCCCGAAATGGTTGCGGACCGGACGGACGGTGTTTTGCCAAACCTGAAAGACCTGGTCAAGCCTGGATACTTTAAGGCCGAAAAGCTCGTCAATCTGGCGAAACACAACTATCGCCTGGAGCCGAACGTTACTTTCACGCCAGACCAGAAATGGATTGTGTTTCGGTCGAACATGTTCGGGGCCACACACGTGTTTGCCGTCGAGGTCGAGAAGGCGCAAGCCGGCAAGCTCTAGTTCGCAGGGAAACTTCGGACTGCGCCGGCAGGAGCTTTTTGGAGTGCCGCGACTAGTCGCCGCTTTCAAAAGCGCTGACAAGTCAGCGCACTCCAAAACTTGTTAGGATGATGAGACGCCGAATACTCACGGTGCTGATCGCTGTTTGCGCGGGCGCGTCGTTCACTTATGTTCCCTCGCGCGCGAGTATCGACACCTTTCAACCGACCTGGGAGTCGCTGAAGCAAAACTACAAAGTTCCACGCTGGTTCCAGGATGCCAAATTCGGCATCTTCATTCACTGGGGTGT
>JBGPWS010000283.1:0-6030 GCA_041492345.1 Pyrinomonadaceae bacterium | reverse complement strand
GAGACCCGCATCAGTAAGGGAGAGGACCGCGCCGGCGATCAATATGTGGTTACCTCTGATGGTCAGCGTTTTCTCGTCAACACCTTAGCCGAAGAGGGTGCTTATAATCACGTCAGCGTGGTGCTCAACTGGATTGCCGGCCTGAAGAAGTAGCGCGAGCTGTTACCGTGCCGGGGCGACGTTAAAAGAGGTGAGTTCATCTTCATGCGAATCGCTACATCGTTGCTCCTGATTCTTTGCGGCAGTGTCTCAGCCATGTCTCCGCCTCTCGCGGCTGAGAAGTCCTGTCGTGAACACCCGCAGTTGATCGGCAAGTGCTTTAACGCGCACGGCCGGCTCTCGACCTACAACGGGAATCCCGCGGTTCGCCTTTGGCGAATCGGTACCAAGCGGGTTCTGGGAGTATCTGAGCAGCGTTTTAGCCTGCCCGGCTATCGCAATATCCCCGAAGATTTGTCGCAGCAACTGAAGGGCGAGAACATGATAATCGGCGACTTTCTGGTTTGCCCTTTCACTCGCCCCAGGCCGCGCGAGATGCAGTTGATGTGTATTGAATCAGCGAAGAACGTCGTGGTGAAAAAAGGAAAGTAGCGCAGTCGATGCGAACGGCATTGCAAGCTGCTGCTTATTTAGTTATAGAACGGCAACCTGAACGCAGTATTCCCGGGCGAAGAAACGAGAGAGAGATGTGATGACCCTTGCCTCAGGCACAAAACTCGGCCGCTACGAAATCCGCTCGAAGATCGGCGAGGGCGGGATGGGTGAAGTGTATCTCGCGGTTGATACGAGCGAGCTTGGTCGCATGGTCGCGATCAAGTTGCTGTCGGCAGAAGTTGCGGCTAATCCGAAGCGGATGCAACGCTTTGTTCAGGAAGCCAAAACAGTTTCCGCGCTCAATCATCCGAACATTCTCACCATCTACGAATTTGGACAGGAAGGCGCGACGCGTTTTATTGCGACCGAGTTTGTCGATGGGGAAACGCTCCGCCAGCACATGCTCAAGCGCCTGAAGCTGCACGAGGTCCTCGACATCGCGATGCAGGTTGCCGCGGCCCTGGACGCAGCTCATGAAGCGAATGTGATTCATCGCGATATCAAACCAGAAAACGTCATGGTGCGCCGCCGCGATCACATCGTGAAAGTACTCGACTTTGGACTCGCCAAGGCGATCGAGCCCAATACAGCCGAATCGCCTCCGACTGATCCCGAAGCGGGCACAAAACTGATGATCCATACAGAGCCCGGTGTGGTGATGGGCACAGTCGCGTACATGTCACCCGAGCAATCGCTAGGGAGTCCGCAAGTGGATCATCGCACCGACCTCTGGAGTTTGGGCGCAGTCACATACGAGTTGTTGACGGGGCGCGTGCCGTTCGAGGGCAAGGACGTCCATCGTCAGATAATTGCCATTCAGGAAACGAATCCGGCGTCCCTGGCAAGATTCGTTGATGGCGTCCCGGAGCGGTTGGAAGAGATCGTCGGGAAGACACTGGCAAAGAACCCAAACGAACGTTACCAGACTGCGAAGGATCTCTTGATTGATTTGCGCAATCTGAAGCGCAAGCTCGACGTGGATGCTGAGATCGATCGTACGATAACACCGGAAATCCGCGGCGCTGGATCGACGGCGAGCGACCCGGCTACGCCCTCCACTGTTTCCGGCGCGGCGGCGGCGCAAGCTACGGCCGCCCAATCAGCCTCAAGCGCAGCCTCGTCGGCATCAAGCGCGGAGTATTTGATTGACGGAATCAGGAGACACAAACTGGGTGTCTTGCTCGCGGGGTTGATCCTGGCAATTGCCATTAGCGGTCTCGCTTATTACCAACATGCTCGCAACACTGAGGTAGCGATCGAATCAATCGCCGTCCTTCCTTTCATAAATCAGAGTGGCGATCCCAATGCTGAGTATCTCTCGGACGGTTTGACCGAGAGCATCATCAACAGTTTGTCGCAACTGCCCAAACTTTCCGTCAAAGCCCGCAGTACGGTGTTCCGCTACAAAGGCAAAGACATTGAGCCGCAGCAGGTCGGCTCGGAGTTGAACGTGCAAGCTGTCTTGAACGGGCGTCTTGTGCAGCGCGGCGACGACTTAAACTTGAGCTTGGAGTTGGTTGACGCGCGGACGGGCAATCAGATTTGGGGCGAGCAGTACAATCGAAAACTCGCGGACCTCCTGGCACTGCAAAATGAGATTACACGTGACGTTTCGCAGAAGTTGCGAGCGCGGTTGTCGGGCGCGGACGCACAGAAGTTGACGAAGAACTACACCCAGAACGCCGAAGCGTATCAGGCTTACTTAAAGGGACTATATTACTGGAACAAGGGCCCTGCGCCGGGTTATGAAAAGAGCCGCGATTTTTTTCAACAGGCGATTGACCTGGACCCTTCTTACGCGCTGGCTTATTCCGGCCTGGCACTTTACGACAGCTTCGCAGCGGCCGCCGGCCACTTGCCGCCCGACGAGAATTGGCCGAAGGCGGAGGCGGCGGCCAACAAAGCGTTAGCGTTAGACGAGACGCTGGCCGAATCTTATAATCCGCTGGCTGCCGTCAAACTGTATTACTACCGCGATTGGCCGGCCGCCGAACGCTACTTTCGTCGCGGCATCGAGTTGGATCCGAACTTTGCGGAAATACACAATCACTACGCCGTATGTTTGTATTTGTTCGGACGCAACGAAGAAGCCCTGACCGAAATTCAACGCGCCGTCGAGCTTGAGCCGCTGTCGCTCCGCTTCAGTCTAAGCCGGGCGAGCATCCTCTTCTTCATACGCCAGTACGACCGCGCGATAGACCAATTCCGCAAGACGCTTGAGCTAGAGCCGAATTTCGCGTTGGCGCATGAAGGGCTCGGTGACGCTTACGAGCAAAAGGGGATGCACAGGGAAGCCATCGCTGAATGGGGCAAAGCCCTAACTTTGAGCGGCGAAGGCGAACAGGCGTCAATCCTCGAACGCACCTACGCCGCGTCAGGCTTCGAGACGGCAGTCCGCGCGTTAGCGCAAAAGAGACTCGAACGATTGAATGAAAAAGCCGGTCGGGGCGAGTACGTTCCGGCGTCGGAATACGTGATGGCCTATCTGCGATTAGGCGACAAAGAAAAACTCTTCGGCTGGCTCGCAAAGGCTGTCGAGGAACGCAACCGGTTCGCGCTTGACTTCAAAGTCAATCCAATCTTCGACAGCCTGCGCTCCGACCCGCGCTTTGCCGACCTGGTGCGGCGCGTCGGGTTGTAATCTTGGACTCGCTGAGTTGTTGCTGCTTGAACTTGACGACCTGAAAAGCTGAGACAAGTCGCAACGCTCCAGGAAACAAGGCTAACTGCAAGATGACTCTGGCCCCCGGCACAAAACTCGGCCGCTACGAAATCCGCTCAAAGATCGGCGAGGGCGGGATGGGCGAAGTTTACCGCGCTCTTGATACCGAATTGGGTCGAACCGTTGCGATCAAGATTCTTCCCGAGCGCTTGTCATCGGATCAGCAGCGTCTGCAACGATTCATTCAGGAAGCAAGGAGCGCCTCGGCTCTCAATCATCCGCACATCATTACAATTTTTGAGATCGGTCAGGCAGATGCACTCCGCTTTATCGTTTCGGAGTTTATCGACGGCGATACTCTGCGTCAGCGGATTGGCCTCGACCCGGTAAACCTCAACGAAGTGATCGAGATTGGAACCCAGGCCGCCAGTGCTCTCTCAGCGGCGCATGCAGCCGGAATCATTCATCGTGACATCAAGCCTGAGAACATCATGGTGAGGCGTGACGGTTACGTCAAACTTCTCGATTTCGGACTAGCGAAGCTAACGGAACCGCGCGAATCGATTACCGATGCAGAAGCCCCCACAAAAGCATTGGTGAATACAGACGCCGGCACGGTAATGGGGACGGCAAACTACATGTCCCCGGAACAGGCGAAGGGAATAACGGTCGATGCGCGGACTGACTTATGGAGTCTGGGCGCAGTCCTCTACGAAATGATAACCGGTCATTTGCCGTTCGCCGGCGAGACTCCGACCGAGACCATTTCTCTGATCCTTCAAAAGGAGCCGGCGTCACTAAAGCGCTACGCCAATGAAGTGCCCGCCGAACTGGAGCGAATAGTTACCAGGGCACTGACAAAAGATCGTGAACAGCGATACCAGACGGCGAAGGACATGCTGATCGATCTGCGCAACTTGAAACGCAAGCTCGAGGTTGACGCTGAAATCGATCGCACGGTGCCGACTGAGTTTCGCGCCACTCCTTCAACCAGCGGCGGCCAGAGCGCGCCGGGAACTGCGTCCGGTGCATCGGGAACAACAACCCCAGCCGGCAGCATTCATGCTGCTTCCAGCGCCGAGTACCTCGTCTCGGGAATCAAACAACACAAGATCGCCGCTGCCATCGTAGTCATCCTACTGGTCCTGGGTGGCGTCGGTTTCGGTGTTTATTGGCACGCCCGAAACACCGAGGTGGCTATTGAGTCCATCGCCGTATTGCCGTTCGTCAATACGAGCGGCGATGCAAATACTGATTACCTGTCTGACGGGATTACCGAAAGTCTCATCAACAGCTTTTCTCAACTACCTGGACTACGCGTGATCCCGCGCGGCACAGTCTTTCGCTACAAAGGAAAAGAGACGGACCCGGTAGCCATAGGCAAGGAGCTTGGCGTGCGAGCGCTGTTGACGGGCAGAGTCACACAGCGTGGTGACAACCTCAGTATCAGCGTGGAGTTGGTGGATCTTCGCGATAACAAACAACTCTGGGGCGAGCAGTATGAGCGCAAAGCCTCAGACCTGCTGGCCATGCAGCATGACATCGCCCAGGAGATTACGGGGAACCTGCGACTGAAACTTTCCGGCACTGAGCAGAGTCGCATGAACAAGCATTACACGGAAAACCCAGAGGCTTACCAGCTCTATCTCAAGGGGCGCTACTTCTGGAATAGGTTTTCGCCAACGGATCATCAGAAAGCCGCCCAGTACTTCAATCAAGCGATCGCCAAAGACCCGACGTACGCTCTTGCGTACACGGGACTGGCTGACACTTATGGCGCTTCTGCGACGAACGGTTGGATCCCTTCCACCGAAGCGTACCCAAAGGCAATGGCCGCAGTGAAAAAAGCGTTGGAGCTGGATGAAACGTTGGCCGAGGCACACTGTACCTCGGGGGCCCTGACAATGTTCTATCTTCTTGACTGGGCCACTGCTGAACGAGAGTACAAGCGCGCTATTGAGTTGAACCCAAACTATTCGGAGACCTTCGAGGTCTACTCCTATCTTCTAACCGCGACCGGGAGATTGACGGAGGCAATAGAAATAGCTAGACGCGGTTCGGAGCTTGATCCGCTCTCGATCCCTTTAAGCAATGACCTGGGCCAGGCCTATTATTTGGCCCGCCGGTATGACGAAGCCATCAAACAATATCAGAAAACCAACGAGATGGATCCGAGCCACAACGGAACCTACAGCGGTCTTGGCTACGCCTACGATCAAAAAGGAATGTACGCGGAAGCGATTGCGTCTTATCAAAAGGGGATTGCGCTTTCGGAAAGGACAACCGCCTTCTTGGCGGCAATGGGTCATGCTTATGCGGCTTCAGGCAGAAAAGGCGAGGCGCTGAAGATATTGGATGAAATGAAGGAGGTATCCAAACAGAAGTATGTCTCACCATATGATCTGGCAATTCTTTACACTGGCCTGGGCGATAAAGATCAAGCGATAGAACAACTCAATAAAGCTTATGAAGAACATGCTGGTTGGATCATTGATCTTAAGGTTGAGCCGAAGTTCGATCCGCTTCGCTCCGACCCGCGGTTCGCTGACTTAATACGCCGCCTCGGACTGCCGCAGTAGCGGAGGCTTTTGGTTCGCGTCCCTGCTAGGACGATTAGTTCCGGCTTATCCTTCGATGACGCTTGTAGCAGGCACAAAACTCGGTCGTTACGAAATCCGCTCGCAGATTGGCGCGGGCGGGATGGGTGAAGTTTATCTGGCCCATGATACCCAGTTACATGAGGCGAGCGAGGAACGTCCATCGCCATCTGTTTC
>JBGPWS010000169.1:0-9750 GCA_041492345.1 Pyrinomonadaceae bacterium | reverse complement strand
GCGCACTCGGCGTCAAGCTGTTTTCGCCCCGCTCTGGTCAGTTTGTAGAATTTCGCCCGGCGATTGTTTTCCGAAACGCCCCAATCAGAGGCAATCCAACCGCGCTCTTCCATGCGATAAAGCGCTGGGTAAAGTGAGCCGTCTTCGATCTTCAGCAGATCATCAGCAGCCTGATGTATTCGTTGAGCGATACCGTAACCGTGCATGGCATCACGCGAGAGCGTCTTAAGAATCATTAGCTCCAGCGTGCCTTGCATCAGATCCGTGCGGGCATTTGCCATCGTTAACAGTCTCCCTGGATTATCTGGGGGAACAGAGAGTACAAGCCGTTCCCTAGATTGTCAAGGGAAAGCTTTAGACGCGCTGAGCTGGAGTTTTGTTCCGGTGGTAAGCGTCAAAGGACGATCAGAGTGAGGGATCATCTTTCGAGGCTCGCGTTCGCCATGAAGATCGACGCCGGCAAGCGTTTCTCAGTCCCCGGGATCCTGATAGTGCGTTTCAAGACAAAATCGAACAGCAGCGGGTTGTAGTCGTAGACCTCGTTCAGGAAAGCGCGTTCTTCACTGGTGATGTAGCCTTGCTTAACCAGAGCACCGGTGCGAATGAGCATGTTGATCGCCGGCAAGGGATAGTCGCTGCCGTTCACCAATCGCTCGTGAAGATCTTCGCGTTGCAGAATTGTCGTCAACGGTTTGCCAATGCGATTGTATTGGGTCATCGCTGAGATGTCGGCAAACAGCAAGCCTTCGTAACGCTTCTCATCCATCAGCCGCAAGAACAAATCGAAGTTGGGGACACGCTTTCGCTGCGTACCGTCAAGGTCTTCGTTGTCGCCTAAGCCGGCGCAGTGCGCCACGATCACTTTCACGCCGTGATCCAGTGCGCGACGAAGCAAGAGCGGATCGCCGAGTCGCTGGTCTTCTTCCGCTTCCACAGCTTTTTCTTCGCCGCCGTGGCTCAACAAAACGAGACCCAATTCTTTCATCTTCTGGTAGAACGGATCGCAAAGCTCATCAGAAGGATCGATGCCCATTGCGTTTGGCAGCCACTTAACCATTCGCGCGCCGCGTTTGGCGCCACGTTCGAGTTCAGTCAACGCGTCGGAGCGATAAGGATTGACGGAGATTACCGGCTCGAAACAGTCAGGTCGCTGCCTGGCGAGTGTGAATATGTAGTCATTGGGAACGTAGAACTCGGTTTTCGCAAGGTTCGAGGTGCCATCGCGATTGTAATTCTTGTCGAACGCCAGCAGCCGGTGCTTGCCGTGGCCGTCGATATTGGTGATGAGCCCCATCAGCCTTTCGACGATCTGCGAGTCAGCCTGTTCGACGTCGGTCACGGCGCCCGCGCTGAGATAGACCTTGAACTTCAGGCGATGAAACGGATGACGCCACGCGAGCATCTTTGGATTGACGAACGCGTCGGTGCCTTTGCCGATTCCTGCAACGTGGGTGTGATAGTCAACCAGACGCGCCGGATCGATATCATCGAACGAACGCTTGATCAGATCGCCGGCCTTTGTGCCGATCTTTTCTTTCAGCGCGTCGGGCGGTTGGGTGAAAGCTCCGGCGATGTGATGCAGCAGGCACATTGGGATTTGGTTTTGGCAACGCCTACCAGGTCAGCGACTTTACTGCGCTCGACAGTCGAGCGTCTTTGACCTTTCGCCAGACTCCTTCATTGAAGGACTTCGCGAGGGTCACCCCCGATTCAGTTTGCAGGTACACGACATCATAGTCCTTGTCGTTCTCCGGGAGGTAGAGAATTGCTTTCTTTCCTTCGAGCGATTTAGGGAGGCCGTCGAAGTCTGAATTCAAAGTCGTCTTACCAGCCACGATGATCGAACGCCCAGCCAAATCAAAGTCAATGGGATACGCAAGATAGTTAATCAAAGATTCGAATTCAGCCGGATGAATGTCTTCAGGAAAGGTTAGCGCAAAGGAATTCTCGAGACGCTTCTGTATTTCGATGCGGAATGCAGCGAAAGCCGACAAATCTTCCTCGACGAAGTCATCGAGTATCTTGCGGAGCTCATCTTCATTCCAGCCCTGGATCAGGATCGCTTTGTCGTTTTCCGGATCCGGAGTGAACGGTGCTAGATCAGTCTGCGGAGATTCTGCCTTTACGGGTTTGGCTATCAGCACCAGAACGATCGGCAACAAAATCACTGCGACTGGAATAAGAAGCACAGACTTTTCCGACGGAAGAAATCCCAATAGCGGTATTGCAGCCAGTAATATCGAGATGATCGCCAGCGGGGCAAGTAACTGTCTCCAGCCCGAATTGCGCACCAACTTGTGACACTTCTTACACTCGTCAGAGGTGAAACAGTCGAGGCTGATTAATTCACGCCAACCAAAAGAATTCGCGTGGCAATGCGGACATTCTTTCTTCACTCAAGCAACGTCCCCAATCCGCTCGTCGAAATAGCAGAGACGGGGCCAATCATAACGCAGATCGTTGCCAGGTCCATTCTTCAACCAGCGATGGCTTGCGCTCTATGTATTTCATTATTGCTTGTTGCTATCAACGACGAAAATACTTCTGCAGCGACTCCTGGAACGAGGAGATGCCGGCTGGAAGCGATGCTGGATCGGTTTTGTTTCCGGCCAGCACTTCACGACCTTTCATGCCATAGAGCGGAGTATTAATTTTGTTATCGGGATTAAGCTCGAACCTCTTGCCGTAGCTAGTCCCGACCAGTTTCCCGTTATAGTAAACATAAGCAATGAGCTGAGCGTTCTGGATCTCTTTCCTTTGTGCATCAGTTATCGTTCCCACCGGACCAACGACCGCCGTCTTCTCGTCCTTCAAAGGCACACCGCCCTTCTCAAACCAACCAACGGCGTCCTTGCTCATGAACAGCATCACGACACCGTAGTTTTCCTTCTGCGAAAAAGGATTACCGAATCCACTTCCCATGAACTGATAAAAAGCCGGCATCGTCCAACCACTCTCCTGCCGGGCGCTGATTACGCCGTAACCACGGATCAAGTGAGTAAAATAGACCGTGTCTCTCGTCACTTTTGGAAATATGCCAATAGCTTCGGCCTTATCAGTCAGCTCTTTCGGAACGCCGCTTTCAGGTATCAAAGTCAACAAGGGAGCGATCCTGGCCGCATCTTGAGAACGCTCAATCGCGTCGGGAAACTTGTTTGTTGAAGGTTTCTGCGCGACACCCAGAAGGTCTGGAGACAAAAGGACGGCCGTCACGAAGAACACGGTGAGAACGACCCCACGCATTTTGAGTTCTCCTTTTCGATCTCGGTGAATTCGACGTAATAACCGGCTCAATTCAGGCCCCGGTTCCTTCTTTCTTAATCACCTGTCCGGCGCCGCTTACGTGCTTGTTTACTTTGGGATTGCCGCTGTAGGTGATGCGCCCGGCCCCGGAGACCGTCACGTCGAGTTCATCGATAGCATAAACGTCCACGCCGGCAGCCCCGGTGACCCTGACCTCGGCGTTGTTCGCGCGCAGATTGTGCGCATCGATTTTCCCAGCGCCGGTCGAGCCAATCTTTACGGATTTACTCTGGCCAGAGGCAACCACCTCTGCGGCGCCAGTTGATTGGATTTCGAAGTTGTCGTTCTTCACGTCTGACACGTGAAACTTACCTGCGCCGGTAATCTTTACACTTTCGAGATCGGGTACCGTGACGCGCAGCATGATTCCTCCATTGGAGCTGTAGCCCTTTGTGGTGCTGACACGCAGGACGCCATTCTTAACTTCAGTTTGAACCAGCGGCACAATGTTGTCGTCCGCTTCGATCTCAAAGCTGGCTGGCTTTTGGCAATTCACTTCTACTTCGAAAGCCCCGCTGGTTTCGATCGATTTGAAGACCGGCAGGTCTCTTTTTTCAGTTTTGCGGACGCCAGAGCCGTGCACTCCGCCAAATTTACAAGCGGAGAGCATGAACAGGGCTGAGAAAGCCAGCGTCAGGGCGATTGCGATTCTCTTCATTGGGGTTGGTTCCTCCATTTCAGACGATACGTAAAGCAAGTTCCGACTCCCTCTCCTTTTCGGAGAAGAGTACTGCCTCTCCCTGGGAGAGGAAAGCAAGTTACTCCCTCTCCCCCTGGGAGAGGGTTGGGGAGAGGGCCTGCGGCGCGTTGACTACCCACCCGGTCATCTTCTCTCTTTTCTCCACCGAGACTACCTCAATAGGCCGCACGCGCAAGCGTTACATTCCCAAACGGAACGACTATTCAAATTGTTTCTTGAAATCATCAAATTGCCGGCGCAAGCCTTCGACTTCCGCAGCGAGGGTCTCAACTCGGTGTTCAAGACTAACGACTTTTTCGGATTCGATAGTTCGGCGTGTCTGTTTGCTGACGGGTTGCTCACCGTCGAGCTCTTCGATCTTCACTTCACCAGCCAGCAGCTGCGCAAAGCGGGCCTCCTTCTGACCTGCCTGGCGCGGTAGCTTAGTCACCAGAGGCTCGGGGTCTTTCGTGCTCAGCGAATGAAGAGTCTGTTCGATCTCTTCCAGCCCGGCGACCTCATACAGGCGGTAGGCGCGCCCGCGAATCTCACCGGCAGTTTGCGCACCGCTGAGCATCAGCACGCACATCACAGCAATCTCCGGCGGGCTCAATTGCAGGTTTTCAGCCACATGCTTGTACTTGGGGACGCGGCTGGTGCTGCCATAGAAGACATAAGCGAGATTCTTTTCGCGCAGGCTGTCGAGCGCCTGCTCGACTTCGGCTTCCGTGAGCGCGGTGACCGGATTGCGATTGTTCTTCTGGTTGCAGGCCAAGGTCAGAGAGTTGAGCGTCAGTGGATAGTACTCAGGCGTCGTGATCTGCTTTTCGATCAAAGAGCCGAGGACGCGAACTTCGTTAGGGGTTAATAAAGGCACGCGGGGATTATACTGTTACGCGACTCGATGCGCAGCACGAGCGGCGGTCTTCAGCTCCGTAGGAGCGCGATGTTTATAGTTCGCCGAGCCCTCTGATTTTCGTAGCTCCGTAGGAGCGGCACGTTACGTTTCGCTCCTACGGAGCTTGGGTTCAAGGGAGAGGCGCGGAAGCTATAGACATTTCGTGCCTAACGGCACGACGAACCTCAGCTCGTCGGTGTGTGCGAATTCCTCTTCACCGTGAATCACTTAATCCACTTTTCGGTGCCGGCGATTTCGTCGATCTTGCGTTCCAGGGCTGTCAGTGCACGGAGTATTTCAGAATTCCTGCAGCCATGGTAGTGAGATACGTTCTTGGTTCCGCCGTTCATTTGTATTGAAGTCCGTGCATAAGGCATGTCAGTGACAGCTGCGCCGCAACCCGGCGTCCCAGGCTCGTACTTTTCATCCAGAGAAGAATACTTAATCTTCTCAAACTCATTGACGAGTTTATTGAAGTCTTCCGGACTGACTGTCGCTGTGGCCTTTCCCTTCGTCTTGACGAAATTGTGTCCTTTAAAACTCACCATTCCATCAGACGCAATCGTAACCTGATAGATCGGACACGTGCCGAAACACGGGCCGCGTTCCAGAGTGATGAGACCTGGATTGTTGGTTCCTTTCGTAAAAATTGCTTTCGGAATCATCGCATGCACGCCTTTGTTGCCGTCGACGAGTTGCGTGATGTTTAGATCGGCCGCCACGCTCGACAGTTGATAAGCATCGTCGCGTGTCAGATGTTTCTCGGTAACCAGGAAATCTATCATTTCGCGCAGCGCCATCTTTGTCGCTTCGTTCAAATCTTCATGCAGACCCATCGTGATGTAGTGGGTGGAAGTTTCGGCCCGCGGCCAGCGCAAATGCATATCCTTGCGGACGATGAACTGGAAAGTTCCGATCAGCGAAGTCTCCATCGCGGTGATGTCGACTTCACCGTTGCCCTGACCGGCGTGACCGTCGCCAACCAGAAAGAGCGCGCCGCGCGCATGGACGGGAACGAAAAGCGTCGTGCCGGCTACCAACTCTTTGTTGTCGAGGTTGCCGGCATGAATCCACGGTGGCGCGCTGCTGATGCGGCCCGAAACGTCCGGCGGCGCCACGCCCATGCTGCCAAAGAACGGATGCAGGGGAATCTCAATTCCGTCGGCAAAGTGAGCCACCATTCGCTTCTCGTCGAGCGGAATGATGCGCATCTTGGCGTACGGAAAATCTTCCGGCAAAAAGCCGCGCCCCGGACTGAATGCGTTGTAGGCATAAGGAATCGCCAGCTGGATCGTCTTGATTCTGACTTCGAGCACGTCGCCCGGCTCCGCGCCTTCGATAAAGATTGGTCCGGTGAGTATGTGACCGCCCGGCCCTTTGTTCGTGACCTGTTTGACGATGTCACGCAGAGACTGCTCGACCTGATCGGGCTTCACCCCCGCGCCTTCCAAACGCGTCGGCGTCGAAGTGATCAGCGTCTGGATCTCGACGGTGTCACCTGACTTGATACGCAGCACCGGCGGCGTGCTCGCGTCGTAATAACCCCAGGCGACGGTTTTGGGTGTAGGTTTGAGTTGATAGGTGGCGGCGTCGGGTTGCTGGGCTTGAGTTGCAAGGGCAAGCAACAACATCGCGGATAGTAAGGATGTGAGCTTCATCGGGTCTCCCTTTCCAAAAGAGATCGGCGTTAGGGCGCCGCTCATTGTAGCTGTTGGTTGGGTGATGACAAAGCTCTCTGAAACAGCCACACAAGCGGGGAACCTCAAGGTCAGGAAGGGGGGCTTGCCCCCGCTTCTTAATAGAATCTCACCAGCCTTGAATCATCATCACAGGAATCCCTTTTGTTTAGAATTTGCGGGGGCAAGCCCCCTTCCTGACCTTGAGGCTTTCCTGGTTGGATTATTCACCGCGAAACTCTTCTCGACTACCAGTTCATCTGCGCCAGCCCATCTCCCTAACTGCCTGAGACAGTTTCTCGGCATCATCCGCCCACCACCAATCATGATCCACAGCGACCGGTTGATCGCCTTGAGAGTGGAACGACGTGAAGCTGGACCAGCGATAATCTTTGGCAGATTTCACCAATCCCGCCTTCACGGGGTTGGCATGAATGTAGTTGATCTTCTGCCAAATCATCCAGCCGCTCCATAAGGGCATCGCTTTGAAACTTTCCTGCCAAACTTGATGGCCGTCTTCGTCAACGCGAAAGCGGAATCTCTTATTTGCCCGGACAATACTTTTCGCTGAGAGACTCTTGAGTTCGCCGACAAATTCTTTTATTCGACCGTCACGCGGGTTGCTGATTAGATGAAAATGATCCGGCATCAACACGTAGGCTATGAGCTTGAGAGAGCGCAGTTCGTCGAGGAACGCGACACAACAAGATGGTTCGGTAAACACTGGAGTGCGATCCAAGAAGTTCCCGGTCACAAAGTGGAGCGCGCCGGGAAGATTCAGGTTGGACCATTTGCGAGCCATGTGGGAGTCCTCTTTTTCAATTCATGCGGGGGCAAGCCCCCCTTCCTGACCTTGAGACTTTCGAAGTTGATCCCAGGATGTTCAGATGAATCACTATCATCGATTCTTAGATTTGTGTAGCTACCCACCCCTCACGCCAGCTCATAAACCTGAATCTTCACTCTCTATTGCGCAGGCAAATCATTGTGCCCTGCATGGTGGCCACCAACTCTCTGTCAGCGTTTTCAGCGACGCCAAAGACATCCGCGCGCACAACGGTCAGAGTCCTGCCCGCTTTAATCACTTCTGCTCGCGCGACCAACGTTTCGCCTTGCGCCGGACGCAGCAGGTTCACCTTGAACTCGACGCTCAAAACCTCCGAGCTCGCGGGCATCAAGGTATAAGCAGCATAACCACACGCTGAGTCGGCGATGGTCGTCACGACGCCGGCGTGCAGGTAGCCGTGTTGCTGGGCCAGGTCGCGCCGATAAGGAAGTGTGATCTCAACCACTCCCGGCTCAACCAGAGAGAGCCGGGCGCCAATCAGATTCATGATCGGCTGTCGCGCAAAACTGCGTTCGATGTCTTCAGCGAAAGATGGATTCAGAGGGTTCATATGCGCGTGGGAAAAAGCGACTGTCATTTCAACGCCTGATCCAGCGACGACCTGTCATCCAGCAGAATCCATTCTACAATCGAAAGCGGCAGAGTCAGCTTTCGCACCCAATTCAAGGGCGCTCAAAGACGGCAAGGGCGTTCGGCCAATCCACGGTCATTCGCAAATAGTGCAAGGCCGAGCCCCCAATCGCACCGTCTACGCGCTTATCCATAAGCGGGCCCATGACGCTTTGAAAACCAACATCCGATTGCACGGTGAACCATACCGGCCCGACCTTGAAACCCCCGATTGTGAGCGAGGGCACTTCTATCATCGCGCTGCCGGTCAGTGTTTTGACGTTCTCTAATGCGCGCCAATCCGGATGCCGCTTACGCCACTTTTCAAAAACGGAGCGCACTAGAAAACTGGCGGCTCGTTCAGCTGGACGCCCGTCACCAATTTGTTTGAGCACGTCTTCCGAGAGAACATTGCTGGCGCCAGTGTCGAGCAAGAAATCCATCGTCTCGCCGTCAACCTCGATCGGGATGCGCGCAAAGTTGTTCGCGCGCTTCCCTGATGCCCTGGCCTTGAACGTCAACTTCACCTCTTGAGACTTGTCGTGCGCCGGCAGATCGCCGGGAGCTCGCCACAGGAGAGTCTGGTTGGGATAGTCAAACGTCCAGACACGACCCGCGAACCACTGCTGACCCAGCATCCCGTCTGTTCGCGACATCGAGTTCTGCGGTGCGTTCTCTCTTCTGGGAAAAACAAATACACGCCCTTCGTAGCTGCCGCCGAGCGGCGGGGGAATCGCTGCTTCCGGTTTGAACCTGGGCAGAGCGACCACGGTCAAGTCGCGGCCATCATCACTCGCCCCTTTGAGCGTCTCGGGTGATAAGCGAAGCTGCCCAACTGTGTCCTCATAAAGGAAAAGCGCTCCGGCGGAATCGGTGAAGAGAGAAAGCGTGACGTTATCCAGAGTGACGGGAGTCGCGATAAAACGATGTTCGGCATAGCGAGTTGGGATCACTACCGGTTTTCCGGGCCGGGGCTCAAGGGGTTGCTGCCGCGATACTGCGATGTGTATTGGCGCGATCGAGAGCATTGTAATGAGGGGAAGCGCGATTAGGACTCTCTTCATATAGGGTTCCTTTCGGTCCGTTATTGGCAAAGGTTGAAACCGTCCCGCGACTATGCGGCGGCATCGAGTCGGTGCGGCTATTTCAGCGCCTGATCCAGCGACGAGCGATCATCCAGCAGAATCCACTCAACAATCGACAGCGGCAGGCTGCCGTTCTTGATCAAGTCATCGTGAAACTGACCCAGGCGAAAGTCTTTGCCCGCTCTGTCGCGGTACTTGCCCAGCAGGCGCATGATCTGCCACTTGCCCGTGATGTAGGTGATCTTCTGGGTCGGACTCGCCGCCGCGCCGGCGGCTTCACCTTCCGCGGCTTCGCGATCCAGTCCGCCGGCTTCCATGAAATATTTCACGGCCTGTTCGAACGTCCAGCGGCCGGTGTGCAGGTTGACATCCACGCCGATGCGCGCCGAACGGTAACGTGAAAGCCGCAGCACCTGTCCCTGCGAAGCCGAGTTAACCGGGTAGAGACCCGTGCGCATCAACATCTCTTCACCGTAAAGCGCCCAGCCTTCGATCATGATGTTGTCCGAATGCTGCCGGCGAATCTCGTCATTCAAATGGTTGGCGATCGAGAGTTGCAGAAAGTGTCCGGGGATGCCTTCGTGCCCGAGAATAGGTCGCGGGTCTTCGATGGCCGCGCGAATATAAAAGTTACTGCTCTTGGGATTGTAAGT
>JBGPWS010000374.1:0-3944 GCA_041492345.1 Pyrinomonadaceae bacterium | reverse complement strand
CTTTTCTATGCGGATGACTGCACGCTCGGCGTTGGGTAAGCGCATCCTCAAACACTCTACAGTCTGATTATCCGCGCCCGGCTGCCGCGTCGCAGGTCTCCGTTCAGCGCGTTGCGCGTGTCCACGACCAAAGCGGCCAGCTCGGTGACTCGGCCATAATCAATCTGGGTGTGATTCGTGACGATCACGATGCAATCGGCCGCGTGGAGCTCTTCATCACTGAGGTCCACGGATGAGAGTTGCGCGCCGCCGCCTTCAATGTGCGCATCGTCAAAGCGCACTTCGCGCACAAACGGATCGTGATAACGCACGTCGCAGCCTTTGGTTCGCAGCCGATCGATGATCGACAGCGCCGGGCTCTCGCGCACGTCGTCAATGTCGCGCTTGTAAGCCACGCCGATCAGCAAAATGCGCGCGCCCTTCATCGACTTGCGATCGTCGTTCAATCCGTCTGAGACAAGCTGCACGACGTGCTCAGGCATGCGCGAGTTCACTTCCTCAGCCAGACTGATGAAGCGCGAATCGAACCCGTGCTGCCGCGCTTTCCACGAAAGATAATGCGGGTCGAGCGGAATGCAATGGCCGCCGATGCCGGGGCCGGGATAGAACGGCATGAAGCCGAACGGTTTCGTCGCGGCCGCGCCAATCACTTCCCATGTGTCGATGTTCAGCGCATAGCAGAGCCGCGCCATCTCGTTCGCCATCCCGATGTTCACCGCGCGAAAAGTATTTTCCAAGAGTTTCGCCGCTTCCGCGACGCGCGCTGAGCTAACTGCGTGCACGTCTTTGACGATCTGCGAATAGAGACAGGCTGCTGTTTCGGTTGAATCCTCTGTGACGCCGCCGACGACTTTCGGAATGTTATGGGTTTGAAAATGAGGATTGCCAGGATCGACGCGCTCCGGCGAGAACGCGAGCAGGAAATCTTCGTCGAGTTTCAATCCCGTCTCTTGCAGCATCGGCAGCAGCACTTCGTCAGTGGTGCCGGGATAAGTCGTCGATTCGAGAATCACGAGCTGCCCGCGGTGCAGACGCTGCTTAATCGCTTCGGCAGCGGCGAGAATGAAAGAGACGTCCGGCTCTTTCGTCTTGCGCAGCGGCGTGGGCACGCAAATGATAATCGCGTCGCAGTCTTTCAGATGATCGAAGTCAGTTGTCGCCCGCAGACGGCCCGCGTCAACCAGCTCTTTCACCAGCGACGATGCGACGTCGCCGATGTAAGACTCGCCGGCGTTGATCTGCGAAGCTTTTCTTTTGTCGACTTCGAACCCGACCGCGTTGAATCCCTTGCCGGCAAACTCAGTCAGGAGCGGCAGACCAACATAGCCGAGCCCAATTACGCCGACGCGCGCGCGCTTGTCCTTAATCAGATTGATGATTTCGTTTTTGATCATGAAATGGTTCCAGTAAGTAGCTTACGAATCATAGGGCAGTAGCCCGCGCGTCAGCAAGGGCATCAAATCCCGGATGCGGCTGCGCCGCCCGATGTGCGGAAGGTCTATGACCTTCCGGAATATGATTCTGTGAGTCTCGGGGCTATGCCCGTGTTAGGGCGCAGCCCCCTCGACTCTTTGGGGAGGCATGAATGGTGGGGCATAGGTGCCACCGCACATCAGACGGCAGAGCCGCAGGATATTGCCCGGTCTCGAATCTTGATCACGCGATCGAAGGGCGTATCATGCCGCAAGAGTTCCGCCGGTCTGCCAGGGAAGAGTGAACTATGAAGCACGTATTCACAGCGACCAGCATGAGCGCGGATCAGGAGATCGTTAAGGATCTTCTTGAGAAGGCCAAGATCCCTTGCCTGATCCGAAACGAGTATCTCTCAATGGCGCTGGGTGAGCTGGCACCCGCAGATTGCTGTCCCGAGCTCTGGATTCTGAATGACACGGATTATCTCAGAGCCAAAGAAATAGTGGACGCCTGGCGAAACGCCACGATTGAAGATCATGGTCCGTGGTTTTGTCGTTGTGGCGAAACGATTGAAGGCCAATTCACGTCATGTTGGAAGTGTGGAAGGGAACGATCGAGAGACGAATGACACCGCTGCAAATTATCATTTTTACCTCCCTGTATTTCGTCGCCCTGCTCATCGTCATTTACTTCACCCGGGCCGCTGCGCGGCGCATCGTGGGGGCCTTCGTCGGCGGAGCAGCCGTCGGGATTTTTGGGATGGGAGCGATCGTCTTTGGCAACTCAACAGGATTGTGGCGCGTGCCAATTATCTGGACGCTGTCCTTCCTGGCGCTGTTCTACTTCGGGTTGACCATCACGGTCACGCCAATCTACCTCGTTACCTGGCGGGTGGCCCGCCGGTTCGGATGGCGTGGTCTGGCGGTGTGCCTTGGCGCCGTAGCGATCATCGGCCCGCCGCGAGATTACCTTTACGCCATGAAGTTCCCGTCGTGGATGGTGTTCGCGCCGGGCGTTGCTCCCATCATCGCGGACGCCCTGGCCTATATCGGTATCGTGGCCATCGGACACGCCGTGATGCGCCTCGTCGCCGGTCCGTCATGTGAGGATCGGTTGCGCAACAAATCTTTAGCACGACGGGGCAATAGCGAGCGTCAGCAACGGCTCAATTCCCATTCCCGTTCGCGGCTTTGCCGCCTGATGTGCGGAAGGTCTAAGACCTTCCGGAACATGCTTCTATGAATTTCGGGGCTACGCCCCTGATGCGAGGCGTAGCCTCGCTGAATCAGGATCTAACTCTCACGGAAAGGCGGAGCCTTTCCGCACATCGGGCGGCAAAGCCGCTACCTCATCGCGAATCTTGATCACAGGCTCGAAAGGCGTATTATGCCGGAGCGTTCCGCAGGTAAAGGAGTCGGGTGACCAAGATCCGCATCCGATGCAAGAATAGAAGGTTCGAGCATGAGCATACTACCAACAACTAGCCTCCTATCATTGCGTGAGGCCGGATTCGACGAGTTCCAACTCCGAGATAGGATCTTCGAAGACCCGACCATTCTTGGGCTAGGAAATCTGGAGCCCGTGACCAAGGAAAAGTCCCAGCCTCAAGGCGGCCGCCTTGACCTGTTGCTGAAGAATCCGGAAGACGATTCGATGTACGAGGTCGAGATTCAGCTCGGTTCTACGGATGAATCGCACATTATTAGGACAATCGAATATTGGGAGAGCGAGAAACGCCGGTGGCCAAGGCGCAGCCACACGGCAGTGCTCGTCGCTGAGGCGATTACGAACCGATTCTTCAACGTTGTAAATCTCCTCAGCCAAGCCGTTCCAATCATCGCGATTCAAGCGAACGTTGTTGTCATCGGCGATTTTAAGGCGCTTCATTTTACAAAAATTCTCGATACTTACGAGGAACCAGAGGAATCGGACCCCACGCAAACAACCTACGATGAGAACCACTGGCTTGAGAAAAGCCCTGCCGGTCTGGAATGCGCGAGATGGTACAAGGAGCAGCTCGACAGACTTTATGCGGACGTTCCGATCAAGTATTTTGAGTCCTACATCTCCCTTACGGTCGGCGGTACTGCCCGCGTTTGGATCAATCGGCGGCAGAAGAATCGGGCATTCATTGACGTCAAGCCAGCGACGGCAAGCTTCTCTGAGGCCGTCGACTTTCTAAACGGTCAGACCTTGCCCTTCGGAACGAGAAGCGGCAAGTATCTTACTTTCAACGTAAGCATCGCAGAACTTCGCGAAGCGGAGGCTGTTCATGTGTGGCTGCTTCAACGCTTGGCGCCGGAGCTTTCTAAGGACCGCGTAGTTTCCTGAGCACCGTCCCTTAGTTTCCTAACTAAGAACCCAACGAAGGAGAAACCACAATGCCACCTCTAACCATCGACACCGGAAACACGGCTTTCATGCTGCTCTGCTCCAGCCTGGTCATGCTGATGACGCCGGGGCTGGCTTTTTTCTATGGCGGCCTGGTCGGGCGCAAGAATGTTCTGGCCATCATGATCCAAAGCTTCGTG
>JBGPWS010000238.1:0-7339 GCA_041492345.1 Pyrinomonadaceae bacterium | reverse complement strand
TGAAGTAGCACTCAGCCAGCTTGATGCGAATGTCCGTGTTTTGAGAATCAAGATCCGCGATCTAGCGAAGGACTTCCAGACAATCGTGCGTTGCGCCCGCCTTACTATGAGCGTTGGCTACGGCCAGATAATGAGCGCGTGCTTCGACGACGAGATCCTGTTGGGCGTACAGGTCAGCAAGGTGAGTTGAGATTTCAGTATCGTGAGGCTGCAGGCGATCGATCTTCTTGAACATCGCGATCGCCTTTAGAGCAAAATCCTGCTCGCGATAATGATCGGCGATGCGTCGGAAACAGGCAATCGCCGCCGGCTGATTGCCGACACGGACGTACAGATCCCCCAGCATGTTGAGCGTGGTGAAATCGTCAGGCTCGCCTTCGACAATCTTGCAATATTCTTTGACCGCCGCCGGGATCTTTCCCAACTCGAGGTATCTCTCGGCCGCGCGCAGAGTCTTTACCTTATCAAACGCCATGTTTTCGAAACTCTTGGACTGGAAATGATTAGGGCGAGATCGGGTGCCTAACGCCATTGAGGAAAAAGAACTTAGCCATGCTGAAAGCCCCTTCGGAGTTCAGCGGCCCTTCTACCCTAACACCCAAAAAGAGCACTGTCAACGACGTTGTTTGTGAATAAACTGTTGCCAACAGGGTAATTTGACGGGAGGGTGTTAGATGACATCGGCAAAATTCTTCCTGGTTCTCGCAAACCACCAGTATCCAAGGATGAAGCTGACTGCGGCGAAGGCCCCGAAATATGCCAGACCACGCCAATCGGGCATGCTGCCCTCAAGAATAATCCGGCGATAGTTTCGCACCAGGGGCGTGAACGGATTGAGATTTACGATCCTCCGATAGGGTTCTGGCACCAGCGATTCGGGATAAATGATAGGTGTGAGGTACATCCACGCCATCAACAGCAGCGTAATTCCCTGCACAATGTCGCGCACAAAGACTCCGAGGGAGGCAATCAGCCACGCCGCTCCAAACGTCGCGAACAGTTGCGGGATGACAAGCAGCGGCAGGAAAACGATCGTTGCATGCAGTTCACCTCGCAGAAGAATCGCAGCCAGGATCAGCGCCACAGTACCAAACATCTGATTCGCCACGGCCGCAAGCGATAGCGAGACCGGCAGAGTCTCGAGAGGAAATACTACTCGCTTGACCAGATTCGCGTGCCCAACGATCGTAGTGGAAGAAAGCTGCAAAGATTCCTGAAACGCGTTCCATGGCAGCAGCCCGCAGAAAAGATACAGCGCATAGTCCCACTGCGAACTGCTGGCGCCAAACCTTGCCTTGAAGATTCCTGCGAAGATGATCGTGAAAATCGCGATCATTACCACCGGGGTCAGAACCGCCCAGACGATACCCAGGATCGAACCGCGATAGCGCGCGGCCAACTCACGTTTGGTGAGCGAGAGGATTAGATCAAATCGCCGGGGGAGTTGCCACAGCGGCCGCCACACCGCCCGTCGTGCTGTCTGGGCTGAGATCATGCGGGGTATTCTAATTGGTCAGCGGTCGGTTGTCAGTGCGTGGTTGGGCCCGCGCTTCCTGAGATTAGACATTTCAACTTACTACTTGTCTAAACGCCGATAGAAATGTTTCCATCTCGGCTCGCTTGCCGATGGTTACGCGCATGTGGTTCGGCAGGGTCGGAAATGCTCGGCCGACTTGAACGCCCCGTTGCTTCAAGGCATCGATCAGTGGGCGCACCGGACGCTTCACATCGATCATCATAAAGTTCGCCTGTGATGGAATGTGTCCGAAGCCCATCGCATTCAGTTCGCCGGTCACAAACCTTTTGGTTTCGCTATTCAACCGACGACCGTTTGTTACTTGATCGGGGTCGCTCAGACTGGCGCTGACCGCAGCCAGGGCCATGATATTTACGCTGTCCCATGTTTGATGCGGCCGCAAGCGCTGGATCGCTTCAAGTTGGGCCACGCAGTAGCCGCAACGCAGGCCTGCCATGCCGTAAATCTTTGAGAAGGTGCGGGCCACGATCAGATTCGGATGCTCCTTGATCATCGGAATGACGCTTTCGTAGTCCGGACTGTCCGCGTAGTGGAAATAAGCCTCGTCCACGAGAACCGTTGTCCGGAGCGGAGCTTGTGCAATGAACTCGCGCATTTCATGCTTCGGAGTGATGCTGGCTGTGGGGTTGTTCGGGTTGCAAACGTAAATCAAGCCTTCACTCGCCGCAGCCCGCATTTTTGTCAGATCGTGGCTGAAGTTTTTGGTGAGTGGAACTTTCACGATCTCAGCGCCGTTGACGCGCGCATGATTGAGAATTGCCTCGAACGTTGGATCGGCAACGATCATTCTTCCGCGGCCCGGCATGAATGTCAGCGCGCCACCACGCGTCGGACGCGCCAGTGGCACTGGTCGGTTATTGCGGGATGACATGGGCCCGGTGAATGCCGATGCGCACATTTTCAAAATCTCGCCGGAACCATCTCCGAGCAAGATCTGATCGCGGTTGACGCCGTTGACCTTCGCCAGTTGCTCGACCAAAGCATCCGCATGCTCGTCCGGATAGCGCCAGGCGAGGCTGAAAGCGTCGGTCATTGCCTTGAGCGCCATGGGCGAGGGCCCGTACGGATTCTCATTCGAGTTCAGACGGACGACTGCCGTGGCTGCGGTCGAACTCAGTCCCCGGTGGCCGATCGAGGGCCGTGAAAGACTCGGCCGGGCAACAACGGCTGCTGCACCCGCGCCAAGTAACTGCGCAAACCTGCGGCGTGACATTGATAGTAATTCCGGCATCGGTGGAAACCTCCGCGAGCGTTGATTGATGTCGCTGCATTATCCGCCATGAATTTCACCGGGCCAAATGTTTTGGCGCGGAATATTTTCGAGAATGGTTAGGATGCCTCGCGCTTGAGGTTGTGATACGCTCAACCGAAAGAGATGCAGGATCGAAGCGCGACAACTTTGTTCCCGGAAATGTCTGAACTCGAAAGCGGAACCGCCGGTTCCAGGACGGCGGCGCCGCTCGCTGATCGCATGCGTCCGCGTACCCTCAGCGAGTTCGTCGGGCAGGAACATCTGGTGGGGCAGGGCCGAGTACTGCGGCGCCTGATTGAAAGTGGCGGCACGCTGCCATCGCTGATTTTGTGGGGCCCGCCGGGGACGGGTAAGACGACGCTGGCGCGGCTGTTGGCAGAGAGGACCGACGCCCGATTTGTCGCGCTGTCGGCTGTCTTTTCCGGCGTGAAAGATTTACGGGCAGCGATTGCTGAAGCACGCTTGGATCGTCAACGCCGTCGTCGTACGATTCTGTTCATCGATGAGATTCATCGTTTCAACAAAGCCCAGCAGGATGCGCTGCTACCCGCAGTCGAAAACGGCACCGTCACCTTGATTGGTGCTACGACTGAGAATCCTTCATTTGAAGTAACCAGCGCGTTGCTCTCGCGCAGTCGGGTCCTGGTGCTGAACCCGCTGAACGAAAGCGAAGTGGAAGCAATCTTACGTCGCGCGCTGACCGATGAAGAACGCGGACTGGGGAGTCTTAATCCCGAACTTACCGATCAACTGATCACCCGGCTGGCGCATTCGTCCGGTGGCGACGCGCGCGTGGCTCTGGCCGCATTGGACGCTGCAGTTGCGGCAACTCAACCGAACGAACTCGGCCGGCGTTCGATTACGGCCGATACGCTGATCGAAGCCTTAGGCCGCGCGCAGTTTGCCTATGACAAAGGCGGCGAGGAGCATTACAACCTGGCCTCGGCGCTAATCAAGTCGCTGCGCAACTCTGACGTAAACGCGGCGCTCTACTGGCTGGCGCGCATGATTGAAGGCGGCGCCGATCCAATCTTCATCGCGCGCAGGCTCTGCATCCTGGCTTCCGAAGACATCGGACTTGCCGATCCTCAGGCCATGGTCCAGGCTGCCGCTGCCGCTGAAATCACGAAACTGATCGGCCTGCCCGAAGCGCTGTTCCCTCTGACGCAAGCGACGATCTACCTGGCCTGCGCGCCGAAATCAAACGCAGTGCTGCGCGCTTACTCAGCCGCCCACAGCGACGCTACCGAAACAGCGCGCGAGCCGGTGCCGCTGCACCTCAGAAATGCCGCGACGCCGTTAATGAAGAACCTCGGCTACGGTAAGGACTATCGTTACGTTCACAGTGATGCTGAGGCAAAAGAGGAGATGTCCTGTTTGCCGGAGAAGTTGAAAGGGAAAATTTATTATGCGGAGGATCAATCAGAATAGGTCCCATATGACCTATCAGTCCTATTCTTGCCCTGGCCAATGAGCTCTAAATCCTCCAAAGAACTGGCCTTCCTTCACGATCTCTACATCGCGACCGACTGGGGTGAACGGTTCGCGGCGTTGGTTGACGAGCACGTTGAACTGCCAAAGGAAGGCCGCGTGCTTTACGTCGCCGCCGGCACGGGCGGACACGCACTGGCCATGCATGCGCGCGGTGAAGAGCTGAGTTTGTTGTGTGTAGACGAAAACGAAGAGTGCCTTGAACTCGCCCGCGCTAAGGCCGTGGCGCTACATCAGGAAGCTGAGTTTCAGCGTGAAGACCTGAAGGCGCTGTCGTTCAAGGACGATGAGTTTGACCTGGTGCTGGGCGATGCCTCTTTCACACCGCCCACTGACCTGAAGCCGATGCTGACAGAGATGGTTCGCGTGACGAAACCCGTTGGCACCGTTGCGTGGTGGCTGCCGACGGCGTCGAGCTTTGGCGAGTTCTTTTCTATCTACTGGGAAGCGCTGGTGCGCGCGAGCCTGGAAAACCGCTGCAGCGAGATCGAGCGCTTGATCACTGATCTCCCGACGATCGCAGACGTGGGGAACTGGGTCCAACAAGCGGGACTGGAAAGCGTAACTTCCACGACGACGGTTGAGGAGTTCGACTACGACTCGGGCGAGCAGTTTATGGCTTCACCTCTGATCACGGATTTTCTAATCCCGAAATGGCTTCAGCCTCTGCCCGAAAGCGAGAGAGACCGCGTGGTTTCTGAGTTAGCCAAAATCGTCGATGAAGAACGGCATGAGGCGGGCTTTTCGTTGACGTTGAAGGCGACGCTGGTGGTGGGAAAGAAGAGCAAGCTAACTGAGCGCCGTTAGGCGCGGAATATTTATAGCAACTGCATCCTGGCTGTTTAAGACAACGCAGGCGCGAAAACTGAGCTTTCGCGCCTGCGTAATGTTGCGTGTATCTCTCGAACTATAAACATGTCGCGCCAGCCACGCGCTATTGCATTCGCTCCCGACTAACGCTCAATCTTCTTACTTTCTTCGGCCCTCATATTTTGCGCGCGACGGCGGGCTTCTTCAAACAAAGCCTCGTCGTCAACCGCATCCAGCTTGGCGCGTGAATCCGACTTCGGCTTCTCGTCGTGATCGGCGTCGTCCATTCCTTCCTTGAAAGCTTTCTTGCTCTGGCCCAAAGCCTTCGCCAGTTGCGGCAGCTTACTGCCGCCGAACAACAAAAAGATCGCGGCGACAACCAGGATTATGATCGTCGGGTTCCCCAATATCTCTAACAACACCACATTCATAGGGGTCCTCCTTCTGTCTTCAGACGCAGCTTCATGCGCGCACGCACAGATCGCTGCCGCCGTCGGACTCGTAGAAAAGATATTTGCGCCAGGTTTCGTCGGCTCGGCCCAGATAGCGCATGATCTGGCGATTGACGTGCAGTGAAAACGCGCGCGGCCGGCGCAACAGGTTCATACTCGACTCTTCCGGCGTGCGATTGCCTTTGCGATGATTACATCGTTTGCAACAGGCAACCAGATTGTCCCAGGCCGACTCTCCGCCGCGCGAACGCGGCACGATGTGGTCCAGCGTCAGCTCAGACGGCGCGAACTGTTTCCCGCAATACTGGCAGCACGAATGGTCGCGGAGCAGGATGTTCTTCCGAGATAGTGAACGGCGTTCAAACGGAATATGTCGATACTCAACCAGTCTGATCACCGCAGGCGCGTGCATCTCAATCCTTTGAGAATGCAGCATGTGCCCGTTGTGCTCTTCCATGCGCGCCACGCCTTTAAAGATCATGACCACCGCGCGCCGCTCAGTACACACGTTGATCGGCTCGAAAGAAGCATTCAGGACTAGTACGCGCGCGTTCATGATTGAAGGGATATTACGCGAGCCCGGCGGAGAGTGTCAAAAGAATGTCTTTATGCCTGCGCACCCTGACCACCAAAATGGCCACCAAGCCAACCAGCGCCTATAAGAAGGCCGACAACGACCGCGGTGTGAAGACCCAGGTGCGAGCGCATCGCAAGGACGACAACGCAGTCGAAGACTGCGGCAGAGATCCCAACGGTGAGGCCAGAGGCGGCGGCGTGAGCACCGGACTTTCTGGCAACCCGCTTTGCGAACGCGAAAACAAGCATGATGCCGACGACGGCTGTGATCCAGGGCGCCGAACTGCCGGCGAACTGGCTGATCAGTGCCTGATCCGGCGCACCGCGAGCCTTAAAACCGAGATACGTGGCATAGACAGTGATCACCAGGACAGAAGCGACAAAGGCGAGTACTTCGCTAAGAAGACCGTAAAGAACCGGGCGCACCGGGCTGGATCGCTTCGATTCGCTTGTCATCTTTCAGGTACCCTTCCTTTTCGGAGGTCAAACTCTGCCCTTCAATGGCGAGTTATCTCACCGAAACCGATCCGTCGCTTCGACCAGCGCGCTCAAGTTCCCCGGCTCCATGATCGAGTGCCCCGCGTCGGGCGTAATGCTTAGCTCCGCTTCCGGCCAGGCGCGATGCAGGTCCCAGGCGCTCGTAATCGGACAGACCATATCGTAACGTCCCTGCACAATTACGCCGGGGATTTGACGAATCTTACCAACGTTATCGACGAGGTAATTCTCGGTGGCAAAGAAGCAGTTGTTCATGAAGTAATGGCATTCGATGCGCGCAAAAGCCAGCGCGAATTCCGGGTCGGCAAATCTTTCGATCGACTTGTAATCAAAGAAGAGCTTTGAGGTGCTGCCTTCCCAGATCGACCACGCGCGCGCGGCTGCAACTCTCACCTGCTCGTCATCGCTGGTCAGACGGCGATAGTAAGCGCTTACCATATCATCGCGCTCGCTTTCAGGAATGACCTTCAGGAATTCCTCCCACACGTCGGGGAAGATCCAACTCGCGCCTTCCTGATAGAACCACTTGATCTCTTTCGCCCGGCAGAGAAAGATTCCGCGCAGCACGAGTTCCGTAGCGCGACTGGGATGCGTCTCGGCATAAGCCAAAGACAGTGTGCTGCCCCACGATCCGCCGAACACTTGCCACTTGTCGATACCGAGATGCTCGCGCAGCTTCTCGATATCTGAAACGAGATCCCACGTCGTGTTCTCTTCGAGACT
>JBGPWS010000183.1:0-9151 GCA_041492345.1 Pyrinomonadaceae bacterium | reverse complement strand
GCGGGTTTCAAGGAAGCCGTCCGCGAACGCGACGAACAGTTTGGTGACCCAACTTTCGAATAGCTCCCGAACAAACCAAATGATCTTCAAAAGTCCTTACCCCGACATCGCAATCCCTGAGGTTCCCCTCGCTGACTTCATTCTTGAGCGCGCGCCGCAGTTTTCCGCTAAGCCCGCGCTGATTGACGGTGTCACGGGACGAACTCTGACTTACGGCGAGTTGGTTGAAGCCGTTGACCGCGTGGCCGCGAGTCTGGCGGCGCGCGGGTTTAAGAAGGGCGACGTTTACGCGATTCATTGCCTGAACTGTCCCGAATACGCGATTGCATTTCTCGCGGTGGCCAGGGTCGGCGGCGTGTGCACGATGGTTTCTCCGCTCTTCAACGAGAGCGAGTTGACGATGCAACTGAAAGACAGCGGCGCGAACTATCTGCTGACTGATTCACGGTTGGGAACAACCGGGCTTGCCGCCGCGCGTGCCACGGGTGTGCGCGAAGTCTTTGTGCTCGGCGAAGCCGAAGGCGCGACTTCTTTCTCGACGCTGTTGGATCAAAACGGCACCGCGCCGCCAGTCGAGATCGATCCGCGCCAGGACATCGTCGCCCTTCCTTATTCAAGCGGCACAACGGGTTGGCCCAAAGGCGTGATGCTGACTCACTACAACATGGTGGCGATGCTCTGTTTGATAGAAGCCACGGGTGTGCTCAGCGGCGAAGACAGGACGATCTGCGCGGTGCCGTGTTATCACCTCTACGGTTCTCACATCGTGATCAATATGGCGTTGCGCACCGGCGCTACGGTGGTGACGTTGCCGCATTACGATCTGGAAACATTTCTGCGCACGATCCAAGACTATGAAATCAGTGTCGCGCCGGCCGTGCCGCCAATCGTGCTGGAACTGTCGCGCAGTCCGCTGGTCGATCGTTTCGATCTTTCGAGTCTGACGACGGTATTCTCCGGAGCGGCGCCGCTGTCTGTCGAGGTCTCCAAAGCCTGTTGCGAGCGCCTCAAGGTGCGCATCAACTACGGTTACGGCATGACAGAACTAAGCCCGCTTTCACATCTCACCGATCGCCGTGCGGGATCCGAAAAACCGGAATCGACGGGCTATTGCCTGCCAAATACTTTCTGCAAGATCGTTGACGTGGAAACGAAAGCCGAGCTTGCTGCGGGTGAGAGCGGAGAGGTTTGGGTGCGCGGCCCGCAGGTCATGAAGGGATATCTGGGCCAACCGGAAGCAACGGCCGAGATCATCGACCGCGAAGGCTGGCTCCACACCGGCGACATCGGGTACGCCGACCCTGACGGCGCGCTCTATATCGTCGACCGACTGAAAGAGCTGATTAAGTACAAGGGCCGCCAGGTTGCGCCCGCTGAGTTGGAGGCCCTGCTGCTTTCGCATCCGGCGATTTCCGACGTGGCGGTGATTCCCAGTCCTGACGCGGATGCGGGAGAGATTCCGGTGGCGTTCGTCGTCGCCAGGGGGAGTGTCTCAGCGGACGAGATCATCGACTTTGTGCGCGAGCGCGTCGCGCCGCACAAGAAAATCCGCCGCGTAGAGTTCGTCGATCACATTCCCAAAAATGCGACGGGCAAAATCCTCCGACGGGTACTGGTTGAGCGCGTGCGTAAAAGCGCACGGCAATGACGGGAAGGCGAGCCTAATCCTCGATCAGATTGTATTTCACTCTTTCGGGAACTCCGCGAACGTCCCACACCAATCCGGTCCAGGAGAGAACCTTCAACGTGTAATAGACCGGATCCCATTCCCACCAGAAGAATCCAGCCCGGGCCGCGTTGGGATAGTGATGATGGTTGTTGTGCCAGCCTTCGCCAAAGGTGAGCAGAGCCATCACCAGACTATTGGTCGAGCCGTCACTGGTTTCGTAGCGACGGTTCCGGCCTTTGTGGCAAAAATAATTGATCCCCGAAGCCATGTGCAGCGCGAAGATGATGCTGCCGCCATAGCCGATCGCGAGCATCGAAAAGCCTCCGACCAGAAACGTAACGACGCCGACGACCACCGGCGTCACCCAATAGTGCCGGTGCATCCACATCAGTTCCGGATAACAGGTGAGGTCCCCTGCGTGATTTAGAATATCTTCCTCGCTGTAGCCTTCGTCGGCCACGCTGCCAAACCAGCAAAACCAGAACCCTTGTTTAGGACTGTGCACGTCCTGCTCGGTGTCGGAATACTTGTGGTGAATGCGATGCTTGCCGACAAACCAGATCGGATCGCCGAAAGTCATACCCGTCAACAGGCACATGAAAAATTGAAACGCGCGGCTGGTCTTGAAGGCTCGATGCGCAAAATAACGATGCATGCAGCCACCGAACGCGAAAGCGCTGAGCAGGGAGAAGCCGACACATGCGAGCCAATCGACAAGTCGCGCTCCCGTGAAAATCGCGATGACGGGCAGGGTGTGCAGGCCAACGACGAAGAGCAAAAACGTGATCTGGCGTCCGTTCAAACGCTTCCTTGGTTGAGTGATGGTGCTCGTAAGAATTTGAGACATGAGAGTCCCGCCAAGAAAATAAGTCAGGCAATCGCTGCGGCACGACGATCGATTTGCGCCGGCGCGGCGTAGTTCTTCAGCAATCCCGAGCCAATCAACTCCGCCGTGAGATTGCCGCTCTTATCGGTGACCATGGTCGGTTCAAAGTGATTTTGAAATTGAGATGCTACGCGAAACGCCGGCGTGTAGGTTTGGTCGAGCGGTTCAGTCGTGCTCACGAAAGTGCGTCGCCGTCCTTTCTTCAGCCAACCCAAACCCGTGGTCGAAGTCACCAGCGTATGTGCCGAGAGCAGCAACCCCTGCGCAAAACCCATCGACATTTGCGGGGGCCTCAGCTTTCCCTTGTAGAGTTGAAAGAAACGCACCGTGTGCTTGAGAATGCGACCACGCAAGCCGCGAAACTGCTCGACGTTCCGCACAAAGTCCACGACTTCGTCCATCGGATCCAGCGTCTTCTGCACGATTGTGAAGCCGTCCATGTCTCGCAGTTTCGTCGCTGGAAGAATCGTTCGATCGTTGAGACACTCGTAAAAGTACGGCGTGCCGAGAATGGGAATCGAAAGCGTGATGAAAGCCGGCAGCGAAATCTCAGGCGTGCCGGTAATGAACTCGAGTTCGCGACGAACGTCCGCGATCGTGCGCGTACCAAGATCCAGCATCAGGCCGTAACAAAAGACTATTCCGGTGTTCAGACAGCGGCTGATCATCTCAACCTGTGGGATGGAAGTATTCTGCAGCTTATTGACACTTCGCAGCCAGACAGGATCGAAAGATTCGACGCCGCTGAAAAGCAGTTCGCATCCGGACTCCTTCGCCAGATCCAGGTTTTCCTGCTTGTTGAAAAAGTCGTTGGTCACGAGCGCGGACCAATTGCGGAACTGACCCGCAGCGCGCAGCTCCTTTAGCAGATCGATTCGTCGTCGAAAATGTTCGCGATCATTCCCGTAAAAGTTATTGTCGACGAACAGCAGCCTCCGCCTCTTTCCCGCCGCGAGGATCTGCTGCCGAATATTTTCAAGATCGTAGGTTTGATAAGAGCGTCCTTCGCCAGTGAGCGAGCAAAACGAACAATGAAAGTTGCAATACCGCGTGCTCTCGACATGGCTGACGAACCTAATCCAGTAAGCCAGATCAAAACGCGGGAGCATTTGCGCGGCCGCGTAACTCTGGCCCCACGCGTCGGCGATCACTTCGCGCAGTTCTTCGATGTCCCCGAGACAACTGTAGTCAAAAAACCTTTCCGCCAGCAGCGGCAGAGCGCGCACCGCGGGCCCGCCGGCTACCACGATAACTCTTGGATTTTTCGTGCGCGCATAGGCCGTCAGGTGCAGCATGCGATCGAAGCAGTGCGTTACCCCGGTAAGCACCAGCATGTCGGGCCAACCGAGGAGTGCTTCGTCTGTGAGCGGGCCGCTCGCCACTTCGTCGTAACAGCGCACTTCGCACGACTCGCGCGAGAAAGCGCCGGCGAGAAAGATCGGGCCCACGACCTGCGGGAATTTTGTTGGACGCCTGATGGCTTCGCGCGTGTAATCGAGATAGCAGTTGACGACCAGAACACGCTTGCGCGGCGACAAAAATGGGGCGAACGAACTTGAAGGGGGCATTTGGTGAATCCAACGTGCGGCAGCGCCGGCGAAACGCGTGAGTTCTATCAGTATCTTGAATCTCTCCGCCGTCCTGCCTCAAACCGATAACTTGGCGCTATGTTAGTGCCGGCTGGCTCTTGTGCAAAACAAAACTGAAGTATCGCGAATACCCGGACCTGAATGTTTCATAGGCCCGGGTGCCCTTCATCGCGGCAAACTCTTCCGCCTCTCGCCTTAAGACCCGGGGGCATTTTTGCGCAATCATCCTTTGTTTGCGGTCATTATCCAAATCCAGGGCCTTAACCACATTCTGGGTTATGTCCGTCTCTTTGACGAGCCTGAGACCGGAATCTTTGAGCTGTTCATGCAACAGATTTATTTTGTCGTGATCTCGATGATCCGAAAACAGGAAGTGTCCATCGGGGCGCAGCACTCGATACACTTCGCTGAGAAACCGCGTCATCGAACCGTAGCAATGCGACGATTCCAAATTGATAATCACGTCGACGCCATTATCGGCCAGGGGAAGCTTCTCGGCGTCTCCCTGCAAAAACGAGAGACCGTCGACCGAATAGTACTTCCGGCAAAACGCAATCGCTTTTTTCGAAAAGTCGATCCCCTTCATCGATCGCGGTCCCAAATAACGAGCGATGTAAGCTGCGCCACCGCCGCGGCCTGAGCCGACTTCGACCACGTCTTTTCCTTTCAAATCGACCGCTGCCGCCACGTGGTGATACAACTGAATGCTATAGCGGTTTTCCTGCTCGTTATCCCTCAGCGGCAGATCGCCGGAGCCGTTGAGATCTGAGTACCCGTAATTCATGAAGGTAATATCGCGTTCGCGATCCAACACTACCAGCGTCTCGTACCAACTCTTCATCATGAGCCGGCGGAATTTTGGGGAAGCGCGGGCTGCCACATCAAAGGTTCGTCTCAGCATTCTCTAATCCTCGGATCGGGGGGGTTCAGCGCAGCTTATATTCTTCGGCCATCAAACCAGTGCCGTTGGCGGGCGCCGTCTTTTTGATTTCTTTCCGATACGTCGTACCAAAGACGTGATCCCAAAGACGACTGGTGACTCCAAAATTTACGTCCGGGTATTGATGATGAATGAAATGGTGGGCCCGCAGTTTTCGATACTGTCGGTTCTTGAAATGGAAGTGATGGTGAACGTGATGAAAGAGTCCATAGCAAACGAAGCCGGCAAGCAAACCCGCCAGGAAGCCCAGGACGAAGTGGAACTGCAAGCGGTAAGCAAAGACAAACCACACGCCCGCCATGACGGCGGAGACGATGAACCACGGCATCGCGATCAGCGCTTCGGGCATCTCGTGATGTTTCTTGTGACCGACATGCGCCGGTGTCCGGCCTTTGTGATAGACCCATCGATGAAAGGCGTATTCAGCCAGGCTAAAACTCAGGAGGCCCGCGCCGAAAGTCAGGCCCAAAACCAGGACGTTGCTGCGCAGGATGACTGCCTCCCAGAAGAGGAAGAACACCACGGTCAACGGATCGCTGACAAAGCTGAACCAGTAGTTGCCGCTGCCAGTAGCAAGACTGACCAAAAGGCTCTCTTTGGGAGTTCCAATGGACTGCTGTTCACTGTTCTGGTAGATCGCCATTTGCCTGTTCTCTGGTTTTGCCGCGAGGCCTACGATTAAAACGAGCGCGCCTTTCGCCCTGAAGGCGCCTGCAATGTCCCTTTACGAGGTGGCCTATCTTAACAAACTTCCCGGATTAAGAGTAAGGGTTTGTGGCTCGCGGCCCGAAGACAGGAGCACAATCCAGGTCCTCGCCCCAATAAAAACAAGCTCGCGCCTCGAAAGTAGCGGCCTGATTTGATATCCGTCGTCAGAATACCGACTTCAGTCGGGATCTTAACAAGTTAAGAGGGACCCGACTAAAGTTGAGGCTCTAGGCACCGCAAGACGGCGCCTGATTTGTGGCTTTTGAGCGCGTGGCGGTGTTAGCATTGCGCTTGGTTCCGAGAAGCACCCGTCCGAGGAGCGCAACCATGAGTGTCGCCGAATCCGTCGTCGAAAAACTACAAACACTGACGCCAGAACAGCAACGCGAAGTCGCTGAGCTTGTCGATGCCCTGGCCGCAAAGTCGAACGCAACGAAGACGCCGCGGCGTAGTCTGTTGGGGTTGTGTGCCGATCTGGGAATTAAGATCACGGAAGAAGACATAGCAGACGCGCGTAAAGAAATGTGGGGCAACTTTCCGCGAGATTTCTGATGGGCGCTTTTGTCGCAGACACTCACGCGGTTATCTGGTACATCCTCAACCAACAAGCGCTTTCGGCTCGCGCCCTCGCAGCGTTCGATGATGCAGCGGGATCTGGCAACCCCGTTTACGTTTCAGTAATCTCGTTTGTTGAGATTCGCTACCTGGTCGAGAAGCGCAAGCTATCGGAGCTGTTCGTCGAACGCCTGGACGAAGCGTTGGCATCAGCGAATGCGGTCCTGGTACCAATCCCGCTGACTTTGGAAATAGCGCACGCAATAGTCGGAATCCCCCGCAACTCAGTACCCGACATGCCCGACCGAATCATAGCTGCCACCGCTTTGCATTTGAACCTGCCTCTTATCACGCGGGATCATAAGATTCACTCCAGCGCAATTGAAACCATTTGGTAACCAATGTCGCAACCTCTGCTCGCATCTCTCTTTGACGAAGCCGAACGCCGGCCGGTGACGGTGTCCGAACTGACCGCCTCGATCCGCGGCGAATTGGAAAAGCGCTTTGCGTCCGTTTGGGTCGAAGGCGAGATTTCAAATTTCCACGCGCCCAATTCCGGGCACTGGTACTTCACTCTGAAAGATGAATTCGCGCAGATGCGCGCGGCGTGTTATCGCAGCAGCAACCAGCGCATACGCTTTCGGCCCGAAGACGGCCTGCAAGTGCGCGCGCGCGGCCGCGTGAGCGTGTACGAACCAAAGGGCGAGTATCAGTTGATAGTCGAAGCGCTCGAGCCGGTCGGAGCCGGTGCGCTGCAACTGGCTTTCGAGCAAACGAAGGCGCGTTTGCAAGCGGAAGGTTTGTTCGCGGTGGAACTGAAGCGCGCGATCCCATTTTTCCCGCGCCGCGTCGGCGTCGTCACTTCACCGACCGGCGCCGCCATTCGCGACATTATCAACGTGATCTCGCGACGCACACGCAGCGTTCATGTTCTGTTCGCGCCGGCCAGGGTGCAGGGCGAAGGGGCTGCAGGCGAGATCGTACGCGCTATCCAATTCCTGAACGATCATCACGCGCGCGCAATGCAGGATGGCCGAAGCGAAGCTGCGATTGACGTGATGATTGTCGGAAGGGGCGGAGGTTCGATCGAAGACCTTTGGGCTTTCAACGAGGAAGCTGTAGCCCGCGCGATCCGTAACTCCGCGATTCCGGTGATCTCCGCCGTCGGTCATGAAACCGATTTTACGATCGCGGACTTTGCGGCGGACTTGCGCGCGCCCACGCCTTCGGCGGCCGCCGAGTTGGTGGCCGCGCACGAAGAGCAGCTTTGCTTGCAACTCGAAAGTCTGACCGGAAACCTGACTCGATCGATTCGCTTTCGCGTCGGCGCAGAACGCTCGCGCGTGCAGCAGCTCGCCTACCCTCTGACGCCGAGCTACCTCCGCGAGCGCGTGGCTACCGGGCGCGCGCGGTTCGACGCGCTTTGCCACGCACGCGACGCCGCACTAACCGCTCGGATGAAACGCGCCGGGCAGCAGTTCAGTCTGGCCGCTGCCTCACTTGATGCCATGTCGCCGCTCCGAGTTCTGGAACGCGGCTATGCGATTGCTCAGGATGCGAAGGGTGGCATCGTGCGCGAAGCAAGCACGGTTTTGATCGGTGACGCGTTGCGACTCCGGTTGTGGAAAGGCGCCCTGGATTGTCGCGTTGAGGGAACAGACAAGAAATAGCGAGCGCCTCTGCGGTATGAGATATGTTGGGCGGCTATCTTGATACGCAATGGCAACTATCTGTACTGGAGAATGTGATCTATGAAATCCAGGAAAAGCGGTTTTCAATCCGGCCGGCATCCATTGCTCGCTTGTAAGTGGCGGCATTCCACGCAACGAACGGTCGCCTTCTTTGCCGCACTGATTCTCTTGGTGGCGACCCTACAACCAGCAGCGGCGCAACCTAAGCAAGACTTCCTCGCCGCAAACATTGATACAACCGTTCCGCCGCGCGAAGATTTCTTTCAGTACGCCAATGGCGAATGGTTTAAGCACAACGCGATCCCAGAGGGCCGGCCTGTCTGGGGGATCATGAACGTAGTGACCAACGATATTCTTTCGCGGCAGCGTCAACTTATTGAAGCAGCGGCCGCAAAGAAAGCGCCTCGTGGAAGTGTCGAACAGTTGATCGGCGACTTCTGGTTTACCGGGATGGATTTGGCCACTCTAAACAAGCAGGGACTAACGCCCTTGCAGTCAGATCTTGACCGAATCGACCGGATCCGCTCGATCAAGGACGTCATCGATTTCACAGCGATACTGCACGACAGGGTCTATCAGGAGAGCAGTGGAGCTTACGACAGGCAGCCCGCCCTTTTCTTCGGCTACGTGCAGCAGGACGAAAAGAATAGTGATCGATGGGTCTACAGCCTTTCGCAAGGCGGGATATCTATGAATACCCCTGAGTACTACTCTGGAAGCAATCCAGGTACGGTCAAGGTGCGAGCCAGGTTTCGTGAGTATCTTTTTAAAACGTTTCTTCGACTTGATCACAATGGCGACAAGGCGAAGGCAAGTGCCGATGAGGTATATGAGCTGGAAGCAAAGTTGGCCAAAGCCTTTTATGAAAGCGACGAATATCAAAGAATTAGCGTCGCCGAACTAGAACAACTCGCCCCGACGATCGACTGGGTGCGCTATTTTCGGCGCATCGGCATTACGCGGCTCGACTCGATAATGATGACGAAACCGCGGTTCTTTCAGTCCCTCGATGCTCTCCTTCGAACAGTTCGTGTAGAGACCTGGAAGAAGTACCTGCGATTTTGGCTCGTCAAAATGAGTGCATCTTCTCTCGCCGATGACATATTCGGTGAG
>JBGPWS010000298.1:0-5718 GCA_041492345.1 Pyrinomonadaceae bacterium | reverse complement strand
GGTGCCTGCGTGGCCGATGCCGATCCACCAAACGAAGTTCAGAATATCCAGGCCCCAACCGACGGGAATGTTCACCCCCCACAATCCGATCCCCTTGAACAGGAGGTTAATGATCGCGAGGAGCATCAGTTGGAACAGCGCGAACGAAATCGCAAAGCCGATGAACCAGCCGAACGGCGTCTTGCGCTTCAGCACGATCGCGCTGATCTTGTCGGTGACCGAGCCAAAGGTCAGCTCTGATCCCACGACCGGGTGGGTCGCGTGAATCGATACGTGGCGTTCGTCTGGTTTTTCGTCCATATGTCGTATAGGACCTATCTGACCCATAGGACCTATTTAGGATTTGATCTCCGGATTCGGATTCCTCAACGCCGACAGATACGTCGTGCGCGGCCGCGTGTTCAGCTCGCCCAGTAATGAATAGTCTCGCTCCAGCGCTTTCAACTTCGCCACCTTGCTGTTCGGATCGTTGATGTTGCCGAACACAATCGCCTCAGTCGGACAGACCGACTGGCAGGCAGTAACGATCTCGCCGTCATGCACCTGGCGGCCTTCGATCTCTGACTGGATCTTCGCGGCCTGAATTCGCTGGACACAGTAAGTGCACTTCTCCATCACGCCGCGGCTGCGCACCGACACGTCCGGGTTGCGCATTAACTGATAAGTCGGCGTCTCCCAATCCTGGTACAGGAAAAAGTTGAAGCGGCGAACTTTATACGGGCAGTTGTTCGAACAATACTTGGTCCCGACACAGCGGTTGTAGACCATGTCGTTCAGGCCTTCGCTGCTGTGCACCGTCGCGTGCACCGGACAGACCGGTTCGCACGGCGCGTTCTCGCAATGCATGCAGGGAACGGGTTGAAAGAAAGGCCCGCCGGGTTTGTTGGCGTCGCCCTTAAAGTAAGTATCGACCCGAATCCAGTGCATCTCGCGACTGCGCAGGACCTGATCCTTGCCTACGATCGGAATGTTGTTTTCCGACTGGCAGGCGATCATGCAGGCATTGCAGCCGACGCAACTGTTCAGGTCGATCGACATCCCCCAGGCGTAACCGTTCCCCTGGTCTTTGTAATCGAAGTCTTTGTAAAGCGAGAGGTCGTGCAGTTCTTTCTGCTGCTTCTCCTGTTCTTCGCGCAGGCGCTGTTTGTCTTTCAAGTATTCTTCCAGCGAACTCTCGCGCAAAAGGTCGCGGCCTTCCATCGAAAAGTGAATCTGGGTTGCCCCAAGCTCGTATTGCTCGTTCGTCTTGCTTACCGACGCGCCGAAGGCTGTCCACGGCTCGTCAGAGTAACGAATCTCATAAGCGTTAAACCCTTGATCGTTGCCGACGCGACCAGCGCGCCCGCGTCCATAACCGAGATGAACAGTGATGACATCGTCAGGCTGGCCGGGCATGATCCACACCGGCACCTGCTTGCTAATCGTCTGGTCGCGATGCGTCAACTTGATCGTATCGACGTAAGCCTCGCGGCCCTTCTTGCCTTTCTCGTAATTCTGCGGTGACACGCCCATTTTCTTCGCCGTGTCCGCACTGACGAGCGCGACGTTGTCCCAGGTGAGCTTCGTCAGCGGCTTTGGCAATTCCTGCAACCAGCCGTTGTTCCCAAAGCGGCCGTCGTAGATGGTTGGGTCGGTGCGGAAGACCAGTTCATAGGTGCCGGGGCCCGGGGGCTGGGTGCCGGATGAACTCCCAAGTGAAGCAACCCAATCTGATTTCAGTGAAACAGTCTTTGACGGCAGCGAGCTGTTCGGAACGAAACCATCATGCAAACATTTGCGCCACCACGATTCGAAGTCAGTTGGAGGAGAGCTGGCGGCGGCGACCCGGTCGCTACCGCTCCCGGTACTGACTCCTGATCCTTGTCCAATGGTTCCTGATTGTCCGCGCCAGTAATCCTTCACCATGTCGTAAGGCTTGCGATCATAGTTCTCTGAAAAAAGCGCCAGCACTTCGTGCTCCGTCCGGCCTTCGTAAAGCGGGGCGATTAATGGTTGGACGATAGTCACGGTTCCGTCGTACGAGCGCGCGTCGCCCCACGATTCCAGGTAATGGACGGCAGGAATGTGCCAGTGACAAATGTCGGAAGTTTCGTTGTTGTAGAGACTGAGGTGCGCGCGCAGCTTAACTTTATTCAGTCGATTCAGATCCAGTCTGAGATCAGCCGGCGTGTTGTAAGCAGGATTGCCACCCAGAATGATCAGCGCATCAACCAGGCCGGCGTCGATGTCAGTAACTAGATCGCGCAGCGACTGAGTCTGGTCGACAGAATTCGCCTCAATCGCATCGGTGTAGAAGACCGTCTTTCCAACATTACCCAATGCGTTATTCGCTGCGTGGGCATATGCGTGAACAATCGGTGGTTGTTCCTCACCAACGATTATTATCGAACTACCTCGATACTTCTCGAAGTCTTTTGAGAGCGCCGCTTTCCATTTAACGAGACTCTCGGCTGCACTTAAACCTGGTCCAAAGGTCAAAGCGTGGATCATCACTTCCATCTCGCTTGGTTTCACCGAGAACCGATGATCCGCAACCGCACCCGTCGTCGTCGGTGTGCTCTCAACGACATACAGCCGATTCATTTCTGCCTTGTCGCCAGTAATGCGCCGCTTCGCGGCATAGTCGCGCGCGTACCGCAGCGAACCCGGCTGACAGGCAAGAAAATCCGAACCAAGCGACAAGATGCGATCTGCTTTGCTGAAATCGAAGAACGTGTTGACGGGCTGACCGAACGCGATAAGCGCACCAGTGCGTGCATTGTCGCGATTGGCCGGCTCGTACTGATGCCACTTCGCATCGGGAAAATTCGTGAGGATCGATTTCATCTGCGCGGCCAGGCTCGGCGACGTGATCGTTTCAGTTAAGAAGCGCAGCCCGGCGCCCTTCTTCGCTTTCAATCCATCGTTTTCTTTTTCTATCAGGCCGCGGATTTCGGCCATGAACTGCGTCCACGGCCGCGTCTCGCCGCGATACATCGGTGTCTGCGAACGATCGGGATCGTAAAGCGTCAGGATTGAAGCCTGCGAAAAGATGTCAGTCGCGCTCGAACCGCGGTCGTTGGGATCACTGTTGCGATTGTTCGGATGATCGGGATTGCCTTCGAGCTTGGTCGGCCGGCCTTCATTGCTGCGCGCCAGTAAGGGTGTGGCGATGCCGCCTAACGAAAACGCGGTCGCAAAGTAGAGACCTTTGCCGGGAATCTCTTCTTCGAGTTGCTTGACGTAAGGAACGATCTTCTCGGGTGGTTGAATCACGCAGCCGCTCAAACCTGCCAGCGCCAGCGACGCGCCCATCAATTTCAAAAACGTGCGCCGCTCGACCGGATCGTTCCACTCTTCTGCCTGCTGTGGGAATTCGCGCTGCACGAACTCTTCAAAGATTGGCGAGTCGGCGAGTTCTTCAAGACTGCGCCAGTAAGTCTTGCCGGAAGATGCGGACGGGTCGAGCACCCCACGCGGGCCGCCCGCGCGGGGACCCCGCACGTCCGCGCTCCCAGCACCAAGTACGCGATCGCGGAGTAGCTTGAAATTGATGTGACGGTCGTTATCCATGCAAAACAGCGGCTTTGCCGCCTGATGTGCGGAAAGGCTCTGCCTTTCCGGTGCTGCTCTAAAAGTTTTAGCGAGACTGTGCCTCGCTGTGCAGGCAAGCTGCCTGCACTACTACCGATGACAGGTCGAACAGCTTGTCAAAACATTCGCTTCCTGAATGTGATACTTCTTTTTCAAATCCAACCCTTCAGCGATCTCGGCCCTGGTGTTATTTCGCGGTCGCCACTCCATGTCGAAAATTTTTTCTTTCGGTCGCACGTAGTTCTCCGGACTACGATGACACTCAAGGCACCATTCCATTTGCAGCGAGGTAGCCTGCGAGACCACTGGCATTTGATCGATCCGGCCGTGACAGGTCGAACAGCCGACGCCTTTGTTAACGTGAATTGCGTGATTGAAATAGGCGAAATCCGGCAGGTCGTGGACGCGGATCCATTCCAGCGGCTTACCCGTCTTGAAACTGGTGCGCACCGGTTCAAGGTAGGGACTGTCGGCCCAAATCTGCTTATGACAATTCATGCAGATGGCCGTGGAAGGAATGCCGGCGGAAGCCGCCATCTCGACTGACGTGTGGCAATAGCGACAATCGATGCCGTCGTCGCCAACGTGATGCTTATGACTGAACTGGATGGGCTGTTGCCGCTCGATCCACTGGCCGGTGTTCCATCCCGACCGGGTGATCTCTGCGGTCACCCAAAGGGCTGCGATCAGAATAAAGACGGCGCCGTAAATCGTGGCCCGCGCCAGATAGTTCGTGCTATGACGGAAAATCTGTGGCATTGCCGCGGCTAAAAGTTTTCATTAGCGGACGGACTTGTCCGCTCATCGCTGCCAACAGACGGGACAAATCCCATCTCTAAACGCTTTCGGAAAAACTGCACTCAGTTATTAAGCTGATGCGTTTACTTTAGCGAGATGAACAGATTTTTTCAAACTAATAATCGAATAAGTGTTAGCATGTCGCCGCGACGAAATGTTCATTGGTCACTACGCAGTCGGTCTAGCGTCGAAGAAAATGGCACCGCGCGCATCACTCGGTGCGCTGGTGGCGGCCCCGATCCTGCTCGATCTGCTCTGGCCGGTTTTTCTGTTGCTGGGATGGGAGCACGTTTCCGTAGAGCCTAACAGCAATCCATTCCTGCGACTCAGTTTCGATTCATATCCGATTTCGCATGGCCTGGTGGCGGTGGCCGGTTGGGCGACGCTCTTCGCGGCGCTCTACTATGGCTTCACCCGTTACGGAGCCGGCGCGATAGTGATCTGGCTGGGCGTGATCAGTCACTGGGTGATGGATTTCATTGTGCACCGGCCCGACCTGCCACTTTATGCTGGTGGCAGTCGCCTGGTTGGACTCGGACTGTGGAATCATCGCGCGGCGACCATCGCGATCGAAGCGGCGCTATTTGCTCTCGGAATATTTATTTATTGGCGGCAGACGAAGGCAAAGGACAAGATCGGGGTGTACGCCTTCTGGGGATTCTCTATTTTTCTGCTCCTGGCTTATGGAGGAGCAGCATTCGGACCGCCACCGCCGAGCGTAAAGAAGATCGCGATCGCTACCGTGTGCAGCGCGGTGCTGATTCCCTGGGCCTGGTGGTTCGACAGCCACAGGGAAGTGCGTGACGCCGGACAGTAGTACTACGCTGCAGAACAATCAGGCTCGCCGCCGGCTAATCAGATTAATCAGCGCTACGAACAAGGCCGCGCCAATAATCGACCAAATCACGGGAAAGTGAGTTCCGCCCACGGGGATGACCAGGAGTTCCGGCAGATGGAGCTGCCCCGCGATCCACGAGCCCAGCAGGGCGCCGATAAATCCTAGCGCGATCGAAACCAGACAGCCGCCATGCGAGTATCCGCCGATGGCCTGGCCCAGCGCGCCGCAAACACCTGCGATTAGAAGCAGCACCAGAAGTTGAATGAGCATGAAAGTTTCTCCCTTTTAGTCCGGCAAGCTTTCGGCTTGTCGAGTTCCAACGACAAACTGAAGTTTGTCGGACATTAGTCTTCCAAACCGCCCGGCGAATATCGTATAATCTGCCGTAGTTCGTTGGCCGTGGGGATTCTCCCCGGGTCAGTTAAGTCAACAGCACTTGCCCGTCGATTGACTAGCCGAATCGTCTTCCTCGACATCGCAAATTGGGTCGGCATCACTTTTCAAGCAGG
>JBGPWS010000314.1:0-5351 GCA_041492345.1 Pyrinomonadaceae bacterium | reverse complement strand
TTTCGATTCCGGTGAAGATGGATGGCGGCGAGGTCAAAGTCTTCGAGGGCTATCGCGTGCAGCACAACATCGCGCGCGGCCCAGCTAAAGGCGGCATCCGCTATCACCCGAACGTCACGCTGGATGAAGTGAAGGCGTTGGCGTCGTGGATGACCTGGAAGTGCGCGACGGTCAATATTCCTTACGGCGGTGGTAAAGGCGGCGTCGTCTGTGATCCGAAGAGTCTATCCAAAGACGAACTCGAAAGACTCACCCGGCGCTATGCTTTTGAGATTGCTCCGATCATCGGCCCGGATCGAGACATTCCGGCTCCGGACGTGTACACCGATTCGCAAACGATGGCCTGGATCATGGATACATTGTCGATGGTCCGCGGGCATACTGAGTTGGGCGTGGTAACCGGAAAGCCGCTTTCACTGGGCGGCTCGCTGGGACGACACGAAGCCACGGCGCGCGGCGCGCTTTATGCTTTGCGCGAAGCCTGCAATGTGCGCGGGGTGAAATTAAAAGACTCTCGCGTTGCCGTGCAGGGCTTTGGTAATGCCGGTTCGATCATCGCGCGACTGGTTGCCGAAGATGGCGCGCGCGTAGTCGCCGCGTGCGATTCGAAGAGCGGGCTTTATGCTGAAGGCGGCCTGGATATTCAAGCCGCGCTGAAACATAAGGAAGAGACGGGCGCCCTTTATGGTTTGCCCGGCGCGAAAGAGATCGCGCCTAACGATGTGCTCGAGGTTGATTGCGACATTCTGTGTCCGTCGGCGCTGGAGAACAGCATCACGGCGGCAAACGTCGGCAAAGTGAAGGCGAAGATCATTGCCGAACTCGCCAATGGGCCGACGACGCCAGCCGCCGATCGTGTTCTTGAAGACCAGGGTGTGATGGTGATTCCCGACATCCTGGCGAATGCGGGCGGCGTGACTGTCAGCTATTACGAATGGGTGCAGGACCAGTATTCGTTCTTCTGGAGCGAGAAGCGCATCAACCAGACGCTCGAGGACACGATGGGCGATGCTTTTAACAAAGTGCATCAGACGGCGCAACGCTACGGCACGGACATGCGCACCGGCGCATACATTCTGGCCATCGATCGTGTGGCTGAAGCGACAAGGGTAAGAGGAATATTCCCATAAGAACAAAACGATCTTTGTACTTTGATCTTTGAACTTGGTGTTTGAGCTTCGGCCGCCAGGCTCGAAGTTTTCAAGGTTGAATAGCGAGCAAAGTACAGAGCACCAAGCACGAAGTACAAGAATTTATGAGCGACAAAATCACCGTCTACGAAAAACCGACCTGCACGAAGTGCCGCGAGATGAATCGATTTCTGGTCGAGAATGGAGTTGACTTCGACAAGGTCAATTACTATATCGATCCGATCGGTGAGAAAAAGCTTCGCGAACTACTCAAGAAAATGCGCATGACGCCGCGCGAACTCATGCGCACGAGTGAGCCGATCTATCGCGAGCTTGGCCTGGGCAAGAAGGACTTCAGCGACGATGAGATCGTTTCGCTGATGGTGAAGCATCCCGACTTGATTCAGCGGCCAATCGTCGAGCGTGGTGATCGCGCAGTGCTGGGTAGGCCGACTGAAAACGTGAAGGCGCTGTTACGCTGAAAGCCTGAAATCGTTTTAAAGTCGCAGAGCGACGAAATGTTTATAGCACCGGCGATGTAGTGGCTCATTTTCAATGACTTGGCCGAACGGCTGGCGTACCGCGTACAGTTGACCACAGATGGTCAACAGACCGCATCTCAACCGGGCGAACGAAGGCAAAGGAAGGCATTGAGCTATGACCGACCGGCAGTTTCTCTTTGGTCTGTCAGGCGGGGTGAGCGTATTGGCCCTGGCCGGGTTCTTTTGGTTCGGCCTCGGTTTGGGCATCCCTGCGACGCACGCCGGATGGTTGGTGTTCGGTATATCGACGGCCTTTCAATGCGGTGCATGCTTGGGACTGTTGATAATCGCGGCGCGGCTTCGGCGTCGGTCGGGGTTCAAGGTATCTGAATTGCGGAACGGCGATGCGGCCCGGCGAAATGAGATGCGGCGGGTTATGGCAGGGTTCATTTGGACGACGCTGGGTGAGGGTCTCCTGATCGGGATAGGCGTGTGGTGTGTGCGGGCGAACAGACAGCAGCTGATGTGGCCCTGGATTGGTCTGATCGTGAGCTTGCATCTCATCCCCCTGGCTCGGCTGTTGCACCTTCGCGTGTACTACGTCACCGCGCTAGTGGGGAGCATCATCTCACTCGTCGCTTTCATCGGCCTCAGTATCCCGCACAACCTGGCGTATCTCGGGGGCAGCATGGCGGCGATTATGTGGCTCTCGGCAGCATATCTCGTTTGGAATGCGGACGACATCACATCTAAGGCGGTGAGGGAGCCGTGGGCGGTCTAACCTCGCGCCGCGTAGCGGCCAATCCCCGAACTGGCGGAGGATTTGCTAACTTGTTTTCATCGCGCCGTCTCTTTCCCGCGGGCCTTTTGTTAGTAGCAGAACGCAGACTATAAACATTCAGCTACGCGGCTGTTCCACTAGCTCAAACTCGAACTCTTAATGCCAAAACCCAACACAACTTTCATCTGTCAGAGCTGCGGATATCAATCGCGTAAGTGGCTGGGCAAGTGTCCTGAATGCGGCGAGTGGAACTCGTTGGTCGAAGAGCGCGTGGTCACGACAAAGAAAGGCCCGGGCCGCAACGGCTTCCGTCTGCGCGAAGCGAAGGCCGTGGCGTACACCGAGATTGAGTCGCAGGATGACGTGCGCGTTTCTTCGGGCGTGACAGAATTCGATCGCGTGTTGGGTGGCGGGATCGTACCCGGAACTCTGGTTTTGCTCGGCGGCGATCCCGGGATTGGCAAGAGCACTCTACTGCTGCAAGTCGCCGACAAATTGAGTGCGAGCGGCACGACGGTGCTTTATGTTTCAGGCGAAGAATCGGAGCGTCAGATCAAGCTTCGCGGTGAGCGTTTGGGAATACAGGCTCCGAACCTGCTGCTTCTCCCTGAAACGAATCTGGAAAACATCTTCCGCGAGATTGAGCGGCTTCAGCCTGGCGCGGTTATTGTCGACTCGATCCAAACGACTTTCTCGTCAGAGATTGAGTCAGCGCCCGGATCGATCTCGCAGATTCGCGAAGTCGCCGCCCAATTCCTGCTGCTGGCGAAGACACGCGGGACGCCCGTCTTTCTGATCGGCCACGTAACCAAGGAAGGCTCGATTGCCGGGCCGCGCGCGTTGGAGCACATCGTCGACACGGTGCTGTATTTCGAAGGAGAGCGTCATCACAATCATCGTATCGTGCGCGCGACCAAGAATCGATTTGGCGCCGCCAATGAAGTCGGCGTATTTGAAATGACCAGTGCGGGTCTGGCGCCGGTCGCGAATCCTTCGCAGATGTTTCTGGCAGAGCGCCCCGCCGACGCGGCCGGTTCCGTAGTCACCGCTTGCATGGAAGGCACGCGACCCATGCTCGTGGAAATTCAGGCCCTGGTTTCCAGTTCGAAATACGGGACGGGCCGGCGCATGACGCAAGGCGTCGATCAAAATCGAGTTGCCCTGATGATCGCGATGCTCGAGAAACGCGCGGGCATGCAACTTCTCGGCGACGACGTCTTCGTCAACATCGCCGGCGGATTGGAAGTCGACGAACCAGCGGTCGATCTTGGCCTGGTCACCGCGATTGCTTCGAGCTTTCGCAACCAACCAATCGATGCGCACACCGCCGTGTTCGGCGAAGTCGGCCTGACCGGCGAAGTGCGCGGCGCGATGCAGGCAGCCGTGCGCGCGCGTGAAGTACAAGCTTTGGGATTCAAAAAGATAGTGATGCCGTCTTCGAATACCGCGGGACTGGAAAGGCTGCTCGGTCTGCGCGTGATCGGCGTGCGATCAGTCGAAGAAGCCCTGGCCGAGTTGTTCTAGGTGAATGCAGATTCTCCAAACCCAGCGAAACGTGAAACGAAAACTTTCACCTGCAGCCGCAATCCTCGTAATGCTCCTTTCATCAGCGTTCCTGCTGGCCACTATCGCCAGCGGGCAGGAGCGGCAACGACGTGTCGATGATCCCGAAGATCAGGAAGATCTCAATCGCGAGTTATGGGAGTTCGCACGAAACTCTCCCTACGAATCGATCCTGACCTACGTAGTCGAAGCCCAGCGCCAATCAAAGACGCGCCAGATCGCCGAGGTCGAGTTACCTGACGGTTGGCGCATAGCCCCCGCGGGCAAGCAAGTAGAAGTTGGCCGCTTGCCTTACGAGGCAATCTTCTTTGGCGGCAAGCTGGTGGTCCTCGATACGGGCTATTACTATCCCAGGGACAAAGAACCGCAGGAAGTTTCGATTGTAGACGTGCCATCTGCGCAAGTCGTAAAGACCTTGCGGATCAATTCACTATTTCCCAGCGCGGTCGTCGGCGCCGACGGAAATCTCTACATCAGCGGCGGCTATGGTCAGAAGGTCTATCGAGTCAATCGACAGTTCAACGTCGATCGGGAATACAAAGTCAACGGTTTTGCCGGCGGTCTCGCGTTCATAGACAAGACTCGACTGGCGGTTGGCTACATGGCGACGAAGAACGCGCAGGGGATTTACGTGGGCGGCCAGCTGGCGATTCTCGACACGGACAGCGGGGCAATTGAACGCGAAGCAGAAATTGGCTACTTCCCGTATGCGGTGCGGTTTCTGCGCGGCAAGCTTTACGTCACTCTGGTCGGGGAGCACAAGCTGCTGGTTATCAATCGCGAGCTGAAGGTGATCAAAAGTATCGTCGTGGGTCGCAACCCGCAGGAGATGTGCAGCGACGGCAACCAACTCTACGTCGTTAACAGCAGTTCCGATAGCCTCACGGTTCTGGATACGCGCAGCGATCGGATCGCCCAGGAGGTAAGTTTGGCCAAGCCCGGCAGTCGTTTCGGCGGCGCGCCGACTTCCTGCGCGGTGGACGACAATCGTGTCTACGTCACGCTCGCAGGCACGAACGCAGTGGCCGTGCTGAATAAGAGAAACAATCGGATAGTCACTTTGATCCCGACAGGCTGGTATCCGACAAAGGTTCTCACGAACAACAATCAACTTCTTGTGCTGAGCGCCAAAGGGATTCGTGGCCGGCGTCCGAACCCAGGAGGCCCGCAGCCGACTAGCGGAAACCGCGTCGGCGATTATGTGCTCACGCTTTTGAAGGGTTCGCTTTCGATTATCGATAAGACGGAAGTCGATCGGGCCGGCGCGAGATGGACGAAACAGGTGGAATCCGGTTCGCCGATCTTTAGTTCTCCCGCCGGATTCAAGCTGCCGATTCAGCACATCTTCTACATCATCAAAGAAAACCGCACATATGATCAGGTACTCGGCGATCT
>JBGPWS010000064.1:0-15799 GCA_041492345.1 Pyrinomonadaceae bacterium | reverse complement strand
AAAGAGTTGCTTGATTTCGCGAACCGAGTAACTGGATTTGACGCGTTGATAGTCCGCCTTGGCGGGAACGGGTGACGGAAACGAGAGGACCTTGCGAATCTTTTCGGTCATGCGCGGGCCATAAGCCTACACGAAAACCGGTCGATTTGGGAATCGAATTAGAAAAAAACTTCCGGCCATACGTGAGCCTGACGGTCAACTCGCTTCGTAAGGGTTCCCTTCAATCCAAGCGCTGAAAGTTCGTAAACACCCGCCATTGTTACCAGATGCCAAGTCTCAGGCGTTTTGGTCCGAGGCTCTTTCTCTCGCTTTCCAGAACCAGTAACTCGCCTTTGTGTGATCCCGTCTCAGTTGAGTTGCCAGATAGAAATAGTCAGCCGCAGTCTGATACTTGCCCTCTTTCCATCTGCGTACGCCCTTATAGTAGTTTAGTTGGGCGGCTATCCTGAGCAGCAAGCTTCCGAACCTGTATAGCGAACTGGATTTCATCTTAGCGGTTATTGACTCTGCATAATGATCGGCAAACTCTTCCTCATTTTCAGTTCCTCGACCATCCGGTCTCGGTCGCAACGTAAATCTTCCTTCTGCAATAAGATGATGTCCCACTTCATGCGCAATGTTTTCCGCAATCCATAAAGTCAGCGCTGGCGAATGCTGAAGTAGTCGAGGGACAGGCTTGTAAAGATTTCGAGCAATGAGCATGATGTGAGCGGGCCAGCTCGCACTCCGGGCTTTGTATGCGGCGAATAACAATAGATCCTCCCGAATTGCCTCTCCCAGTTCGCGATTCTTGCCCGGTGTTGTAGATGAAACATCGTCGAAGAGAAAAACAAAGCCAATTCCCTCCAAATCCTCAGGATCAATCCAGTTAAGAGCAGAAAGAATACGCCGCACGAATCCGAACGGCGGAATGAAACCTTCAGAACTCCTAACAGCTACAGCGCGCTTTTGTATCTGCATTCGATAGATGAGTCAGCGATCGAATCTCATTGGAGCTTACGGTGAAGCTTGCTCGCTGCTTTCCAACTCGCAGTTGATTTCACCGCCCAGTAGGATCGCAGCTCCGGTCAGGTAAAACCACAACATCAAAATGATCAGCGCGCCCAGCGAGCCATAGGTCGCGCTGTATGAATTGAAAAAGTGCAAATAGAGCCGGAAGCCTAAACTTACGAGCAACCACAAAATGACCGCGATAACCACTCCGGGCGATAGCCAGCGTCGCCGGTAATCGGAAGCCGGTAGGCGCCCGCCGCGGCGCTTCGCAGAAACGTTGGGTGCGAACTGGTAAATGAGTAAGAAAGCAATGAAGACAAACGCCAACGCAATCGGCCATTGCAGAATTTTCCAGGCCACTGTGAACGCACGTCCTTCGTGAATAAACGTAGCGAGAAAATGACCGAGCCGTCCGCCGTAAAGCACAATCAGCAAAGCCGAAATAATCAGCACTGCCATGGCCACTGTCAGCGCTATGGAAATCAGGCGCACCTTCCACCAGGGACGTGTTTCGAGCACGTCGTAGGCAGCGTTAAGGGCCTGCGCGAGGGCGTTCAGTCCACTGGAGGCGGCCCACAAAGCCGCCAGCAAGCCGAATGACAACTTACCTCCACCGCGAGCGTTGGTGACTTGGTCAATAGTCGCCACGACCAGATTAAGCGCCGAGTCCGGCATGACAGTGCCAAGATAGGAAATGAGTTTATGACGCAGATGGGATCCGGCGCTATCCAAATAGCCAAACAGAGTAATCAGAAAAAGCAGGAGCGGAAAGAGCGCGAGGAGAAAATAGTAGGACAGTTGCGCTGCGCGGCCTAAGATTTCATCTTCTTCGGCTCGCGCCCAAACGCGCGTCAGGAATTTCCTTGATAGTAATCGCCTGAACACAGAGGCGTCACGCGCAAAGACTATTTCACCATCGTGCCCGTGCGGCTCCAGCGGGTGTTGGTGAAGAAATCGAAGGGACTACTAAATGATTTGGTTTCGTCGTATGACCAGTAGACGAACATGGCGCGGCCAATGACCAGTTCGCGCGGAACAAAACCCCAGGCCCGGCCGTCCAGACTATTGTCGCGATCGTCGCCCATCACAAAGTAAGAGTTGTCGGGAACCTTCGCGGGCTTGCCATTGACCGCAAAGTGGAAATCGGGACTCGAGTTGACGTCCTGGCCCTGGCGCGCCGCCGCGACGGTCCTGGGGAAGTAATAGACATCGTACAACTCGTCGCCCTGGCGCGGAGTATCCTCAATGATTTGCAGAGGCGCTTTGTCGTTGATGTTCTGCGCTACGATTATGTGTTCGGGCAAGGGCTGGCCGTTGACGTAAACGCGGAGCCCCTTTACCTCGACCGTGTCGCCGGGCAAGCCGATGACTCGCTTCACATAATTAACTTTGAATGGGATGTTATCTTCCTGCCGGTCCCGTTCGGGATCAAATGGGTTGCCGGGATACTTGAAAACAATTATGTCGGCTCGCCTGATTTCGCGCTGGGGCAGCATTGGTAATCGCGGACCCGGCGCAAAAATGAATTTGTTAACCAGCAGATGATCGCCGACCGTGATCGTGTTCTGCATCGACCCGGTGGGAACTTTGACAGCCTGCACGATGAACGTCATCCCGAACAAAGCCATGATGACGGTAACTACCGCGGATTCGAAGTATTCGCGGATGACGCTCCGGGGCGGTCCATCTGGTTCCGCCTCGACCTTAACGTCCCGCTCACGACCATTGGATCTAACCGAGCGAGAAGTGAACACGCCGGCCTTCTCAGTTGTCTCTTCTTCGGTCGTGATGGCTGATTCGTTCATTGCGGACATCGTAGAGGTTGGCAAGCGTCATGGTCAAGCCAGCCCTGGATTTGTGTTACTCGCTTTCCATTTGTTTCAAGGCTGCCTGCGCTGCGGCTGCTTCAGCGGCTTTGATGGTGGGACCTTCGCCCCGCGCGGCGCCGCCGTTCCACTTTAGCTCGACATGAAACATGCGCCGGTGAGGCGGACCAAGTGTTTCGATAACCGTGTACTGCGGTCCAGGCTGACGAGTCGCCTGTAGTTTCTCCTGCAAAGTTGTTTTTGGATCGGCCGCGGCCGCAGCGATCGGATCAGCAGCCCGCAACACTTCGCCCAGCGCCAGTTCGACAAAGCTTTTCGCGGCCTCTAATCCGCCGTCCAGAAAGATCGCCCCCGTTACCGCTTCGAAGACATCCGCCAACAGGGCGTGCTTGCGCCGGCCGCCGCTCTTCTCTTCCCCGCGGCCAAACCGCACGAACTCGCCGAGCCGCAATTCAGTCGACGCCTTTGCCAGCGTCGGCTCGCTGACCAGCCGATGCTTCATCCGCGATAATTCGCCCTCGCTGGCCCCTGGGTACGCTTTGAAAAGATAGTCGGCGACAATCAGACCGAGAATAGAATCTCCGAGAAATTCAAGCGCCTCGTTGTGCAAATTGCGCGCGTCGAGCTGTGCGCGCGGTGATACTTGTTCGTGCGCCCAAGAACGATGAGTCATCGCCTGCGCCAGTAGCGCACTATCATGGAAGCGATAGCCCAGGATTTCCTCAAGGTCGTCTGGTTGTTGCAGCTCGGAAGTTTTCACGAAGGCTGATTCTAGCAAAACGCCGAACGCAGCGTCGAAATGACGATGCATCCGGCGTTAGAGATCAAAGCGCTATGCGTTCGGGTTTGCGGCCGCCAGCACCAACTCAGTCCGATCATCCCCGGCGATGATTTGAAGGCGGTTTCTTGTTTGACGGCGAGGGACTCGCGGCGGGCTTTGCGCTTCCCGTACCGGTGACTGATGCTGAGCCCGTCTTGTTTTGGCCACTGGTCTGGGCGCCAGTGGCGCCGGTTGTTTTCGCGCCTCCCGTTGTACTAGTCTGGGTGCCGCCATTCGTTCCAGGCGATCCACTCGTAGCCGGAGTCGCTGACGACGGTGTGGTCGGCAACGAAGTCAATGGCGTCGGGACATCGGGTATTGGTTTCGCAAGAATGCCCGCAACCAACTCATTCAAGCCCGTTTCGGATTTGTTGCGGTATTTGTAAAGAGCGGTCAGATTATCCATGATCGCTTTCTTCGTGTTGGCGTCGCTCGCCAGCGCTGCGGCTCGCGCCCAAGCATCGATCTGTCGGTCCACCACCTGGTTGAGGTTCACCAGCACTAGCTTGCTGTCCGCAGTCTCCGTGCCGTCGGCCGCAATCTTGCTCTTATACTCATCACTCAGTTTCGCGCGTGGGCCCTTTTCGTAAGCGTCGGCCAGATCCAAATAAAGCTGTGGATTCTTTTTCTGCTCACTCTCAAACCTGGCAGCTTTCAGGAAATAAGGAATCGCCTCCGTCGGCGAGGTCGCGGCTGTGGCCCTTGCGAACACATAGGTCAGATTTGCCAGCGCTTTGTCTTTGTTGGATTCGAACAACGGCGCAAATGGCTTTCCAGCCTCAATCATTTCTATAGCCTTCTTCGCATATTGCGCTGAATCAGCGAGTAGAGCCTGATCGTTCAAACCCGCGACTGCCATTATGATGTACACCTTCACGTTTTCAGGATCACCGGCCAATACCAGCTTACCCAGCCTCATCTGATCCGCATACTTCGCATTCTTTACCGCATCTTCAAATTGCTTCGCGACGTCCGCACCGGCAGTCATTTTCTCATACGGAATCACAAACTTGTTCTTCATGAAGTCGGCAATCTTGTCAGCCGGATCTTCGGGACAGGAAGTCAAATACAGCTTGGCGGCATCGTAAGCAATTTTTTGCTGAGGTGGATCCCCCTTGTAGTTCTTAAGAAAAGTGTCATACCACGCGGCCTTATTCTCGTCATTGCACTCTTTTGTCTGGGCCAACGCCGGCGTGGCAAATGCTGCCAACATGACAGCAACTGCCAACAGTATGATTGTCCGTTTCATTGTTTTTGCTTCAAGCCTCCGATCGATTCCTATTCCTGACTTCTGACGCAACCTGTCGGGAGTTGCCTGGTGCTCACGCACGGCCAGTTTAAGATGCAATTCCCGAGCCGCTCGTTGTCACGCAGAAAGCGCGACCGCTGAACCGTGGGTGCGTTCGCGGGTTTATGCCACAAACGAAACGGCAATAATCAAGCAACAGCCGTCGTGTGTCAAGCCTTAATCCGCTTAGGCGACAACCATCGCGACATCACATCAAAAAAGCCGAACTCTCGCAAGAAACCACGAGAGTTCGGCTTTACCTGTTATTGTCGCGAAACCGGCCGGTGAACTTTTTAGAAGCGGGTCACGGCTGGTTCGGTTGAATACGCCGGGGGCGGCCGTCCTTGTTGTCATTCGTGCCCGTCTTTGCCGGAGCTTTGGCCGGCGGCTTTGGCTTGTTTTCGAGCGGCATCGAAGTAGTCTTCACCTTACTCTTCTCACTTGCCGGCGCGCTAGTGGCATTTGGATTTGCGTTCCCGGAGTTTGCCGTGTCAGCCGCGTCATCGCTGTTTTCCTCGGCTTCCGTTGCGGCTCTTGTTTCCTTGGCCTCTTCATTCAGGGCGGCAGCCTTCTTGTCGCGCGCGCCCTTGGGCGTAGCCTCGTCGTCCGGACCTTCGGCGATTTGGAAATTGATCTGCGTGCCGAAGCGCGGGCTCAACGCCCGGTAGATATTGCCGGCAATGGCTGCGGGTAGGTGTCCATGCGCATCTGTCCCACGCGTGATCACCACTACCGCCAGACGCGGATTGACGACCGGAGCATAGGAAGTAAACAGCCCCAGCCACGCTCCCTGTCCAATGCAAGTACCGGTCTTTCCGGCAACGGTTTGTTCGGGACGATAGGCTTTCTTGCCAGAGCCGTAATTGACTGCACCAATCATTCCCGGAACCATGCGTTTCCAGGCATCATTGTCAATGTTAATTCTGCGCCGCACCTCGGTCTTGAACTGCGAGTTCTCTTCGACCGTTCGCGGCACGTGCGGCATCAGCAACTTGCCGCCGTTCGACATCGCCGAGACGAGGGCCGCTAATTGAATCGCCGTGACTTCGAAATCGTCTCCATGGGAACTCATATGGTTTACCGCGTACCCTGATTTGAATAGCGGCACCCTGCCGGGCGACTCATTGACGTAGTTAATTCCGGTTTTTTCACCCAGGCCCAACTCGCGAGCGTAGGACACCATCTTGTCGAAACCGACCTCGCCGCCTACGTGTTGGAAATACGAATTGTTTGAATAAGCCAACGCATCCGTCAGATCGATACGATAATTACTGCCATCGCTGACAGTTTCGATAGGCTGAATAACCTTCTCGCACAAGCCGGCCACACCCGTAACTAGTTTTATGGTAGAGCAGGGTTTGAAGCCACGACGAAGCGCCCATTCCTGATTAACGACCGTGTAGATCCGTCCGTTCTTCGGATCCATCACAACGACGGTGCCGGCATGGTGACCGAGGGCCGCGACCGCAGCGTTGCGCACTTCCAGGTCCTCGCCCACGGTATTGTCTTTGGCGATATTCGCCTCAGCTTCGTTGCGCATCCCCTCGTCGATGGCACGTTGTCTGGCAATCGCTGCCTGCCGCGCGGCTTCCGCGCGACGACGCGCTTCTTCAAGCTCACGGCGGTGCTTCGATCCGAAACGGCGCATCTCTGCCGCGCGCTCGCGCTTGCTCAGCTTGTGACCGGCACGCTTTTCGAGCTTGGCAATATATGCAGCTTGTTCACGCGCGTCGCGTTGGCGCTCGGCGCGCATTTCTCGTTTCGATAAATGTACGCGACCACCGCGGCGGCCGGCGCGCGCCAACTGCCTGCGCTCGCGTTTGGATAACTTCCCGCCGCGCGCAACTCTGGCTGTAGCTTTGCGCGCAGTTCGGCCTCGCGGATGCTTTCCGCGTGCCGAGGCTTCAACTGTGAGCGAACCAATTAATGCGAAGAGGATGAAGAGGCTAAATACGACACGTGCGACCCTGGGGGAACTTTTAAGATTCATCGGCAACTCCCTCATTAAAAAATACTATCCCAAGTACAGTGCGCTCGAGGCGGAAATGAATGAAACTCTCGCTGCTTTGATTTGCGCGTCGAGGGGCGACGTGCCTTGCTCGTCCTAATAAGCTCTGAAACCGTTAAGGGCGCTCAAATTCCTGCAATAAGCTCCCACGTTCTATTTTCACTGCTAGCCGTAACGTGAGACGGGATTCGATCCCGCGGGCAGCCTCTGGGGAGTTTGCTTTGAGGCCGAGCCAACTATAACATCAGCTTAAGGAAACGGCAACCCAAAATTATGGACGCCAGCAATCACTTTTAGCAGTTGTTTGGCGCGCATTTTGCTTGGTCAAGAGATCTTGTCGAGATTGCTAAACAGCTTCCGCGTTCGCCTGTTGCTGCTGCTGGCCGCGCTCTTGATGCTTACCTTGAGCGTTCAGTATTACGTAAACCTGCGTTCAGTACGGAGCAACACTCAATTCATCGTCGAGCAGCAGCAAGCCATCATGGCCGGCGTCACTCTCGGCGTGAAGAGTCTTTCCAGCGGTTTGTATCTGGATCAGATGCGTGAGCAGGCGAAGCAGCCTTTGCTCGGCGAGCAGGCCGACCTCGTGAAGAACGTGCTCATCGTTGACGAGCAGGGAAATATCAAAGACAGCCTGGATAAGAATCAGGTCCCCCGAGAGAATCCGGATAAATCCATTCGTTGGGTAACAGTGAAGGACATTTCCCTGCCGCCGCTCAACAGCGCAATCGAACTCCCTCCTGATAATACGCCGCTGCCTGAGGGCATGACTATCGGGCCGCACCATCGGGGCAACGCTGGTGCGTTTTACTTCCCGGTGGAAACGGACAAAGGGCGTCGTTACGTCGTGGTCGTGCTCGACTCAGCCAACACCCTGACGGCGCTCTTGAAACGTCAGGCGCGACAATCGCTGCTTTACACGCTGGCAGTGTTACTAGTCACTACCTGCTTAACTGCGATTGTAGTCTGGCGCTTCACGCGCCCGATCAAATCTTTATCGATCGGCGCCCGTCGTGTCGCCGGCGGAGACTTTTCTTTCCAGGTTCCTACCAGCGGACGCCACGACGAAATGGGAGAACTCACTGAACTGTTCAATGACATGACGGTCAAGCTCGGCCGCACGCGCGAACTCGAAGCGCAACTTTACAACGCCGAGAAGGCCGTTGTGGTAAGTCGATTAGCTTCGGCGATTGCGCATGAAATCAGAAATCCGCTGAACTACATCAACCTGACCCTCGATCACTTACGCGCCACCTTCACCCCGACCGATCCGGAAAAGCAGGAGAAATTCAATAGCCTGACTAAACAACTAAAGTTGGAAGTTGCGCGTATCAATAGTCGGATCACGGAGTTCCTAAACTATTCTCGACCGGCGAAGCTCGAGCCGCAACCGCTCGATTTGTTCGCGGCCGCCTGTGACGCGATGCGCATCTTTGAACCTCAGGCTGCCGAAAGTAATGTCGAAGCGCGCGTTTACAAACAGGGCAACGTGCCGCCGGTAATGGCTGACGCCGAATCGCTGCGCTCGGCGTTGATTAACCTGATTATCAACGGCTTCCAGGCGATGGACGGCAGCGGTGGTAAGCTATCCGTTGTTTTGTCGAGCGAAGACGGTGGCCGTCGGGCGCGCATTGATGTAACCGACAGCGGCCGTGGGATAGCCCCTGAAGATATCTCAAAAGTGTTCGAGCCGTACTATTCAACCAAAGAGACGGGCACCGGTCTCGGGTTGGCGATCGTCAAGAAAGCCGTCGATGATCATGACGGAACGATCTCAGTAAAATCGAAAGTGGGGGAAGGTACAACGTTCACGATCACGCTGCCGACGAACCAGCAGCCCAACGTTTAGAGGCGGGCTACTTGCCCGCCGGCGAAGAGGTGAGCGACCACCGCACTCGGAATCAATCATGGCACGAAAAAGCATACTCGTTGTAGACGACGAAAAACCGCAACGCGACATCCTGCAGGAGATTCTGACGAGTGCCGGGTACGACGTCACTTCGGCTGCCTCTGGCGAGGCCGCGCTCAAGTTCGCGAAGGAGCGCAGCTTCGACCTGGCCTTGACCGATCTGAAGATGACGGGTATGGACGGAATCGAACTCCTGCAGCAACTGCTGGCGCTCGACTCTTCGATCATCGTCCTGCTGCTAACCGCGCACGGCACCATCGACTCGGCCAAGGAAGCTCTGCGCCGTGGCGCCTTTGATTACCTGCAAAAACCCTTCGAGCGCGACGCGCTGCTGGGAACAATCAAACGCGCGCTCGGCAACCTCGACAAAATCGACGTCGAGATTATTTCCGCTTCTCCAAAAATGGAAGCGGTGAAGAAGATGATTCTGAAAGTCGCGCGCTCCAGCTCGACCGTCTTGATTCGCGGCGAGTCAGGCACGGGCAAGGAGTTAATCGCCCGCGCGATTCATAACCAATCTCCGCGCTCTTCAGAGATGTTTCAGGCGGTCAATTGTGCGGCGATTAACGAAAATCTGCTGGAGTCCGAGCTGTTCGGTCACGAGAAAGGCTCGTTCACCGGCGCGCATGTGGACAAGAAAGGCCTGTTCGAAGTGGCTGATCGCGGCACGCTCTTTCTCGATGAGATTGCTGAGCTTGATGTCAGCATGCAGGCAAAACTGCTGCGCGCTTTGCAGGAACGGAGAGTTCGCCGCGTCGGCGGGACTTACGAAATTCCTGTGGACGTGCGTGTCATTGCCGCCACGAACCGGGATCTTCGCGCGATGGTTGGCGATGGTCGTTTTCGCGACGACCTCTACTATCGGCTTAACGTTTTGTCAGTAGACGTGTCGCCCTTGCGCGAACGACGCGAGGACATTCCCGTGCTGATCGACTACTTTCTGAAGAAGCATACGCGGAATACTTCGCGTCTGGTGAAGGGGTTGACGGCTGAAACCAGACGCATCCTGCAAGACTACGGCTGGCCGGGAAACGTGCGGCAACTTGAGTCGGCAATTGAGCGCGCAATCCTGCTTTGCGAAGGCGACATGATCATCCCTGACGATCTGCCGACGGAAGTGCGGCAGGAATCGCAGACTGCGGCCACCGGCGGTTTCAAGCTGCCGCCTGAAGGAATCTCGTTCGAAGAGGTCGAAAAGAATCTGATTCTCCAGGCCATGGATCAGACCGACTACAACATCACCAAGGCAGCGAAGCTTCTCGGACTTACCTTTCGCACCTTGCAATATCGTCTGGAGAAGTTTGGGATTAAGAGAGGGGATGGGAAGGAAGCAGGTGAAGAATGAGCAGAGCGTTCTCTTGTGTCTTGTTCCTGCTCGCTGCGTTCTTCCTGGCAGCGTGCACTAATGGCCTCCATTCCAAAACGGGCGGCAACCCTGTGTCCGCGTCGCCCACGCCCACCGAGATCTCATCTTCGGATCAGGTTGTGAAGGTTACATCGTCCGCAGTTTCGATCCCGCACGACAGCTCTGCCGAGGCTATTATGAAGCTTTCAATTTCTACCGGGTTTCACGTCAATGCCAACCCGGCGACCTTCTCGTATCTGATTGCCACGGAATTGACCTCAGGTAAAGTTGAAGGAATCACCGTCGGAACGCCCGGCTATCCTGCGGCGGAAAAGAAGAAATTTCGGTTCGCGGAACAGCCGCTCGCGGTCTACGAAGGTGAGGTACCAATTAAGCTAAATCTGCGCGCCGAAAAGAATGCCGCCGCCGGGCCTCGATCGTTGCCAATCACCATCAAGGTGCAGGCCTGCGACGAGGAAAAGTGTTATCCACCGGCTACGATCAACTCGACAATCTCAGTAACCGTGAAATGACGCAACGATGATCGAACGCACCTGGATCATACTGGCAGCAGTACTGGTAATTGTAGCGGCAGCGTTCCTGTGGCGGAACAATATGTCGGCCGCTTTCGTTACCGCAGCTCTGGGCGCTGTCGCGTGGTTCCTGAGCTATCGCGCGCAGTTGGGCGCAAAGCTTGCGACCGCCGAAGAGGGATCAAGCGAGCAGGAAACTCATGAAGACGCCGATGAAAAGTAAGCTATTAATTCTCTCGCTGGTGTTCGTGGTTTGCTGCTTAAGCTTCCTGGCACCGGTAAGTCTGCCGGCCGTCAGCGCCGCACCATCGGATGAGTCTGAAGTGCGCAGCGCAGTCCAACGCATCTTTGATCAACTCAAAGGCGGCCAATACGAAGCGCTCTATGATTCGCTGCCCTCCTCTTCGCGTTCCCGGATGACGCGCGATCGTTTCGCTAAGGCGCTTCAGGGTACGCGGAACATGTATCAACTCGAGCGCATCGAAATTGGTCGCGTGAGCGTGTCGGGAAATCTGGCCGTTGTCGATACCACCATGTACGCGCGCATCGACCAGCCTTTTAATGCGGACGGCAAGTTGGTCGTGCAGCAGTATCTGGTGCGGGAAGATGGAAGTTGGCGCGTGGCCACCGGCGATCGCGCGACGATCGATCGCTTCCTGAAAAGTAATCCCGGCTTTGAGCGCAGGTTTCCGATCAAACGAACGCGCGCTTACATCAATCAGAATGGTCAGTGGGTGGAAATTCCTCTGGGCCGGCGACCATCAAAGTAGGCTCCGACGTACTCTCTAGTCTGCCCTTACCTGATTCTCTCCCAGCGAGCTTGGACGACAAACTGAAAAGTTTGTCGAACATTCCTAACTCGACAGCAGATCCTCAAACGACAACTGCGCATCATCAGTCTGCAGGTGACGGGGACTGGAACTGCGCGGTACGTCCAGGGCTTCGCGCACAGCGTCCAGATGAAAACGAATAATACGCGGACTCAGGCGCACGGAAGGAATGCGGCGCTTGCTTGCGAGGCGGAGCACCGTTGATTCGCTCACCTGCAGAATTTCGGCGAGCTGCCTTGCGGTTAGAAACTCTTCGCGATCAGACATGGCAATTTGGCAGACATGGCAATTTGGAGTGCGCCTGAATTATGCACTCATCCTGGCGCAAAGCCGATCACTATCCTACTGAGATTCTGTTTTTTCTGAGACTTGGAGGTCCCGAACCGCACGCCGCCCGAGATTTGACTGCGAAATTTCAGCCCTATTTCGGCAAGGGTTTCAGCGTCAGCGCCACCCGATAGACCGCCGCGCTATCGACCTCGACGTCTTTCGAAGCGAGTTGTGCTCCGTCTGCTTTCACTGTGACCCGATACTTTGCCGTCTCGGGAGACAGTCGAAATACAAATTCGCCAGTTTCGCCGGTCACGCGGGCATCGATCTTTTGCACCGAGTTTTCATCAATGACTTTGACGAGTTCAACCCGCACTCCGGGAACGCTGCGCCCCGATTCGGTGAATACGCTGCCGCGAAGAAAAGCGATCGAGCCGTCGTCTACACCCAGCACGAGGTCATGGAGGGCGCGAGTTTTGCCCGCTTTCACATCGAGGTCTGAAATCGAACCGACCGCCAGGCCCGGTTTGCGAAAGGTGACCGTGTAAAGTCCGGGGGCAATATGGGCGATGCCAAAGTCGCCTTTCTTGTCGGTGGCCGCGCGCGTTACTTCCCGGTCGTCCTGAAGCAGAATCACCGCCACGCCGCTGGGCGATCCCTGCTCAACTCGCACTTTGCCTTTGATTGCCCCGGTCGTTTTATCCTGAGCCAGACATGCAACTGCCAGAAGCAGCAGCAGCACGGTTACGAAACTCGTTCTGATCAATCTCATTTCGGTTTCCTTGATTTGAAATTAACATGAAAAGCTGCACAGCTACCAGTGGAACTGTCCGGTCGTTACGCTATTAACTGACGCCTCCCAAGGGGCCGGCGTTGCCTGCGCGAACGTAGCGCGCAAGTTTTCTCGGTCGTATAATTACCCCGGCATTATGTTAGTCCGCTCCAATTCGCTCCAGTCGCCACGGCCGTGCTCCCGGTTTGGCTATCAACTGTTCCTGCGTCGAGCCTGTCAACTCGCCCTCGTTTTTATGCTAACGGCAGTGGCATCGATCTCGATCGTAGCCCAGGACGACTCCAAGAAGGAGCGCCCCCGCCGGGCCCTTCCGCCCGAAACCGAGCCGCAGGAAATTATCAAGATCGACACTGACCTTGTGCCGGTAGACGTCACGGTCACAGACGCGAAGGGCCTGCTGGTGCGCAACCTGAAAAAAGAAGATTTCAAGCTTTATGAAGACGGCATCGAACGGCCAATCGCTTTCTTCAATGTCGAGAAAATCGAAGGCGCGCCGCGTCCGGTGGCGATCGTGTTCGCGCTTGATCTCTCTGGGAGTATGACGCCCGAAGAGGTCGCGCGAGTCAGCGATGCCATGCGCGAGTTTTCGCGACGCCTGGCCGAACACCCAGCCGTCTTCGCGGTCATGACCTTCGGCATGCGTGTAAAGACAATTCAAACCTTCACCAATGATCGCGAGAAACTCGATCGGGCCTTCAACCGGCTCGCACACGAACCTAACGGCATGTCCACTCACACGTATGATGCGGTTGATGACGCAGTGCGAATGCTGGTTCGCCATGCGCCGCTCACGCGCGAGCATCAGATGATGAAGCGAGCCATCGTGGTCATCACCGACGGCTTTCCAGTGGGCGACACCGTTTCACCCGACACCGTGATCGAACGCGCCAACGCCTCAGACACGAGCGTCTACGTGGTTACGATGCCCTCGTTCACACACCTGCTGGCGTCCGCGCAGATGAATCCGCTGCCAACCCCGCTGGACGTTAGCGGACTGGTGGAGAAGACCGGCGGGCGAAGTGTCTATGCTAACGAAAAGGATTTAGGACCGCTGTTTCGGGCTATCGCCGAAGAAGTGGCGGCGGCTTATGTGCTGGCGTTTTACGCGCCAGATGATAAACGGAATGACGGCAAGTTCCACCCGATTAGAATTGAGGGCCCGCGTGGGATGACTTTGCGGCAAAGCCGGCCGGGGTACCAGGCCAGAAAGCAGTAGGCAGAAAGCAAGACAGTGTTTTGCTGCCTACTGACTCCTGCTTACTGCCTACTGACTTCTCAGAACTCATCCTCATCGTCGTCGTCGTCAGGCGATTCTTCCTCGACGAGGTCCAGCTCAACTGGATCCAGACCGACGACTTCGAGTTGAACTCCACACTCTTCACAATCCACCATCTCGCCCTTGTCCACGTCGATATCCACGTGGACGTCGGCATCGCATTCAGGACACGTTCCGGTCGGCACTTCTTCTACCTCCAGTGAAGATTTCGAATATGGCGCGTGGCAGCGCGCGCTTGTCGAATTAAGATCTTTCAGTTACTCCGCCCGTCAATCTAACCGCAGCCCCACTGATTTTGCAATAACCTTCTTCACTAAGAAGAAAAAAGTGAGCCAGCGCCGTTAGAGCACTGGTTAAGTTTGAATCCTGACTCCCTCTCCCTTTGGGAGAGGGTTGGGGAGAGGGCTTGAGTATCGAACTGCCCCAGCTTCGCCCCTCTTCCCCGGCCCTTCTCCCACTGGGAGAAGGGAGATCAAACTGCACTCGCACGCGGCTACCCCGCCCTGACTCAGCCCAAGTCACGCTATCCCACCTCCTCGCATCCGCCAACCGGCAACCGCGAGAAGAAGTCCTAACAAAGCGCCAATGAGGGCGGACGACTTGGAAAGGTTAGCCGCTTTCGGGTTGCGCGGCTCTGTGGTCGGTTCGTCTGTAACGGTAAATAATGAACCCTGCCCTTCATTGGTCCGGAGCGTCCGCTGCATTTCCGCAAACGTAAATGGTCGGGCGCCACGCCGACCGAACACGGCGATCTGGTTACCGCTCTCATCCACGGCCCGATCACGATCGAGACCTTTGGAAACAGCCAGCGCGTCGCCTTTGGTCTTGAAGGTGGCGATCAGTTGCGGCTCAGGCCGCGGACTGAAGCCGGCATAAGTCGCCATCGTCTCCGGAGAAGTTAGTTGCACGATCCGCAAACCATTTTTCCCGTCGGCGACATAGGCAAACAAGCTCGCGTTGGTCATTGCGATCTTCACCTGACGCGTATCGTTAAGCTTCCCGGCCGCGTTGTACATCTGCTCGAGACGCGGCTTCTCCGGCAGCTTCACATCAACAATCGCGACGCCGTCTTTACCGTCGGCCACATACGCGTAGGTGCGCGCTGTATACACGTCACGCGCATCGGCCAGTGGCACCAGCGCGCCTTCGACCACTCGCGCGCTCCCTGGTTCAGTTAGATCGATGACTTTCAGGCCATCATCGTCGACGACAAAGCCGTACCTGAATTGAATAGCAACCGCGCGCGGATGCTTGAGCACCGGCGCGCCTGTGCGACTCACGATTTTTGGGTTAAGCGGATCGTCGAGGTTGACGACTACGAGTTCGCGGTCGGTGGTAATGTAAGCGTGGGTTCCCGCGATGACGATGTTGTTCGCGCCGGTAAGCGCACCGTCAGGATTGAAAGCGCCGTTTGCATACTTGTTCGGATCGAGTTGGCGCTTCAAATAGTTATTAAGCGGATCGCCATCCAGCAGCGTGGCCGCGTTCACCAGAATCAATCCTTCGAACTTATCAACCAAATATAGATAAGCGTACAACGGATGAATGGGCTGTTCTTCGTTGACTAGTTTGTCAGCGGGCAATTGTCGCGCGCGATCCGGATCAACCATCTGTCCATCTGTAGTCATGCGCCAACGCGCTGGATCGACCGCCAGAGTGGACGGCGCAGCCACCGCCGTCGCGTACTTTGTCTTAACGTAAAATCTCTGTCCGAAACGCGAAACCGGCGCGGTCGTGATGCGCTCTGAGAATCCCTTCTGATCGATCTGCGCAACGTCGTAGACTCGCAAACCACCTTCACCCGCGGCCACGTAGGCATACTCGCCGCGCAGTTGCACCTGCAACACGCGGGGATTGCCTTTGTGCTCATAAGCCTCGCGCAGTTCGGCCCCGCCGTCCACAAATTTT
>JBGPWS010000069.1:0-15081 GCA_041492345.1 Pyrinomonadaceae bacterium | reverse complement strand
ACTTGCTCGGCGCGCTGGCACTGTTGGCGATACTTCAGTACTTCATCAACGGTTTCACAATTTCGACAATCTACGCGCTGCGAACCCAGCGGTCGATTCTGAGGTTCTGGCGCGACGGATATCTGTGGACGTGGTGGTCGTTTCTTGGTTCGGCAATCGCGACGGCAATTATCTACTCGGCGGTGTCGAGGCTGGGATGGGCTTATGTGCTGCTGAGCGTGCCAATCATCGCGGCTACCTTTTGGACCTACAAGATCTACTTTGAGCGTGTCAACGCCAAAACCCGAGAAGCTGAAGAGCTAAGCCGGCTGCATCTGGCAACTGTGGAAGCCCTGGCCACGGCGATTGATGCGAAAGATCAAACCACGCATTTCCATGTGCGCCGCGTGCAGATTTACGCCGAAGGACTGGGCGAGCTGCTGCGTCTGTCTGAAGCTGAGATCGCCGCGCTCAACGCCGGGGCCTTGCTGCACGACGTAGGAAAACTCGCGGTGCCCGATCACATTCTGAATAAGCCGGGAACTCTCACACTGGCTGAGTTCGAGAAAACCAAAATACATACCATCGTCGGGGCCGAAATCCTGGGCCGCGTCAACTTCCCTTACCCGGTCCTGCCGATCGTCAGACATCATCACGAGCGCTGGGATGGGAAAGGCTATCCCGATGGCTTGAAGGAAGAACAAATCCCGATCACGGCGCGGATCATGTCAGTGATTGATTGTTTCGACTCAGTGCGCGAAACCCGGCCCTTCCGCCCCGGCATGACGCGCGAAGAGGCGATCGAATTATTGCGCGGTGATTCAGGCACGCAATTCGATCCCAGAATTGTCGATCTGTTTATCGAGCACCTGCCGCGATTCGAAGCTGAAATTGCGGCTCGCGGCCTTGCCGATCAAATCCACACCGGCACGCCTGGCAGAACCATCGCCCCGCCGGAAGATCAGTTGGCTCAGGCTCGCCAAAACACATCGTTCGCCGCCTACGATCAGATTCGCAACGCACATCGCGAAGTCTACGCGCTGTACGAGATCGCTCGCACGTTTGGATCTTCACTCGAAGTCGAGAACACATTGTCGGTGCTGGTCGACAAGGTGGGGCAGATCGTTCCGTTCGATACGTGCGTGGTTTATCTCTATGACGACGTCAAAGGTTATGCGACCGCGGCGCTGGCTATGGGGCTGAACGCCGATCTATTGCGGGCGAGATGCGTAGCTCCCGGCGAAGGCGTAACCGGCTTTGCTTTGTCGAACCGGCGAGCGATCAATCGTATTCACCCGAGCCTGGACTTCGCGGACACGAAGTTCGCCGCCGAGGGAGACTATAGTTCGATGGCTTCGCTGCCATTGTTCAAGGACGATCTGTTGCTGGGAGCACTTTCGGTGTACTCCACGAGCCTCAAAGAATACAGCGACGATCAGATCCGTCTGCTGGAAACAGTGACCCGGCTCGCGTCGGACGCGCTGGCTAACGCTGTGAATCATGCCCGGGCCGAATCGAACGCGCTCACTGACTCGCTCACCGGCCTGCCGAACGCGCGCAGATTGCACGTTCGTTTCGAAGAAGAGGCATCGCGTGCGCGACGCACCGGCCGGCCATTCCAGGTGATCATGCTCGACCTCGACGACTTCAAGTTGGTCAACGACACGTTCGGGCACAAGCTCGGCGATCGAATGCTGCGCGAGGTCGCTGGTCTGGTTCATGCTCAATTGCGCGAGTACGATTTTCTGGCGCGCTATGCAGGAGACGAATTCGTCGCGATCGTAAATGATGCGACGGTCGAGCAGGTTGAGGAACTTCGCGAGCGCATCGAAAAAACGGTCTCAGGCTTTTCGATCGACGTGCGCGCGCAGGGTCGCGCGCGGGTCGGCATCAGCGTGGGCTCAGCCGTCTACGGAGCCGACGGCGAGACCCTGGATCATCTCCTGGTGGCCGCCGATCAGGCCATGTATCGCGCCAAGTCAACCCACAAAACCAGCCTGTTCAGCGCTGCGAACAAGCAGCCCAGTTCCTCCAAGGCCGCGGCAGAACGCCCCGACGGCCCGCTCGTAACCACCGCTATCAACTAATTCTCCGTTGCAAGATCGCCATCACCGAGAATTCACAGAGGTTTGGTAAACTCTCCGTCTGCCTCCCCGAACCATAGAGCGAATTAGAGACATACCCTAACAGTCTATGAAGTCGGCAAAGAACAATAACAATGGGCCGTACGGCTACGCCTGTGAACACTGCGACGGAACCGTTCGCCCAAAGAAGGTACAGCGTGAGGCCTTCAAGCATAAGAAGGGATTCATCATCCTTGAAGACGTCGTCATCGGAGTGTGCGACACGTGCGGCGCGAGGTATTACAGCGCCGACATTCTTCATGCCGTAAATGATATTGCCAACGGAACTAAGCCCTCCAAGCGAATCGAGAAGATTCCCGTCGCACATCTTTCGCCTTAATAGCCCTTCCGCAGTTTCTTCAAATGAAGATTTTACAACTCGGGACTTGGCTCAACGCTAATACAACGCCCGAAACTCGATTTGTACTGAAAAAGCTAATAATCCTTGACAACCCACCCCCTCACCCGTCAAATTGGAAGAGTGGTCCGCGGGTCCACGCTCTGTCTAACCCGCGAACGGTCGGCGTTCTGATCGGCCGGCTGAATCCAGCGCCTTTTTTCCCAGGCTAGTGACCGCTCGCTATTGCAAGCGGTTCTGTATTTACCCCTCCTCATCTTCAGGAACGCCACCTCGCAAAGCGAAGGACTGCCACAAACTCGTGCTACGAAGAATGCCAGTTTCACCCACTCAACAAACAACCGGCGCCACTCTGCTGATCGTCGACGACGATCGATCGGCACGCGAAGGTTTGCGTAGCGTTTTCGAAAGCGCCGGCCATCGCACAATAGGTGTGTCGGACGCGCCGGCTGCGCTGCGTCTGCTGCAAAAACAACCGTGCGACCTGGTGATGCTCGACGTCGAGCTTCCCGAAGTTGACGGCGTCGCGCTTTGCCGCCTGCTGCGCGCCCAGCCGGCATTGAAGCAGTTGCCCCTGGTTGTTTTTTCCGCCGACGACAGCGAAGGCCGCAAAGTCGAAGCCTTCACCGCCGGCGCCGATGATTACATCGTCAAGCCGTCCACGCCGGGCGAGCTCCTGTCGCGGGTTAACTCTCACCTGAACTTTGCGCAGCGTGAATCGGAACTGATGGGGAGCAATCGCGAGTTGAGCTTTCTCGCCGATCTCGGCCGCGGCCTGTTGCGAACGATTATGCCCGAGCAAGTCGCGAGTCGCGTCGCCGGGGCAATCTATGAAGGGACGAACGCCTCACAGAGCGCCTGCGCAATAAAGAACAACGGCAAGGGACTCGCGGTGTGTGTTTTTGATCGAGAAGGAAGCGCCGGAAGTTCTGCTCTGATCAATATGGATCGGCTGGAAAGATGGTTGGCCTCTGCGCGTTCCACATCTCCCGCCTGGCTGACAAACAGCCGGGAGTTTTTGCTTCGCGACGCACCACATGAAACGGAGTATCTGGTGCCAATTCGTTTCGGCGAAAAGATCTTTGGCGCCATGGTCGTGGCTTTCGCTACGGCAAAGGATTGCACCGAAGATGAATGCCGCTTAATAGATGCCGCCGCCCAACAGGCCGCCCTGGCGGCGCACATCTCGACGCTCTACCTCGGCGCGCGCGAATCGGCGGCCACGTTGGCACAGGAAGTAGATCGCCGCACCGCTGAGTCCGAGATGCAGCAGCGCTTCACCGAAGCGATCATCGACACCCTGCCATTGTCGTTGTACGCAATCGATCGCGAGTATCGCATTGTGGCCTGGAACCGAAATCGCGAACTGGGCGAACTCGGACTGCCGCGCGGCGAAGCCCTGGGACGAAACATTTTTGACGTGCTCACCAAGCAGAGCCGCGAATTGCTGGAGCGCGAATTCGCCAGGGTCTTTGCCACCGGCGAGATTCACCGAATCGAACAGGAAAGCGTTACTGAGTCCGGCGAGACCAACCACTGGTTGATTAGCAAGATTCCCATGCGCGCCGATGAAAACGACGAGGTCTCGCATGTGATCACCGTGGGCGAAAACATTACGGCTCGCGTTAGGGCTCACCGGGCTGTCGCGCGCGCGGAAAAACTTGCCGCGGTCGGCCGTCTGGCTGCAGGGGTGGTACACGAAATCAATAATCCACTGGCGACGATTGCGGCCTGTGCAGAGTCGCTCGAAAAGCGCATCGAAGAAGGCGCCTTTAACGACTCGCCTGACGCAGAAGACCTGCGCGAATACCTCGGTTTAATTCGCGACGAAGCTTTTCGCTGCAAGACTATTACCAACGGGTTGCTTGATTTCAGCCGATTGCGGGCCGGACAGCGCGTGCCCGTTGACGTGACGGAAGTGATCAAAGCCACGGCCCGGCTGGTGACTCACCAGCAGCGGGGCGACAACATTCAGATTGTGATCGAAGCCGCCGCTGGTCTGCCGAGCGTTTCCGGCGACGTCGGGCAACTTCAGCAGGCGGTGGTGGCTTTGGCCACTAACGCGATCGATGCCATGCCCGAGGGCGGAACCCTGACGTTGCGAGCGATCCGCTCGGATTCTCGGGTGCTGGTCCAGGTCAGAGATACCGGGATTGGGATCGCGCCTGAGAACATGACTAAGATTTTCGATCCCTTCTTTACGACGAAAGACGTTGGTCGCGGCACCGGTCTGGGGCTGGCCGTCTGTTATGGTATTTTATCTGATCATGGTGGCCGCCTGGACGTGCGGTCCACTGTCGGCGTCGGCACCACGTTTACCATCACGTTGCCGGTCGCGGATGAATGAATTACCTTCCTTAGTGCGGAGCATAAGCAGTGAACGAACAGCGTGACGCAAGGCTATTGATAGCGGAAGACGAAGCCAACCTGCGATTGGTGTTGCAGAAGGAACTACAACGCCTGGGTTATCGCGTGCAGGCTGCGGCTGACGGCGAAGCAGCGCTGCGCAAGCTGGAAGAAAGCAACGTGGACGTGCTGTTGTGCGACATCAACATGCCGCGCATGGACGGCATGGAACTTTTGCGCCGCGTTCACGAACGGCCTAACCCGCCGGAAGTAATCATGCTCACCGGCCAGGGCACGATCGAAACTGCCGTCGAGGCAATGAAGATCGGGGCCTATGATTACTTGACCAAGCCCTACAGCATTAACGAGCTTGATGTGCGCGTGCGGCAGGCGGCCGAAAAACGCAACCTGCGCGTTGACAACCAGCGATTGCGCGCGCAACTCGAGCGGCAATCCGCTTTGCCGGAAATCGTCAGCCAGTCGCAGGCGATGAACGAAGCAATTCGCTTAGTCGAGCGCGTCGCCCCGTCGGAAGCCTCCGTTCTAATTACCGGCGAGTCCGGCACCGGCAAGGAATTAATCGCCCAGGCCATCCATCGTCTCTCGAATCGCGCTAATGGATCGTTTATCGATTTGAACTGCGCGGCGTTCCAGGAATCGCTGCTGGAGTCGGAGTTGTTCGGCTATGAGGCCGGCGCCTTTTCCGGCGCAAAGGCGCGCAAGCTGGGACTGATTGAATTGGCGGACGGCGGTACGCTTTTCCTGGATGAAGTGACGGAGCTGCCGCCCAGCTTGCAGGCGAAACTGCTGCGAGCAATCGAGACGCACACATTTTTCCGCGTGGGCGGCGTGCGCAAAGTTGAAGTCAACGTGCGCATCGTCACGGCGACCAACCGCAACATTGATTCCGTAGTGGGAGACGGAACGTTTCGCGCGGATCTGCTCTATCGCATCAACAGTTTTCAGATTCATCTGGCGCCGCTGCGCGAACGACCCGAAGACGTCGAGCCGCTGATGCATTACATTTTGAAGCAGCTCGGAGGCGCGAATCCTCCTGAAGTCACGGCGGATGCATTGGGCAGGATGCGAGCGTACGCCTGGCCCGGCAATGTGCGACAGCTGCGGAATTGTTTGGAGCGCGCCATACTCCTCTCGAACGAAGGACGCATTACGTCGAACGAGCTGCCTCCTGAAGTTGCCCGCAGTACTAACGGCGCCGCGCCATTCACGGCTGGCCTATCGGCTGCCCCGGTTTCATCAGGCGATGTTTCTATGCCCATGAGCGCGGGTGACACTGGTGGATTACCCGGCTCGGGCTCGTTGCGAGATGTCGAGAAACAACAGATTATCGCCGCTCTCGAGCAGACTGGATGGCATCGAGGAAAAGCTGCTGAGATGCTCGGCATCTCGCCATCCACTCTTTATCGGCGGCTTCGCGATTACAACCTGGAGAATCGATTGCGGTAGCTACTTTGTTCCCCTCTCCCTCCGGGAGAGGGAGTTGTCGAACCAACACAAAAAAGCCGCAGGCAGCATATGCTGTCTGCGGCTTTCTATGTGACAAATCGCGAAATGTTGCTTAGCCAATCTCTCGAGCCTTTTTCTGTTGGCGCTTGCGGCGATAGTAGAGTCCTGCCAGACCGGTTCCCAGCAATACCATCGTAGTCGGTTCAGGTACGGTATTCGGGGTTGTAGTGAACGAGAAAGCTATGCCGTCATTCCAGAAGTGACAATCAGGATCGAACCCAAACGCGATGTCGCTTCCATTCAGGAAGTAGGCACTCAACACTCTCAACTGATCCGCGGTGAACGTATAAACGAAATCTCCTGGTGTCGTCGAGAACGACTGCTGAGTCAGAAAAGTATTTGCCGTTCCGGCATTGACCAGCGGATTGTTCAAATAGCGCTGACCCGCAAAGTCGTCATTGATGTCGGTCACCGGGGTCTGATTCGCAGGGGCATCCTGGAACGAGTTGACGCCCGCGTTCTTCGCCGAATCGAGCAGGTGGATGAAGAGCATGTTTTGGTTGCGATCCCAATTGCTGATGTTACGAAATGTCAGGGTCGCGCTGGTAATGCTTTTGCCGGTGAGATCCACGCCGCCAATTCGCCACGTGTAAGCACTGTGATGATCCAGATCAAACTGCCGTGCCCCGCCGCTGCCGGCATTTGGCGCGGTAATGGGCGCCTGAAACGTTACGGTGTCGGCTGAGGCCACAGTGGGCAAGCCGATCAAAATCACCGCCGCAAACAATAGGATTAACTTTCGCACGAGATATCTTCCTCCGTAGTCTTCTTCGACTCTCGTTCAAAGGAAATGGTTAGTGGGTATACAATTCCACAAAACCAGCAGGTTTCTGGCCGTTTTCTCCAAGAAATTGGTGGTAATCAGACAGGAGATCCGCCGACAGCGGGCCTGAAGATAGCTAATTTTTGAGGAGTTTGCGGTCTATCTTGCCGCGGTCGTTCTTCGGCAAGGAAGGGACAAACTCAATCCAGCGAGGATATTTGTAGAGCGCGATTCTTGATTTAACGAACTGCTTGATCTCATCCGCCACAACTGCGGTTGGTTCGTGGCCGTCACGGAGCACCACAAAAGCTTTCGGTTTCACCAGCCCGTCACCGGCGTCGTGGCCGACGACCGCGCATTCCATCACGGCTTCGTGTTGCAGCAAGCAGTTTTCGATCTCTGCCGGCGCCACAAAGACGCCGCCGACTTTCAGCATGTCGTCGGTGCGGCCGTGATACCAGTAGTAACCGTCGCTATCGACATGAAATTGGTCTCCAGTCGCGCACCAATCGCCGGCAAATGTCTCTTTCGATTTCTGGTGCGCGTTCCAATAGCAGAGCGCGGCCGAATCGCCTTTGATCTTTAGCGTGCCCATTTCGCCGGTGGGAACTTCATTCTCTTCCGCATCGACAACCCTTGCTTCGTAACCTTCGACGATGCGGCCGAGGGTTCCCGGCTTTACATCGCCCGGCCGGTTGGTGATGTAGATATGAAACATTTCAGCCGACCCAATGCCATCACAGATTTCTACGTCGAAGGTTTCCTTCCAGCGATGATAGATCTCGACCGGCAGCGCCTCGCCTGCCGAATAACAAAAGCGAATGCTCGACAAGTCGTGCTTAGCGGCGTCCCCGGCATTAAGCATGGCATTGATCATGGTCGGCACGGTCGTGAGGATTGTCGGGCGATAGCGTTCGATCACTTCGAACATCTTTTCCGGTGTCGAGCGTTCGGCAAAGAGCGCCGTCGCGCCGCCCACCGAGAAAGGGAACAGCAGATTGGTGCCGGTGGCATAACCGAAGAAGAGTTTGGGAACGGAAACGGTCAAATCGTTTTCGTTCACACCCATCGTGCGCCGGGCAAAGACCTCCGTGTTGTAGGGCAAGTCGTGTTGCAGGTGCACCGCGCCTTTTGGATGTCCGGTTGAGCCGGAAGTGAACAACCAGATGGCGATGTCGTCGCGATGTGTGTCCGCCGCCCGGCAGACGCTCGGCTGCGCCGACACACTTTCTGAGAACGAGAGAAACTTGACGCGGCTGTGTTTCGGATCGATCTGATCTTCGTCAACCGCATCTTCGTTTCGTACAACCAGAGTGGCGCGCAGGTAATTTGCATCCTGAGCAGCCACAGCAAAGGGTTTAATGAACGATTCGTGCACGATCGCCGCGCGAGCGCGCGTGTATTCAAGGTAGTAACGGTAATCGTCCGCCGGCAGCAGCGGATTTACCATCGTGATCACTGCGCCGATGCGGGCCGCGCCAAACCAGGCCCAGACAAACTCAGGACAGTCAGGCAGGACGATCAGCACGCGATCCTCGATCTCAACTCCGGCTTCGCGCAGCGCATTGCCCGCGCGATTCGCCATTCGCGCCGTCTCGCCGTAGGTGTAAGTTTGGTCTTTGAAGTAGAGACAGACTTTGTTTTCCCGCCCTTCCTCCAGATTATGATAGAGGAAGTAGTCGGCCATGTTGAATTGTTCGGGGAAGTCGATTAGCACTTCTTTAAGAAGCCAGGTGTTATCTAGCTCAGATTTGGCCCGCGTATCTTTATGAGCCTACATCTCTTTGAATCTCTTGCAATATGATCACTGTCATCAGTCGGAGATCTTTTCGATTCTCATCAATCTCGTCGGAAATAGGTTTTATCTTGCTGCTGAGAGAAGGATCAGTTCTGACATCCTTGCCTTGGTTGTACTGATCTTCCAGCTCGGCTATTTTAGTTGCGATGCCCTTCTATTCTGTACCCTATTGAAAACATTCAGCAGCTCATTTCTTGACTGCTCTATGAAATAAAAGTTCAACTTGTTCCATATTAACTCTGTGGCAATTCGCCAACTGCGGCCTCCTTGCTCCCGCCACGCCTCAAGCCTCTCTCTTGTTATCTCCTCTCGACGAGGATCTTGCGGACGCCAGTATTTCGAGAAGGCAATCAGCACGTTTTGCTCGGTCTCGTTGCTATCGGCAATTGCTTGAGTCAATCCCTCCATAATCTTTTCTTTCTGCTCTATCCTTCTAATTTGTATCAGCCGCGCCTGCTGTCTATCCCACTCATTCCTTTGCCAACGTGAGGTTACTAGAGTCCCAATGATTCCGGTTAAGATAAACCCGACAAAAAGCAAGAAAGCCGGATGTCCTGCGAACTTTGCGAGAGAGAATCTGTTTTCTCCAGACCGAACGCCTTCAAGTAATTCCCGCTTTAGATGATCACGCAGCAACTCATTAACTGCCTCTCTTACGAGAACTTTGATCTCTTCGTTATCCTGCGTAGTCTGTTCGTTAATGGGAGGTTGTCCACTCATATCATGGTCCTCAACCGCTTAGATTGGAGTGCAGAGAAAAGCAAAATCGCTCACCTTGGAATCACTTACTCGCAAACGGACACCCTTCGGCTTCATGTTTGCTGCTGAGGTACGTGCGCGCTTCCCAAAGCTCGGGAAAGAATTTTTTGTCGAGCGTCTTTTGCAGATATCCGACGCCCTCCGAACCGCCCGTGCCGGGTTTGGTCCCCACCATGCGCTCGACCATCTTGATGTGGTGCGAGCGCCAGAGCGAAAAGTATTCGTCGTGCTCAATTAGCCCTTCAGCAACTTGGTTTTCCTGGTAGAACTGCTCCTGGTGCGTGAGCACTTCGACCAGGGCACGCTGCCGCTTGCCATAATTGCTGCGCCGTTCTTTCGCGTCACGGGGCGAGTCAACCGCGGGAGTATCGAATCCATGACGGCGCAGCAGCGCAAAGAAGGCTTCAGACAACGACGGCGCGTTCATGCGGGCCTGCAGACGCTGGAAAGCGAAATCATCGCCGGCGAACGCTCGCAAGATCGCTTCGTCTTTCAGGCCGGAAGAGAATTCGATTTCGCGAAATTGCATCGACTGAAAACCGCTGGCCGGATTCAGCTCGTCCCGAAATCCGAGAAAGCGGACCGGGCTCATAGTTTCTAGGATATGAATTTGCGCGATCAGAAGTTTTTCGATCTCCACAACGCGACGCAGGCCCTGTGCGGCTTCCGCGGCGCGATCTTCCTTCATCAACGCGATGGCCGCGTCGATCTCGTGCAGGATCTGCTTGAACCAGAGTTCGTAGGCCTGATGCACGGTGATGAAAAGTAATTCATCGTGCTGTGCGGGCGACGACAGACAGGTCTGCAAGTCGATTAGCTCAGGCACGCGCAGATACTTGTTATAGGAAAGCGGTGCGTCTCTGCCGTAGTCTTTTGCCATGGATTACCTATTTGGAGTGCGGTGGCAAGCGAAGCGCGACACCGCTTTCCTTTCAGCTCGAAATTCCAAAGCGCCGCCGCCGCTACGCTCTGCCGGCGCACTCCAAATTTCAAAACGCCGCGCCGGCTTTTTCACTTCCTTCATAAGCCTTCGCGTCACGGATCTTTTTCATCTCGTCGATGATCAATTCCAATTCTTCGTCCTTCGTGTAGAAGTGCGGCGAGATACGCACGCCCGCTCCGGGCCGATAGTCAACGATGAATTCACGGCGAATCAACTCTTTGGTAATCGCGGCCGCGTGATCATCCCAAATCGTGATCGTGCCGCCACGCTGCGCCGGATTCTTCGGACTGGTTACGCGGAAACCTGCCTCCTGGGCGAGTTCGATGAGACGTTGAGTCTGTCGCACACTTTTCTCGCGAATCTTTTCCACGCCAATCTGGTTTATGACTTCATAGCCGGATTGCGCCGCGTACAAGGCCGGGATCGCCGGCGATCCGTGCAGAAAGCGCGTGATGTTTGGAGCGTAACGCAGTTCACTATCAAACGCGAACGGTTGTTCGTGGGCCATCCACCCGGTCGTCTTTGGCTCGAGTCGATCAATCAAATCCGGACGCACGTACAGATATCCGGCACCCGGCCCGCCGCAAAGCCACTTCACTGAGCCGCCGGTCGCAAAGTCCACCCGCAGGTCTTTCACGCTGAAAGGTACTGTGCCGGCTGATTGGTAAGTGTCGAGTACTACCATCGCGCCGACTTCATGCGCGCGCTGAGTGATTGCTTTCGCGTCTTGCAGGAATGCGCTTTTGAAAAGCACATGAGAGATCGGAACCAGGAGAGTTTCTTCATCGATCGCGGAGAGCATTCTTTCCAGCGGCACTGTGATGCCGTCGTCGGACTTCACGATTTCGATGCGCAGGCCATGGGCGCGGGCATGCGCTTCGTAAACGTACATCACCGAAGGAAAATTAAGTTCGGAATAAACAATCTTGCGGCGTTTCGAATTCTCCGCCAGCGGCAAAAAGCAGGACAGAATCAGCGACTGACAAATCGAAACGTTCTGATGCATCACGACCGTTCCCGGATCGGCGCCGATGATGCGTCCGACTTCATTCCCGACTGTCACGGGCATGTTCCACCAGCCTTCGGCCCACGCGCGCACGCCGCGCGTCGCCCAGACATCGGCGTATTCGTGCAGGCGATCGTGGGTTGCGCGCGGCATCGCGCCGAGACTGTGCGAGATCAGATAGACAGTCTGGTCGAGAATGGGAAACTCAGAACGCCATTGGAGCAGATCATCAGTCAAGAGGGTTCTCCGTCTGGTTCGGGTTAATTTACCACAGACACCTTACGATCGAGTGCTCCGTTGAGTACTTGTGCTGCGGCTTGGCCGCCTGATGTGCGGAAGGGCTCAGCCCTTCCATCAGAGTCTTATCTTCCTGTGAGGGAGGCTATGCCTCCGCCAAACTGCTCGAGGCGCAGCCTCTCACATCTCTATAAGAATGCTTAACGGAAAGGCAAAGCCTTTCCGCACATCAGGCGGCCGAGCCGCTACGCCGTAGTCTTCATTTACATGATAGAGTGAATCGATAGATGTGGAAGTTCGCCAACCCAATTAAGCATCCGATTCCACCCACGCGCTGGCCTACGGCGGAGGAAGCGGCTGGTTCGCTGCTGTTCCAACCAATCCGCATCGGACCGATCACGCTTGAAAGCCGCACCTGGGTACCGGCAATGGTTCCCTGGCGCGCGACTGAAGACGGCTTCGTCACGCAGGACAATCTTGATTGGTATCGACGCTTCGCCGCCGGCCAACCGGCCGCGCTGGTCGTCGAAGCCACGGGCATTCGCGATATTCCCAGCGGCCCGCTGTTACGAATTAGCCACGATCGATTTCTTCCCGGCTTGCGGAGACTGGTTGAGACGGTTCGCGAAGCGAGTCAGGGTCACACCAAACTTTTCATTCAGATTATCGACTTCCTCGCGGTCAAGCGCCGGCCTGAGCCGCAAAAATATTTCCAGCGCTTTCTTGAAATCACTGAACATCATCGACGTGCGATTGCCAACCTGACCCGGGACTTGAATTGGATCGGCGCTGACGAGGCAAAGGTGCGCGCCTTTCTCAACAATGCGGACGCTGTCATCGATCGTGTGCTGAACAAACGCGAGCTTGAATCACTGCGCTTCGGCTATCGTGAGCGCGTAACGGATACGCACCTGCCTCACGTTCGCGAATTGCCGCAAGTTCTGCCGGCGATCTTTGCCGCAGCCGCACACCGAGCCCGCGCAGCCGGCTTCGATGGCGTCGAGTTGCATTACGCGCACGCCTATACAATGGCTGGTTTCCTGAGCGCGCTCAACAATCGCGAAGATGGCTATGGTGGGCCGCGGGAAAATCGCGTGCGCCTGCCGCTGGAAGTTTATCGCGCGGTACGCCAAGCGGTTGGCGGCGATTACGTTGTTGGCGCGCGTTTCCTTGTCGATGAAGTGATCGCCGGCGGCAATCGAGTTGCTGATGCTGCTTATTTTGGAGTCGAATTCGCGAAGGCGGGCATGGATTATCTTTCGATCTCGAAGGGCGGGAAGTTCGAAGACGCCGAGCAACCAAAGATTGGTCAGGCTGTCTATCCTTACACCGGCCAGAGTGGCTACGAATGCATGCCGACAACTCTATCGGATGAACGTGGACCGTTCGGCCGCTCCGTGCCGCTGGTCGCAAGGATCAAACACACGGCGAACGCTGCCGGATTCACCACGCCCATAGTCGGCACTGGCGGCATCACGACATTCGCACAAGCCGAAACGATCCTTCAGAACGGTGATGCAGACATCGTCGGTTTGGCGCGCCAGGCTCTGGCCGATCCCGATTGGTTCATCAAGGTAAAGCTGGGACGTGGCGATGAAATTCGCCGTTGCACCTACACGAATTATTGCGAGGCCCTGGATCAGGCGCATCGTCAGGTCACCTGCAAGCTCTGGGATCGAAAAGAACTGGATGAAGTGGGGATTGTGATGGCTGAGGATGGCCGCAGACGACTCTTGCCGCCGAAGTGGCGAGAGTAATCCGCAGATTACGCAGATTACACGGAGAAAAAATTCAATTGCCGGATTAATAGGCCAAAACGCTCCGGTTCCTCGTCATTCGTTTCAACCTCTCTTGCGCTCTTTCTAATCTGTGAAATCTGCGTAATCTGTGGACCCCGCCGTGGCTTCGTATTTGGCCACAAACTTCGGATCGCGCTTTCGCAAACTCTCGCGATCAACTCTCCCGCTCCGCGTCATCAACACGTAAGCAAGTTCAATCGGCGCCAGATGCATATAGTCTCTCGCGTTCTCAAACCAAACCATGCTCTCGTGAGCCGCAGCCTGGTATTCCTCGATGACCGGCTTGCGCACTGCTTCGAATCGTTCCAAAGCCGACGCCACATGCGAGGTTTCGTCGAAACATTCCTTCAGGGCAATCGCATCTTCCATTGCCAGCTTTGTACCTGAGCCGATTGAGAAATGCGCCGTGTGCAATGCATCACCCAGCAGCACGACGTGGTCGAAACTCCAGCGCCCATTTTTCACGAGCAGGAAATTAATCCATTTCGAGTTGTTTGAAAGCAGCGGCTGACCATTTAGATCCGCGACAAAAACTTCCGCAAGATAGGCACGCGTTTCTTCATACGACTTTTGGGAAAAGCCGGCACTGTTCCAGGTCTCGGGGTCACATTCGACGATGAACGTGCTGGTTGTCCGGTCGAACTTGTACGAATGCGCCGCAAAGACACCTGCCGGAGTTTCGCGAAACGTCAGCGTCAGTCCGTGGAACAGATGCTTCGTGCCGTACCAAATGTACTTGTTCGGACGCACGCTGAGGTCGGGCCCGAAATTGTCTTTGAAGCTTTGTCTTACCAGGCTGTTAGCGCCGTCTGCGGCGACCAGCAGATCGCAATCCGCTCTTAATGAATCAAAGTTCGCCACTTCAGTTCGAAATCTGATTTCGACGCCCAGCTCTTCACAGCGCTGTTGCAGGATCTTCAGCAGACGCAGGCGCGCTATTCCGGAAAAGCTGTTGCCATGAATGGAAATCTTCTCGGCGCGATGAACTACATCGACGTTGTCCCAGGCTTCAAAGTTCCGAGTGATTTCCGTGTGTGAAGGCTCGTCGGCCGAGCGCAGATTCCGCAAGGTCTTTCCCGAAAACACCACTCCCCAACCGAAGGTATCGTCGGGGCGGTTGCGTTCATAGATCGCAATCTCGTGTGCGGCACGGGCGTGCTTCATGAGGATGGCGAAGTACATTCCGGCCGGGCCACCACCGATGATGTTGATTTTCATGCTCGCAGATCATCCAGTGCCTCGCCCAACCTCTTCACTCCTTCGTTGAACAGCTCAGGCTCAGCGCACATGCCAAGGCGGAAGTGCTGCGGAGATTCAAAGAAGCGGCCAGGCACGACAGCCGTGTCGTACCTTTCATGGAGCACAGTGTAGAGATCTTCTACCCGCCCCTTTAGCAGCCGCGGAAACGAGGTTGTGCCTGATTCAGTTCTGACAACTTCAAGT
>JBGPWS010000001.1:0-47992 GCA_041492345.1 Pyrinomonadaceae bacterium | reverse complement strand
CGATCGGATCAGCCGGACCATATTCGGGCAAAACCTCGGCGGCGCCCAAAGCCGAAGATGACTTTCAACTAATCAAAGTCACCGACGGAGTTTACGCGGCGATCGCCAAGCCGGGAGGTTTGGCTTCAGGCAGTGCCGGTTTTGTCATAGGCGATGAAGGTGTGTTGATCTTTGTTATTACTTCATCTGGCTTAACCCTTACCTAGAAAGAGATCGCTGTCCGCTTTGATGATCCGGTAACACTCGCACGAGATTCTTTCCAGGCCCGCGCGATTCAGAATTGCCATATGACCTCGACTATAGCTGATCAGTTTTCCCCTTTGCAGTTCGCCGGCGACTTTATTAACACCTTCCCGGCGCACGCCCAGCATGTTCGACATGAACTCCTGAGTCAGTCGAAACTCGTCTGTTCCGATCCGATCTTGAGTCATCAGCAGCCAACGCGCGAGGCGGGCGTTCAGTGTGTGGAAACGGTTGCACGCCGAGCACAGCGACATCTGCGTCCACAGTGAATGTGTGTAGCGGTGCAGCAGGCGGTGAAATGAACCAACATGATCTGATTCCCGGCGCAGCACCGCCGACTTCATTCTTACTGCGGCTCCGGCACCTTGAACCAGAGCGAGAGTGCGCGACGTGCTCACTCCCATGAAGACGGAAATGCCCGCCATGCCTTCATTGCCGATCATGCCCACTTCGAGCGATGCGTGGTAGTCCTCAGCGGCGAGCAACGACACGATGGAATCGTTGGGAAAATAAGCATGGCGGATAGTGTCGCCGGGTTCATAGATGACTTGAGCAAAGGCCAGGGTAACGTCTTCCAACTCAGGGAGCAGGCGTTGATATTCCTTTGGGGGCAGGGCCGCGAGCAGCCGATTCGCCGGCCGAGCGCGAAGTGCGGGGGCGTTTGGCATTCGATCTGTTATTTCTCCTACATCCCTATAACATATCAGGGGGCTAGTCATCGGTGCGCAAACACACATATGGCGCGTGTTTGCGAGGCAGCCGATTGAGCGAAGAGCAGGACTTCACTATGTCGAGTTATGACGCGGAAACTTCGGCGAGGGTGACCAGCTTAACCCCTTTCGCCAGTCGCAGAAATTGCAGCGTCCGAATGCCCCACCAATTGAGGTCGATCTCGTACCAGGCAAGTCCGTGACGGGCCGCGGTTGGGTACGCATGATGGTTGTTGTGCCATCCCTCGCCAAAGGTCAGCAAAGCGACCCACCAGTTGTTAGTCGAATCGTCGCGCGTGGCAAACCGGCGCCGGCCCCACATGTGCGTGGCCGAGTTCACCAACCAGGTGGAATGAAAGTTAAAGGTGACCCGGAAGAAAACTCCCCATAGCACAAATGCCCAACCGCCGAATGCGAGCAACCCCACGGCGAGAACCACTATCGGCACCCAATAGACGCGATTGAACAAGACGTGGAATCTGTCCTTGACCATGTCCGGCGCATAGCGCGCCATCGCCGCCTCGTCATGTGATTGCGCAGTGCCTTTTAGCATCCATCCTATGTGCGCCCACCAACCTCCGTCGCGCGGCGTATGTGGATCGCCCGGCGCATCTGTATGCGCATGATGAATGCGATGCGTCACCACCCAGTTGATTGCGCCTCCTTCCAACGAGAGCAATCCGCAGAGGGTCAGAAAATATTCGACCACCTTTGGCGTCTTGTAACCGCGATGCGTCAAGAGCCTGTGAAAACCCATTCCGACCCCGAGACTCGCCGAGATCCACCAGAGCACTATAGCTACCACCAGCGCCTTCCAGCTGAACATGAATAGCGCGGCGACCGCCCCGATATGAAAAAGTGCCATGAACGTGGCGGTGTGCCAGTTAATGCGCTTGTTAATGGTCTTGCGCTCCGTATTTATTGCTTCGTTGTACATTTACACTCCTTGGTCGTCGACGTCTAAAAGTCGGGCAAGCTGCTCTGATTCCCTGGATGTGGAGATCGCTAAAGATGTGGTGTTTGTTTAGAATTTGGTGACATCAGGTGCTCTCCTTAAAAAAACCGCAATTTAGAACCAACCAACGGCATAAGGAGAAGTTTGTGGGTCAGACTCGGTCCCGATGTCGGTCGACTAGATGCATGATTCAAATAACTGGGGAAAGCAATATATAACACGTAAAGGTCCCGCCGTCCGTGCGCCAACGCACATAATCGCTTGAGAACCTTCAACCGAGCAATCGTTCATGCTCTGCTTTGACCACCTGATAACATTCGCAGACATGGGCTAACAACTGCTGGCGGTCGAGAATATTGATATGGCCGCGCACGTAGCTGATCATTGGCAGAGCCGCGAGCAGGTGGTTGGCTTGTGATCTGAGCCGGGTCTTGCGACATGAACCTGGGGCTTGTCCTTTCTCTAAACTTTAGCGTATTCTCAGCGAGTTTCCGGCGATGAAGGCCTGAGACCTACTTGCAAAACAAACCATGAAAATTCTGCTTTACAATCCGGATAACGGCGTGACGCGCAACTTCATGCCTCACCTCTGGATGTTTCTGCTGCAGACACTTACTCCGCCCGAGCATCAGGTGATTCTGATTGATGGCAACGCGCGACCGATGAACGAGAGACAGTTGGTGAGTTTCATACGTGAGCAGCAGATCGGCCTCGTTGGTATCGGAGCGATGACCAGGATGGTGGCCCGGGCCTATCTCATGGCGGACGCCATCCGAGCCGCGGGCGTGCCGGTTGTCATGGGAGGCCCTCACGTTACGGAAGTGCCTGACGAGGTTTTGGGTCGAGATGGCGGTCCGCGTCATGCGGATGCCGTTGCGCTCGGCGAAGCTGATGAGACTTGGCCGCAGATCGTCGCGGATGCCGCGCGCGGTCAACTCAAAGAGATCTACACACCTGTAGACGAGACGGGCAAGGAGCGCAAGCCAAGTCTGCAGCCTTATCCAGCCATCCCGTGGGAGAAGCTCGACCTGGAACAATTCAATATGGTTCCCAAGGTCGTACGACCGCTATTGGAACGCCATGCCAACGGCTGGCAATCAGTCCATTTGATTCCGATTGAATCAGGTCGCGGCTGTCCGTACGGCTGTGAATTCTGCACCGTCACTGGATTCTTCGGGGACTCGATTAGATTCCGCACGAACGAGAGCGTGGTCAATGAACTCCTGAGGCTTAAGAAACACGCCCGCAAGAATCGACGCCAGGTCATTGTCTTTTTCATCGACGACAACTTTGCGATCAATATCAAGCGCACCAAGTCGCTCCTGAGAGATATCATCGCCGCCGGGGCACAGCTTCCCTGGATAGCTCAAATCAGCGCCAATCTGCTGCGCGATGAGGAACTCGTCGATCTGATCGCAGCGTCACATGGCAAGTGGATTTTCATCGGCATGGAGTCAATAGATCCAGTCAACCTTGCTGATGTGAACAAAAGCTTCAACAAGCCCACGGAGTACGCGACCGTGCTCGATCGTCTGGCGCGACGCGACATTTATGCAATCACATCTTTCATCGTCGGTTTGGACAACGACACGCCGGGCGTGGCTGATCGCACGCTCGAGCAGATTGAAAGCTGGCCACCCGGGTTGCCGGTCTTTGGCCAGCTCACCCCCTTTCCGGCAACTCCGCTATACGATCGCCTGCTGAAAGCGGGCCGGCTGACGCGGCCAAAGCACTGGTTGGAGTTCGCACCGTACCAGATGGCGAACACACCTTTAAAGATGACGATTGCGCAAACGCATGCTGAGCTTGATAAGGCGTGGACCGCATCATACAGCCCCAAGCGGAACGCAAGCGTCGTAGACTCGCTCAGTGATAAGTCGATCAAAGTACGGGTCATACATCTGGCCATGCGGCTGTTTTTTCGCGGCATCTATTTTCCTCAGATGACCAAGCGCGCCTGGTTAAAACTGGTCATTGATAATCGCCGGCCAATCTACAAGTTGGTGGGCGAAGGAATCGGGAAGTGGCGCTCCGCGAAAAAGAAGAAAAGCTCAGATCAGACCGTACCAGCCCACGAGGGCCTGCGACGCGCGGACGGTTCTGTCTCCGCCCGCAATGCCGGTTGAGCGCTCGGTCAGGATTGCGGACTTCCCTGGCAGTAAGCGAGTGCCTCTCACGCCCTACATCGATCATGAGTTATAAATAGGGCATCAACTGATGCCTACGATCGATCCTGCAAAACTCACCAGCGCGCCTGAGCGCCAGACAGCCTTCTCGTCACTTCGTCATCGCGATTTTCGGCTGCTGTGGATGGGCCAGATTGTTTCGGTCACCGGATCACAGATGCAGTTGGCGGCGATCAACTGGCACATTTACCTGCTTACCCATTCGGCGCTGGCGCTGGGACTGGTTGGGGCGTGCCGCGCGGTTCCAATCATCTTATGTTCCCTGATGGGCGGAGTCGTGGCCGACGTAATGGATCGGCGGCGTCTGATGATGGCGACTCAGACGGTGATGCTCGCATGCAGTGCGACGCTGGCGCTGGTAACGTCTAAGGGACTTGAGCACGTCTGGCCAATTTTTCTCCTGACCGCAATTGCTTCGGCGGCGTGGGCGTTTGATACGCCGGCGCGACAAGCGCTAGTGCCGACTCTGGTGCCGGTCAAAGATTTCCCCAACGCCGTCAGCCTGAGCATGCTGATGTTTCAAATAGGATTAATCATTGGGCCACCGTTGGCCGGATTTCTTTTGGCGAGTCACGGCCCTGGATTGGTCTACGCGATCAACGCCGGGTCTTTCGTGGCCGTGATTCTCGGCCTCGCGCTAATGCGCGCCAGCGGGCGGCCAGAGAAAAACAAAAGCCAGGCGCCCCGAATCAGTCTCGAGGCGCTGGTTGAAGGCCTGCGTTTCGTTTGGCGCACTCCGATCATCGTTCAGACGATGACACTGGATTTTGTCGCCACTTTCTTCGCCTCGGCAAATCAGTTGCTCCCAATCTTTGCCACAGACATTTTGCGAGTTGGGGCGCAAGGCTACGGATTTCTGACCGCGGCCCCAGCTGGAGGAGCTGTAGTCTCAGGACTCGTGATGGCGCGTCTGGGGACATTGAAAAGGCAGGGCCTGATCGTGATTCTGTCGGTCGCTGTGTTTGGCGCGGCCACGATCGCATTTGGTTTGTCGCGGGTCTTTTGGTTTTCGCTGTTGACGCTGGCGGTGATGGGAGCCGCAGACACAGTAAGCACGATCCTGCGTCATACTATCCGCCAACTGGCCACGCCGAACAATTTGCGCGGCCGCATGACTTCCATCAATATGATCTTTTTCATGGGCGGTCCGCAGTTGGGAGAAGTTGAAGCAGGCACCGTAGCAGCGTTAATCGGCGCGCCATTATCAGTCGTCACCGGCGGCCTCGGGTGTCTGATCGCGGCTACAATCGCGCTCGTTGCGGCCAAGAATCTGCGAAGATATGAAATGAAGTGAGGAAGAGACAGACAGCAGGAGGCAATCGGCAGGTAGCAGGAAACTCCCTCTCCCCTTGGGAGAGGGTCGGGGAGAGGGCTTGAGTATCGCGCCGCTCCAGCTACGCCCCTCTTCCCCTGCCCTTCTCCCAGAGGGAGAAGGGAGATAAGCAGGAGGGAAAACTGGGTTTCTAGATCATGGATCACAATTCTTCAGATTGGACTGAATGCGAAACCACGAAGCATCAGGACCACGTCATCGCGCACGTGTTGGGCGCGACCGTACTGGGGTGGTTTATCGCCGGCGAAGCGGCCCACTTGCTCCTTGATATCGGATTTCTCTGGACGATTTATCTCGACGGAGAGATGAACCTTTTGCCTCAGGGCGTGGCGATTTCAGAATTGGATGCCGCCGAATTAACAGTCGCCGACAAAACCGAACTGGCTTTCGACGCCCAACTTCTACTGAGCGAAGGTGGCGATGCCGGCGGCTTGAAGCGCTTCACCGGCTCGCCGGTCGAATGCTTGATCACCACGGTCGAGTTTTTTGCCGCAGACTCGGAACGTCGCATTGTCATTCATGGCGACGAGGCAAAAATTTTTGTCGAGACTTCTCTTCAAGACGCTGGGATAATGATCCGGTCGAGTTAAGCGACACGCCGTTATTGAATCAGCTCTCTTCTCCCTCTGGGAGAAGGGCCGGGGAAGAGGGGCATAGCTGTGGCGGGTCGACACTAACGCCCTCTCCCCAACCCTCTCCCAAAGGGAGAGGGAGTCAGGAGAAACTCTAGCGCTTTCCAAGCTCCTTTGAGCAACAGACTGCATCCATGACCTGGTCGCAAGTTTACGATCCGTTGGGCAACGTCGTCTGCTCGACCGCACTGGCGGCGCTGCCGATACTGGTCTTGCTCGGAAGTCTCGGGGTATTTCGAATCAAAGCGCACTACGCGGCCATGCTCGGGCTGGCCACTTCTTTGATTGTTGCAGTCGCGGTGTTCCGCATGCCGAGCGTGATGATTCTGGCCAGCGCGGCTTATGGGGCAGGGTATGGTCTGTTTCCGATCGGCTGGATCGTCCTCAACGTGATTTTTCTTTATCAGTTGACGAACGAGTGCGGACTGTTCGAGCGCTTACGGCACAGCATTACCGGACTGACTGAGGACCGCCGGCTGCAATTGCTGCTCGTGGCGTTCAGCTTCGGCGCTTTCATCGAAGGCGCTTGCGGATTCGGGACCCCGGTCGCGGTAACTGGTGCAATTCTGATCGGGCTGGGATTTACTCCGCTGTCGGCCTCGGGCCTGTCCCTGATCGCCAACACCGCGCCGGTAGCTTTCGGGGCATTGGGCGCGCCGTTGATTGGTCTGCAGGGCGTGACCGGACTCGACCTGAAACAATTGAGCGCTATGGTCGGACGCCAGCTTCCGTTCTTTTCACTGCTGGTTCCGTTCTGGTTGATCTGGGCATTTGCAGGTTTCCGCGGGATGCTGGAAATCTGGCCCGCCATTCTGGTTGCCGGCGTGTGCTTCGCGATTCCACAGTTTCTCGTGTCCAACTTCCATGGCCCATGGTTAGTCGACGTGGTCGCAGCGATCGTTTCCATCGCATCGCTGGCGACGTTCCTGAAGTTCTGGCAGCCGAAACGCATTTGGCGATTTGAAGTCAGAACCGGGAGCGATAGCGACCGGGTTGATCCTGCGGAAGAATCCCGAAGAGTGTCAGAAGCCCGACCGTCAGAGAGGGCTATTTCGAATGATGCCCTTGCTGACGCGCGGGCTTCTGATACGATCCGAAATTCGAAATCCGAAATGTTCCGCGCCTGGTTGCCCTGGATAATTCTCAGCGTCGTTGTTTTCGTTTGGGGTTTGCCGCAGACAAAGTCATTCCTCGACGGGATCTCAGCGCCGAAGATTCCTATTCACAGTCTCGATAAACTGGTCCTGCGCATGCCTCCGGTGGTAGCGAAGCCCGCGGCGGAAAATGCCGTCTTCAACTTCAATTTCTTATCAGCCTCGGGCAGTGGGATTCTGTTTGCCTCGATCATTGCCGGCCTCGCGATGGGCTATTCGATTCGCGGGCTGCTGCGGGTTTACTGGAAGACGCTCAAGCTGGTGCGCTATTCGCTGCTGACCATTGCCGCCATGATGGCGATCGGATTTACGACCAGGTACTCGGGAATGGATGCCACGCTTGGTCTGGCGTTCGCTAAGACCGGCTGGTTCTATCCTTTCTTTGGCACGATGCTGGGTTGGCTCGGCGTGGCGTTGACCGGCTCTGACACGTCTTCCAACGTTCTCTTCGGCAGCCTGCAAAAGATCACCGCTACGCAACTGGGCCTCAGTCCGATCTTAATGGGTGCGGCCAACAGCTCCGGCGGCGTGATGGGAAAAATGATCGACGCGCAATCGATTGTCGTGGCCAGCACCGCGACGCGTTGGTACGGTCACGAAGGAGATATTCTGCGCTACGTTTTCTTTCATAGCCTGGCTCTGGCCACGCTGGTCGGCGTGCTGGTCTTGCTCCAGGCGTACGTGTTTACGTGGATGGTCGTGCGATAGACCGATCCCGGGTGGGGGTCTGAAATGAAGATTTATTTTGCTGGTGCGATTCGTGGTGGGCGAGAAGATGCTGCGCTTTATCTTGAACTGGTCGAACTACTGCAAGCATACGGCACGGTTCTCACCGAGCATGTCGCCGACGGACATTTAACTTCGCTCGGCGAATCAACCGACGATCGCATGATTCATGATCGAGACCTTAGGTGGCTGAAAGAGGCAGACTGTCTGGTCGCTGAAGTGACGACGCCAAGCCTGGGCGTCGGTTTTGAAATTGCGAAGGCAACTGAATGGGACAAACGAGTACTGTGTTTGTCTCGACCAAGCGCCGGCCGGACTCTCTCCGCATTGATTGCCGGCAGTAATCGAGTGACTGTTCGCGAATATCAAAGTGCAGCCGAGGTCGAGGAGATATTCGAGGAGTTCTTTTTGAATCCAGCGACTGAACTCTAGATAGGGGTTACGTAGATCCTGGTACTGCTGCTTCAGTTTGTAACTCCAATATTGGCGGGGCATGAGGTCGGCGGCAGATAGGGCCGAACATTCTTTAGCCGCGTTCAGGCGGCTTTCCCGCAGGGTTAATAGACCGGGCGTTTGACGCCCGGGTCGGGACGCGCCGGAATTCTAGAGCCCGTTTCAACGGGCTTATGTCTGAGGCTTTAGCCGTGAGGCTAAAGCTGTATTTCAAAGCACGCTGGAAGCGCGCTAATGGTCAGCGTGCTCGGCTGCCCCAGCGCTAAAAAGCGCTGGTCTATCAACCCTTCGGGAAAGCCGTCTGAAGACGGCTGTAGGCAAGGAAGCATCAACGGATTTTCAAACTACGGTACCTGAATCCGGGATCGGCTTCGCTTGAATCCTGCCGCCTTCGCGCCTTTGTGCGAAACCTCTTTTCGGCTATCTTTGCAATTATGATCAAGAAAACGCCTTCGCTACTCACCCTCTTGGCCATCCTGCTTTTGACGGCCACGGCCTTTGCCGCACCGGCTACTATGCGGCTCGACTATTACCACACTGGTGATGCGAAGCAGGAACTCTTCAGTGTCGACCGACTAGTCATCGAACCGTTGCCCTGGCCGGGTGACCTGAGCAAAGCAATCGACAGCACTAACCTCGGTAAGTATTTTTTCGAAGTACGTGATCAGAAGAGCGGCCGAGCGCTTTACTCGCGTGGGTTCGCGTCCATCTACGGCGAGTGGGAGACGACCGACGAAGCCAAAACGATCATGCGCACGTTCAGCGAGTCCCTGCGCTTTCCCGCGCCGGACGCGCCCGTAAACATCGTTTTGAAAAAGCGCGATGCCCAGAACAACTGGCGCGATGTGTGGACGACTGCAATTGATCCCGGCGACATGTTCATCGATCGTGCGAAACCCGCGGCGCCCGCGCCCTTGATCCCGATCCAAAAGATGGGTGACCCCGCGACAAAAGTCGATCTGTTGTTGCTTGGGGACGGTTACACAAAAGCCGAAACCAGGAAGTTCGCAGCCGACGCGCGTCGCCTGACTGAAGTGCTGTTTGCGACCTCACCTTTCAAAGAGCACCGTGCCGACTTCAACGTGTGGGGACTTTGTCCAGCGGCCGCTGAGTCGGGCATCTCGCGACCCTCGACCGGCGTCTATCGTGACTCGCTGGCAACCTACGATGCGTTTGGTTCCGAAAGGTACGTGCTTTCATTCGACAACCGCGCACTCCGCAAAGTCGCCCAGTTCGCTCCCTACGAATTCGTCGAGATTCTCGCCAACAATCGCACCTACGGCGGCGGCGGAATTTTTAATCTCTACAGCACGGTCGCGGTGGATAACGCTTTCGCGAATTACGTTTTCGTGCACGAGTTCGGCCATCACTTCGCCGGTCTCGCCGACGAGTACTACACATCTTCCGTCGCGTACGCGCCCGCAACTGAACGCGTCGAATCCTGGGAGCCGAACGCAACGGCGTTACTCGGTGGCACGGGCGTCCCGCCCGTGGATCCTAAACACGCGCAGGATGCGCGTGCCACGCTTAAATGGAAGGATCTGGTCTCTCCGGACACGCCGGTGCCCACGCCCTGGAATAAAGAAGAGTTTGAAAAGTACTCGCGTGAGATTCAAAAGCGGCGGGCGGAGATTCGTAAACAGAAACTTCCAGAGAGCGTGATGGAAGCACTGTTCCGCGAAGAGCTACAACACGAACAGGCGATGTTCCGGCAAGATAAATACTACGGCCGCGTGGGCGCCTTCGAAGGCGCGATCTACGAAGCGAAGGGTTATTACCGGCCCGAAGTCGACTGCATCATGTTCACCCGCACGAACCACTTCTGTGCCGTGTGTCGACGGGCGATCGAGAGGATTGTGAGTTTGTATTCACGCCGGAGCTGATTCAGGTTTCCAGGATCTGAGCGCGACGTGAGGAGGGTTTTCACGCACAGCCTTTCATACGGCGGAAGGTTGCGAAGTTGTTCGAGAAGTACACGCGAGCTTAAGAAACACGACTCTTTATCGAAGCCGGTAGTGCTCCGTTAGTGCGGAGCACTAGCTCGAGGCCGAAAATATTGACAACTCTCAAGACCCGTAGTATCGTCTCGCCGTTCTTGTAAAGGCTGAGTTCTCCTGAGCCTCTGCTTCCTTGCAAACTCGCTGACCAGCCTATTCTTTCATCCTAGCTCGGCAGACAAAAACGTTTGGTGCCCTATATGAGTCTGAGGGTTCCACACATATTGCTATTTCTCGCTGCAAGTTCCCTCTTCGTGCCGTGTCCGACTCTGGCCCAGCGACTTCCACAGATAAGTCCCGATGAGCCGGCAACGGATCATGCCTGGATCGCCGACGCGCGCTGCGACGATGGAGACAGTGAACCTGCGTACGTTAATGATCGCGAGTTTCGACTTTGTTTCAAAGCTGATTATAAGCAGCTTCGCGCAAGGCCAGACGGCCAGCCGAATGCGTTAAATCTAACCATTCTGAGTTTTACAAAACGGCCGGGTAAGAACCTTAGTAGCGTGGATTTGACCGTTAACAATCCCGGAGATTACCCCGGACTGATCATTGAGAAACCGGAGCCACAAGGACCGGAAGGGCCCGCAGGCCAATCGAGTTCAAGTAGAGAGTTTGTAAGTAAGGTGAGAATCCAAAACGTCGCAAGGCCCGAGAAGTACACTATCGACGTAACCATCACGTCTGGAAACGACACCGGTAAGCTTCATTTTGTTTTACCAATTGCTTCCGCGCCCAATGGAGCACTGGAAGTCTTAAAGGAATCTCAAAGATCCGTGGACTGCTGGACTGGGTCAAATTGTTCACCGCTGAAACTGGTCTTCCGTAACCGGCTTCCATATAAGCTCCAACATGGGCAGGTCACAATCACAAGTTCAGATCCACCGGATCTGGTGGCCGATGAAGTAGCCATGGATCCCCAGAGCATCGCGGCTGACGACTCGGAGCAAGTGACCAAACTGGTCTTACGTGCCCAACCGATATCTCTACCCAGAATCTTCAGTGGGTTTGGTAAGTCTCCTCAGCTTACCGCGACGATCAGATATGAGGACGAATATGGCCGCCCTTATTCCACACAGGCAGTAATATATCTGCAGGTCAAGCCAAACATTTTGGTGTTGGCGATCACGCTGCTCATTGGCGTAATCGCCGGAACAGTCATCCGGATTGATTTGCGCCGGCTCCGCAAGGCTGGGCTGATTACAAAACGCCAACAAGCCATTTTTGCGGCAACCACTTTTGGCAGCGGCATTTTGGTCTGTCTTATTGCCTTGTTTGCAAATCTTAAGATAGTGGTTCTGGACGATCAGAATTCTTATTCGGCCTGGGATCCAAAAGTGCTATTCCTTACAGCACTCGTGGGCACCCTCGGTGGCATTCCGATCATTTACGGATTCCTAAAGCTTCCCAAGCAGCCCGAGCCGGGGAAAGGCGCAGGAGCAGGCCCGGAACAATCACCATCGCCACATAATCCTTAGCCGATTTAGGGTCAAAGGAAACGCTATGCTTCAACGAGACTCTTACGCCGATCGCGTCCGCAAGTCCCTGGTTGTCCTTTTAATAATGATCTTCGTTATTCACCTGGCGGGTTGGAACACCAGATCACAAAGGTCTAAATCCACAGCATCGCAGTCAACCAGCTCGGCCAAGCTGCTCAATGAGGCAAACTACTACCAGGGCAACGACGATACGAGTGATCGCGCGGCTGAGTTGTACCGGCTTATCATAGCTAAATACCCAAACACAGTTGAGGCTGAGCGCGCTCAGTTTTATCTGGGAACGTACTATCAAAAGAAGTTCTTCATTCTTGATTATAGAGATCACGTGCAAGACTGGTCATCTTTCAATCAAGCTGAAGATGCGCTGAACACCTGGCTGGCGAAGTATTCTAAAGGTCGCCACACCTATCTGGCGGACAGCTATTACACTCTAGCGGTAATCGCCTTACGGCGAGGTGACTCCAAAACGGCAAGGCAGATGCTGGATAGAATGGGCGGGGTCGCTTCCTCCGATCCCAATGTCTATATATACAAAATTGTCTGGTCACCGCGCTCGGACGACGAGGTCAAGCGCACTTGCAGGACAAGTGCCCTCGCTTTCGAGGGTACCGCTACCATCATTAGTTATCCCAACTTCGACTCGTTTGTGACCGCGTTGCGCGGCTGGTGCCTAAGTCAATGCAGATAGCTGGTCAGACGAAAGTCTCTCGGGCGTCTTTGAAAGGGTCCGCCAGGCCGACTCCTTCAGCGCTTTATGACGCGTGATACAATTCCGACTCCTCGCCAACCGGGGGAATCCAATCAATGTGTCAGCGCATAGCTCCGCTGGTTTGTGCCGTCCTGTATGGACCACATGTACACAATGGTATTCCGGAACGACTAGCGCTATGAGGCCTACTTCAAGCCCACCATGGTCACGGATGAAGTTGGCCGCCTGGCAGGAAGACCTAATCGATTCCGGATTGCTGAAGACGAATGCAGTTGCGCGACAAGCTGTGGCTCGCGCATAGATGACGAAAGGAGGCCACCTATGGGCAAATATCGCATAATGACTTTCGACGGCGGCGGTGTGCGCGGGTCGCTGATGGCCGCGCTAGTGAAACGTCTGGCGGACGAGGTTCCAAACTTGCTCGAGCAGGTTGATCTCTTCGCGGGAACTTCAACCGGATCAGTGGTCGCCCTCAGCCTGGCTAGTGGGATCAACGCGGACACGCTGGTGGAGTTTTACTCGCAGGAAAATCTGCGGTCCGCGTTCTCGCCGTCGCACTGGAACTGGTTCCGGCCAAAGTTCAAAAACAAGAACTTTAAGGGTCTTTTGGAAAGCCATTTTCCCGGCAATCCGACTCTCAAAGACCTCACCAGGCACAAGGTGATGGTGACTACGTTCCAACTGTACGACCATGACGAAAACGATTGGTATCCTCACTTCATGCACAACTATCCGGATGATCCGAAGTACCTGGATGAACTGATCGTTGATTGCGCTCTGCGCAGCGCGGCGGCGCCCACAGTTTTTCCTTCGCATCAGGGTTTCATTGACGGCGGCATGATCGCCAACAATCCCAGCACGCCGGCGATTGCGGTCGCCCTCAGACACGAGCCCAACCTGGCTGTGTCGGACATTTGTCTGTTGTCGGTGGGCACTGGGTCGTCGCCAAAGATTGTGAAAACCGGTACCACGAATTGGGGCGTGGTCCAATGGATGCTCAATCCTTTTCACACGCCGTCCGAGCCGCTCCTGAACATTCTTTTTGATGGCGTTGTTAACGCCGATCATTTCATGAGCAAGCAGTTGCTGCGCGACGATCGCTATTGTAGGCTCAACCCGCCGCTGGCGAAGCCGACCTCGCTGGATGACTGGAAAGCCATTCCACAGTTGATCGAGACGGCAAAAAGCTTCGATCTCGGGCCGACGATCGATTGGGTCAAGAATAACTGGAGCTAGGCGTTCATTCTAGCTGAAAGAATTTTTCGATAATGGACGTGCTTAGCAGATCGCCTGAGCGAACCTGACAACCCTGCCCGAAATTGCGTAGCTGTGAACGTCAAAGCTTTCCTCGACAAATTCAGTCAATGGGCAAGCGCGCAGCCGAACATTGAGGCTGTCGCGCTGGTCGGGTCGTGGGCTCGTGAATCTGCTGATGAAGAATCAGACGTTGATTTGATTATCCTCACGACCCAACCAGAAAACTACATCAACGACTCATCATGGTCGGTCCTGTTTGGCGGAGTGACTGAGTGCAAAGTCGAAGACTGGGGAAGGTGCAAATCTCTGCGGGTGTTCTACAAGGATAATTTGGAAGTTGAATACGGCTTCGCGCTGCCCGAATGGGCCGATATCCCTGTTGATCCCGGAACGCATCGGGTTGTTAGCAACGGAATGAAAAGTCTCTTCGATCCGAAAGGCGTTCTCGCGAAGTTACAAAAGGAAGTCTTTGCGACTTGGCGCCGTGGCGAGAAATAGCTTCACGCAAAGGCGCCATGACGCTAAGAAAAGCGCGGCTCTTGTCTTCGTATTCAGAGTCCTATTTTTTTGGATTAAGGTTGAGCAAGAAATTCGCTGATCAGTCGCTGTTCTTTTTCGTCTTTGATGCGAGTGAAGAGTTTCTTGCCGAGCCTGGTGATTGTTTCGGGACGATCGAACGGCAGGTGATCGTAGACTTTGCCTCCCGGAAAATGGCAGGGCTGACATCGCGACTGAAAGATCGGCTTAATCTCGGTCTCAAAGTCGGGCTTCTTTGCGGTGGAGGCAAAGGACAAAGTCGCGAAGTCTTGCGCGGCGGCGCTCGAACTTCCCAGCTTCGCGTGGTGACACGCCGCGAAGCCGAGAGCCAGAAACAACGCCAGCATGAGCAGGCTTGCTCGCATGCGGCAATGCTACACCAAAATTGACTCGCTTTACGACTCTCAACTGAGAGAATCATTTCGCAGGGCTAGCGTTCCATGATGTTACTTCGCGACCTCAGACCCAAGAGGCACTGCGCGCGTATGATCTCTGAATGCTTGGCGTCCTTTCTTCCCTTTCGGAATCAGCGATGCTACTTTAAGCTCACAGGAGAGATTTATGGCGACATCGATAGACGAAACGAAATTGAAGGATCTGCTTAAATCCGCAGTGGCTGAAGTGTTGGAAGAGCGCCGCGAGTTCGTTGAGGAAATTATCGAAGAAGCGATGGAAGATGTCGCTCTAGCGCGGGCGATCGACGAAGGGGTTGGTAACGATGCCGTATCGCGCGAGGAAGTGTTTACGGCACTAAATGCTTGACAGAATCCGGCGCAGCCCTTAACTTTGTTCAGCGCGTCAAAGAGGGCGCAGCGACAACAGACGATGAATCACACCACCAGCGATCGTTATTACCGCTACTACCGCCCGCTCTTCGGAGTGAGGGATGGAGAGTGGCTGGCTGGCAGCGCGTGATGATCTAGTAGTTTAAGAAGTTCAAGTACCAACCGGCCACTTCCTTCAGCAAGGACAGTGGCCGGTTCTTTTTTTGCGGTGAAGAAGGAGCTGCGATGGATGAGAAGATCGAGAAGTGGCGCGCTGAAATAGACGCGATTGATGACGAGTTGCTGACTTTGCTCAACCGACGTGCCCGCCTCGCCTCCGAGATTGGACTGGTGAAGAAACGTAAGCGTGCTCCTCTGTGCGATCCGGATCGCGAACGAGAAGTCCTAACGAGAGTGTGCGAATCGAGCGAAGGACCTTTGAATGAAGAAGGTATCAAAAAGATCTTCAAAACGATCATTGATGAGTCTCGACGAATTCAATTTATCGAGAGCGTACCAAAAGCCGATTCACAAATCGCACGGCCAAAATGGAACCGGGTGACGATCGTTGGCTGCGGATTGATTGGCGCGTCTTTCGCGCTGGCCTTGAGAAAGACTGGAACGTGCCGGCGCATCGCCGGCTGGGATATTGCCGAAGAAGTTCTGCAAGAGGGCCTGCGGCGCGGCATTATCGATGAAGTCGACTCGTCTTTCGCCGACGGCGCACCCTCACAATCGGATCTGATTTATTTGGCGATGCCGGTGAGCGGCATTCTCGAGTTTTTGCGAGAGCGTGGACAGCAGATAAATGCCGGCGCACTGGTTACTGACGCGGGCAGCACGAAGGTGGAAATCTGTCACGCAGCGCGTGGGCATTTGCCGGACGGGGTCGTCTTCGTTGGCGGGCACCCGATCGCAGGCAGCGAACATTCGGGACTCGCTTATTCTGATGCTGAGCTTTTTGTAGATGCCCCATACGTGCTGGTCGATGACAGCGAGGAGACTGACCAACTCCGAGCCTTTGAAGAAACACTGAAGGCAATCGGCGCGCGTGTGAGGCTAATGACTCCCGAAGCACACGACCGCGCGCTCACCTTCATCAGCCATCTACCACAAATACTTTCCACTACCTTGGCTGCGACACTTGGAAACGAACCAAATGTGGAAGCCCTTCTCGCAGTCTCGGGCAGCGGGTTTCGCGACATGACGCGGCTGGCGGGAAGTTCGTGGTCTATGTGGCGTGACATTCTGGAATCCAACCACGGCCAAATCGCAGCAGCGGTTGACGTGTTCGCGCAGAAGTTGGACATCGTGCGGGAGGAGCTACGCGCGCCCTGTGAAGGAAAGCGCGCCGAAATGAGCGAAACTGAACAAGTTTTTACTGAGGCAAACTGTCTGACAAAAGCGGCAAACGAAGGAGCCATCGGGCGGGAGTAATACAATCATGATTCTGATTCTGAAACCAAATCTTAGCTTTGAAAGTGCTGAATACCAGCAACTGCTGAATCACCTTTCTCGGCTGCCAAACATCGAGCTGCGCATCCACCATGAACAGGGTCTCGAGCAGTCGATAACTGAAGTTCATCTAATTGGGCACACAACGACACTCCCCGTTGCGGAGATGAAAAGTCTTCCCGGCGTCGAACAGGTCGTGCGCGTTTCGGAAGAATACCGGGTGCTGGGTAGGCACAACGGCGATCGCCGGCCCGCGCATTTTACCTACCAGGGCATCCGCCTCTCCCAAGACTCGCTCAACGTCTTTGCCGGGTTGTGCGCCGTAGACACGCGAGAAAATGTCGAGCTGATGATGCGCGCGCTGCGCGATAACGGCCAGGTGTGCACGCGCATGGGAGCTTACAAGCCGCGCACCAGCGCCTACTCGTTCCAGGGACATGGAAAAGACTGCCTGCCGTATGTGTTCGAGTTGGCGGGCAAATACGGAATCAAAATCATCGCCATGGAAGTCACGCACGAATCGCACATCGACGAGATTCATGGAGCTTTGAACCTTACTGGCAATCCTACCGGCGTGATGCTGCAAATCGGAACTCGGAACACGCAGAACTTCGAATTGCTGAAGAGCGCAGGGCGACAGCAGGAATTTCCGATCCTGCTAAAGCGCGGCTTTGGGATTAACCTGGACGAATCGCTGCACGCGGCCGAATACCTGGCGAGCGAAGGAAATCGCAAAGTGATTTTTGGTCTGCGCGGCATGAAGACAAACATCGGCGACCCGCATCGAAATTTTGTGGACTTCGCTCATGTGCCGGTGGTGAAGCGGCTAACCCGGATGCCGGTTTGTATTGATCCTTCTCACTCGGTTGGTTCGCGCACCAGCGGGCCCGAAGGCATCCTGGAAATCATGCACGCCACCGCCCAGGGAGTGATCGCCGGCGCGAACATGATACTAGTTGATTTTCATCCCGAGCCCGCGAAAGCGTTGGTCGATGGACCTCAGGCGTTGCTGCTCAAGGAGTTGGCATATTTTCTGGAAGACGTTCAGATTGCCCGCGAGGCCTATGAGAAACGCGTTGCTTTGCAACACAGCTTGACTAAGGTTTAGCGTTAACCGGGCCTGGAACTACGCATCGGAGGGTCAGTCGTCTTCTAATGCGCTGGAACAGCGGAGGATTCAGCGGATCGAAGCGCAGACGATAGTGAGTCGATTCATCATTCCATGTCTCTGCGACTTGATCTTTCTCACTTCGGGCGTGTTCACTCTCGTACAAGCGTTTCGTCATCAATAAGGACTGAATCATGAAAGGAGCAGCAAAGAGAAATGACTTCAACAGATGAAGGACCGACCGGGATGGTAGTCTCTGTCGCTTGCCTGACGGACACCGGCCGTGTGCGCTCAGCCAATGAAGACGCATTTATCGTCGCCGAGCTTAATGACAAGGAGGTCAAGACCATCACCGGTAATCTGGATGGCTATAGAGTCGGACCAGGCGGCCTTCTGCTGGCGGTCTCAGATGGGATGGGTGGGGCGCAGGCGGGAGAAGTCGCTAGTCGCCTTGCCATTGAGCAACTGATGCGCCGGCTCGGTGCACCGGCACAGAAAGAGTTGTTCGCAGACAGATTGAGCGATGGTTTGAAATCGGCCAATCACGCCATTAGGCACGCCAGCCGGGAAAATCCCGCGTTCTCCGGAATGGGCGCGACTATGACAGCGGCGCTTATCTACCAGGGGCAAGCTTACCTCGGACAAGTTGGTGATTCGCGTTGCTATTTGATTCACGCTGGCCAAGCGCGGCAGGTGACGAAAGACCAGTCTTTAGTACAGGTCCTGGTTGATATGGGGCAAATGACAAAGGAGCAAGCGGCGCAATCCCCTCAGCGCAACGTCATACTGCAATCCCTGGGCGTGCGAGATGAAATTGAGCCAGAGGAGAGCACAGTCCCTCTCGCCCACGATGATTACCTGGTAGTGTCAAGTGATTACCTGATGCAGAAAGTCAGTGAGTCTGAGATGTGCGAAATAATAAAGCGAGCTCCGATGCTCAGTGCCGCGTGTGACCAACTGGTGGCACTGGCTAACGAACGTGGCGGAGAGGATAACATCACCGTCATCATCGCTCACTTCGGAGGCCCAACGGGCTTGGACTAGCATCAGCGTCAGTGCTAACTCATGTGAAGGTGTCGGGCGAGCGAGTGATGGACGTCGTCGTAACAGCGAGATTAGGAATGGTGCGGAGGGTGGGAGTCGAACCCACCCGACCTTACGGTCAACGGATTTTGAGTCCCATGCACCCTGTCCTACCTAGTCCTACCAAGTCACGAGTTCGCGCCCCTAAAGCGATTGCCGTAGCGATCGTAGTGTCGCTCTGTGAATAGATCTGCGTGGTCATGTTGCCGCCGCAGTAATGCGGCAACATCCGACAGTCTGCCAACGGTTGGAGAGGTTAATAAACTTCTTTCTCAAACTATCACTTCTGCTTCAGAGTCTCCGTCGGCTGGTGAAGCGCAGGGGATCTCTGCTGGAGAGAGTGTTCGCTGACTAGCCATACTTTGTCATCGCTCCCAGACTGATCTAAATTCCTGATACCCGATGGACAACTATCATCGAAGGACCTCACCGCCTTTTGGCTAAATCTTTATCGGGGTCATTTATTATCTAAACCTCAGGCGGGACGCTCCTTGCCTAAGAGTCGCAGCAGACCGAGCATGAACATGCAGGCAATGAGCGGCACCATTAATCCAGCACGTAGGCCGCCTATGTGGGTTGAAGTAAAACCCACAAGCCAGGGAATCGTGGCTCCGCCCAAACTCGCAAGAGCGAAGACGATGCTTCCCACGCGTCTCGCCCGTTTGCCGTAGTATCCGACCAACGATGCCACAAGCAAAGGAAAGATGCAGGCGAAACCCAGACCAGCGCCAACCAGGCAGATCGCGGCGCCTTGGAGGTTCGCTATCCACAACAGCGCTCCGTTGCAAGCACCAGCGAGGATCAAACCCAGAATCAAGACCGTTCTTTCGGGCACTCTACGAAGAACGAGGGGGCCCAGCGCGCGCCCCGTCAGCAGCCCGGCCCAAAAAAACATGGGCGCGAGTTCCCAGAAGTTTCCTGGGTTCGTTCCAATGCGCTTGGCGAGCGCGGCCGCCCAGCCGCCTATTGCACTTTCAGTGCCGCAGTAAAGAAAAAAGAGACCGCCTAAAGCAAAGGCAGTTTTCATCCCGACGGGGAGCTCGTCCCGAAATGTCGTTTCAGCGGTGCCTCTTCGGGAGCGAGGCTCGATGTCCATCGACACCAGGATTAAGGCCAGGAGAGCGGACAAACCTGAAATGCCGAGGAGCAATATCCCAAGCTTGTGACTTCTTTGGGCGAGCATCACAAGCACCGGACAAGTAATCGCTCCAATACCCCAAGCTAAGTTCAAAATGGTGAGCGCGGCAGCCCGTCGAGATGCGGCGGCCTCCGCTACCCAGAGATTGGTAGCTGAGAGAACCAGGCCCAGGCCGTAACCGAACCCGGCCGTTGCTATCAAGCATACGAACTCGCTGCCGAGATTCAGTGCCGCAATTCCCAGCGCGATGATGGTGAAACCGATCCCAAGCGTCTGCCCATAACCACGCCGGGAAATCAGCGACCCGAGGCATGCGATTCCCAGCAAGTTGCCGCAAAACTGTAGAGTGAAGAACAGCCCTGCTCGTTCATCGCTCATCGACCAGCGAGCAATCAAGATTGGTAGGATCGGCCCCAGAACGATAGTGACCGCGCCAGCTACGATGAACCCTGAATAGACCACGGCATTTGCCATCCTCTTGGGAGGGATGTCGTGCATCAGATCTTCCGTTGCAATCATAATGAGACCGACCTTACGACGGATGCGGCGCCCTAAGCCACACTCAATTTCGCAGCTAGAGGCATTGACTCGCGTCCGCGAATCTCCGCGAAACTGCTAGTGCGCCGACAGGGTTCGTTTCTAAGCGAGCTTCAGTTCGCCTGGTTTGCGATTTTTGCGCGCGCGTGCGGTCGAACTGCGCACAACAAATTCAGGTTCGATGGTGATTTCGGCAACATAAGGCTCGCCGTTCTCGATTTGGTTCAGCAGAGTTTGCGCCGCGATCTCACCCATTTTTTGAAGCGGTTGACGCACCGTCGTGATGGCTGGGTTGTTGTAGGCTGCGCTCTCGATATCGTCGAAGCCCACAACAGAAACATCGTCGGGAACCTGCAGGCCCGCCTCATGGATTGCTCGAATGGCGCCGATAGCGGAAGTATCGTTATAAGCAAACAGCGCAGTGAATGGTCCATGGTTTCGAGCAAGGAGTCTCTTCGCGAACACGTATCCGAGATCCGGCGTCACCTTGTCGCCCTTAAGCCGAATTACCAGCTCCGGATTGATACGAATGCCCAGTTCGTCGCTGACTCGGACGATGGCCTTCCAACGATCTTCAGCATCCGAGCTGCTCGTCGGACCTTTCATGAACGCGATCTCTTTGTGGCCCAGCTTGTTCAGATGCATAAGCGCCATCTGGGCCGCACTCCGGTGATCCAGAATCAGATTCGTCACACCCTTTACCAGCCGGTGCCCGGCGACCGCGATTGTCGGAAGCGCTGGCGGTTCGCTGATTGATGTATCCACCGTAATGAAGCCTTCGACGCCTCTTTCCAGCAGGAGATGGGCATATGTTTGGAGAAGTTTGGTGTCATGTCGATGAGCCACAGCTAAGAAGAAAAAATCACGCTGCCTCAGATATTGCTCAATGCCGCTAATGACCATTCCGCCGTAAGGGTCACCTATCTCCTCGGTGATCACACCGATCGTATACGTGCGCTTTACGCGCAGGGAGCGGGCAAAGAAATTAGGACGATAATTCAGTTCGCGCGCCGCTGCTAGAATCCGATTCTTCGTGTGTTGCGGGAAGGAACGAGATGCAGGCGAGTTGTTAAGAACAGCCGAAACTGTTCCGGGCGTGAGCCCAACATGCTCGGCAACGGTTTTCAATGTCACTGTGGACTGTTTCGCGTCATTCCTCTTCCGAGCTTTCATAAGAGCGTATCCTCGCGTCCGATAAAAGATATAGAAGAACCCAAACGTTTCTTACCGGCTGGTTGAAATGGCAGAAAGCCGAATCGCACGCCAGTCTACCGCATCGGCGAGCGTGACGCACCAGAACTTGGTCGCTAGCGTAGCTTGAGATGCCTTAGAAAATCGATTTTCTAGCTTGACAACCATCGAGACTTCTGCTAAATGTCGGCACGCTACTCGACCGCTCAGCTTTGTGGAACAGCTTCAAATGGAATTCCTCACACTATCTCTTCGGGAATTGGGGAGCTGAGCAGTGAATTGTTTCGCACCGCAAACACTAAGGAGCCTGGGATGCGTAACATTAACAACCGAGACCTCCGCGTCGCTACCCGCACGATCTTACGCGAGATAAACCGCGAGATGATGCTGAATTTGATCCGCGAGCGTCAGCCGATCTTTCGTGCGGCTCAGACTAACTTGTCTGCTGGCAACGGCACCGCCGTTCGGCTGCAGGTGTTCCGCTGCTTTCAGTTCAAAATCTTTATTGGAGGTTACTGACATGTTAAGCACAACCGAGTCGTGCTCGGACCACTTTGCCGAAAGGCGAATTCGCATACTGCTCGTATTGCTGATTTGTTTGATGGCCTACGGTGGCGTGAGCGTACAGGGTCAAACGATCTTCGGGCGCATCTCTGGAGCTGTGCGGGATAAGGAGGGGGCAGGAATCCCGAATGCCTCCGTCACGTTGACAAATAGCGCTACGAATTTGGCGCGTAATGTTACCACCGACGAGAGCGGATTCTACACTGCGACGAATCTGCCGGTTGGCACTTACACCATTTTGGTGGAGAGCAAGGGATTCAAGAAGGCGCTGAAGGCGGATAATGTTTTGGCTGCGGACGCGCGGCTTACGATCAACATCACGGTTGAGGTGGGCGAGGTGTCTGAAACCGTGACGGTCTCCACGGGGGCTGCGGGCGAAACCGTTAATACTACGTCCGGCGAGTTGTCCCGCACGGTTGATACACATCAGGTGCAAGACCTGGCATTGAACCAGCGAAACTACGCGCAATTGGTCTCTCTCATTCCTGGCGCGGCGCTCACTACCTTCGATCAGACTTCGCTGACCACAGGCATGTCCACGACCGCGGCGAGCGTCAATGGCAATCGCGCCGACGGAAACCTTTTTACCGTGGATGGCGGTTTCAATCTGGACGGTGGGTCGAATGCGACGCAACTTAACAATGTGGGGCTTGATTTTGTTCGCGAAGTCGCGGTCCAAACTTCGAACTTCTCAGCGGAATATGGACGAAACGACGGCGCATCGGTCAACGTGGTGACGCGAAGCGGTGGGAACAAGTTTCACGGCGGAGGTTTTGAATATTTTCGCGAAGATCGATTCGACGCGATCAATGTAGCTTCCAAGCTGAATGCGACGCCGACCTCGCCGGCGGTAAAGCCTAGGCTCCGATTCAATGACTTTGGATGGAACGTCGGCGGCCCAATAATACATGACAAGCTTTTCTTCTTTGCCGGCGAAGAGTGGAAGAGAATTCGTCAATCGGCCTCGCCGCAAAACATGACTGTTCCGACTACAGCCGAGCTTGGCGGTGATTTTAGAGATGTAACGGGACTGACGCTCCACGCGCCGCCCAATGCTCCGGCGGGCTGTACGATCACAAACAACGTCCTGTCGCCACAGTGCATAACAGCAGACGGCAAAGCCATTGCCGCGGTGTACGCCCTAATGTCCAAGCAAGCCAGCACTTTCAACAACACGCCGACGTCCAACAACGCAACCTTTCAGCCTAACAATCCGCAAAACTGGCGCGAGGACATCGTCCGGCTCGATTATCAGATCAATGCGAAGCACAGTCTTTACGGTCGCTACATACACGATAGTCTTAACTTGATCGATGCGTTTGGAACGTTTACTCCCGGCGGACTGCCGACGACGCCCACTAACCGAATCCGTCCGGGGTACAGTTACCAGGTAGGGGAAGTGTGGACGGTCAGTCCGCGTCTCATCAACGAAGCTAAACTCAACGTTTCCTGGAACAAGCAGCGCATTCCTCCGACCGGCACCACTTGGCAACGGAGCACCTACGGATTTGTGTTTACGCCGCCACTCGGTTTTGGGGGGACTTATCCCGACGGCATTCCGCACGTCACCTTTACTGGAATCGGCAGTGCTTTCCCGACAGCGGCGCCCGCTCAATTCTCAGGTCCTTATTTCTCGTTGATCGCTCCGACCACGGACATCGCTCCTTCGGATAACGTTACCTGGCTCAAGGGAAGTCATACCCTGAAGTTTGGAGCAATGTTCGCGCGCAATCGTAAGGATCAGAATTCGCGTCCCAATTCCTACAATGGCGCGATCAATTTCAGCACCAGCGGCAATCCGAATACGACGGGAGATCCATTTGCCGACGCGCTAATGGGAAACTTTCAGACTTTCAGTCAACAATCGGCAGATCCGCTGGGCCATTTTCGCTTTAACGACTTCGAGGCTTATATCAACGACAGTTGGAAAGTTAACCGGAAGTTGAGTCTCGAACTCGGCGTGCGATATTTGCGCACGGGACCGACATATACCCAGGCGAACAACATGGTGAACTTTGACCCGAGCCTTTACAATCCGGCTCAGGCTCCGACCGTCGGCACCAACAACATTCCGATAGGCGGCTTGCTCGATAATGGATTTGTGATTAATGGACTGGTGCGCCCCGGGGCCGTGCCCGCCGGCCAGTTGGGCCGAGTGCCAGGCGGAAACAGTCCCTTCGTGACCGCCGTTCCCGCGAGTGCGCCTCGCGGTTTCTACAAGCCTGAGAATCTGTTCGGACCGCGTTTCGGCTTCGCATATTCGCCTTTCCGTAATGACAAGACGGCAATTCGTGGCGGCTTTGGACTCTTCTTCGACAAGCCCGAAGGCAACATCATTTTCGGCCAACCAGGCGTTGTTCCGTTTCTGCAGGCGGTGACGTATTCGAATGCCAATGTGTCGAATCCGTCCGGCGGCGCCGGAGTAACACCAACCATTTTTGGTCTCAGTGCGGTCGACCCTAACTTTGTGGTTGCTCGTGTGCTGCAGTACAGCGTCAGCGTCCAGCGAGAGTTGCGCCATGGGATTTTCCTGGAAGTAGCCTATGTTGGCAATCAGGGACGGCATTTAGTCCGACAGCCGAATATCAATGTGCCGACATTTGCAACGGCCGCCGCTAATGTTGGAAAAACAACGAACCAGGAGCGCCCCTACCTCGGTTACACGGATATCACACAGTTTCGAGGTGACGCAGACTCGAAGTACAACGCCTTGCAGATCTATGCCACGAAACGTAAGGGAAACCTGATCGCGACGATTAGTTATACCTATTCCAAAGCACAAGGCGATGCGAGCGGTATCAACGACAACCCCGAACCTGAATGTCCGTTCACTTGCCAGCGCGCCGATGGATCGATAGTAAGCTGGCAACAGTTTTACTATGGACCGCTGGGTTTCGACCGGCGGAACATCTTCGTCGCTACCTACTCCTACAACTTTCCCTTCTTTAATCATTTGAAGGGGGCCGGACATGCGGTTCTGTCCGGTTGGGAAATCAGCGGCATTACCCGCGTGCAATCCGGCGCGCCCCTTACCGTGTCAGGCACGCAGACGATTGGGCCGTCCGGCTCAGGAGTCACGTCCTTTACGCGACGCGCGAATATCGTAACCGGCGTGCCGCTTTACTCTGGCTACACCTGCCCGACGGGCAAGAAGTGTTGGTTCAATCCAGCTGCCTTTACGCAGGAATCAAACAGCAGCGCGGGAACTGCGCCAGTCGGCAACATCATCGGCCCGGGCTATTACGCGTGGGACTTGTCGTTGCGTAAGACCTTCAGTCTGCCCAGAGAAGGCATGAGCCTGGCAATTCAGGTGGACGCATTCAACGTCTTCAATCGGACCAATTGGGGTAATCCAGGCACTTCCGTTACCGGCGGGGGCTTTGGCCAAATCAGTGGGACGAATCCTCCGCGTAACCTTCAGTTTGGGGCGAGATTTACCTTCTAGACAGTGCGATCTTTGCGCTGGTCGAGAAAGTGGAGACCCAAGCTTCAGATGAATGAAATCGCTGCTCCGTGCCTGTCCTCTCCTTGCTTCCGAGACAGGAAGGCTTATGCTGCAGTCTGCTCACGCGGCTTGAAATCCTTCGCTATCATCGAGAGGATAGTTTAGAAATCGTGGGGCGAACTCGCCGAAACTTGATAGAGTCTTAAGATGAAAGCGCTGCTACTTCTAATCACCCTGATCGCGGTTGTTTCGTGTGTGCGAGCGCAGCAAATTGGTCTAGTCGCAAACACGGATGGCCGAAAGACCATCAGCCTCGATGGCCAATGGCGGACGATCATCGATCCGTACGAGACCGGCTACTATGATTATCGTTATCAACCGAGTGCCGATGGCTATTTCAAAGACGCAAAGCCGAAGACCAAAAGCGATCTGATTGAATATGACTTCGACACCTCTGAATCACTGGCGGTGCCGGGAGATTGGAACACTCAAAAAGAGCGCCTGCTGCTTTACGAAGGCACCATCTGGTACAAGAAATCCTTTGACTATCAAAAAAAACCGAACACACGTCTCTTCGTCTATTTCGGCGCGGCCAACTATCTCGCCGATGTCTATCTCAACGGAGAGAAGCTCGGACGGCATGAGGGCGGATTCACGCCATTCAATTTTGAAGTAACCAATCTGGTTCGAGACAAATCGAATTCCCTGATCGTGAAAGTAGACAACCAGCGGCGGCGTGACGCGGTTCCGACATTGAACACTGATTGGTGGAATTATGGCGGGCTCACTCGTGAGGTAAAGCTCCTCGAGACGCCAGCCACCTTCGTGCAGGACTACTTCATCCAACTCCAGAAGGGGTCGCGAGAACGGGTCAGCGGCTGGGTGAGACTGAATGGAGATAAGCCCAATCAAAGAGTAACAGTGCGTATTCCTGAAGCCAGAGTCAGCAGATCCTTCACTACCGACGCGAATGGATACGCACAAATTAGCTTCAACGCCGATCTGACCTTATGGTCCCCAAGCAATCCAAAACTTTACGATGTGGTGATCGAAGCGGAAACCGATCGCGTGCAGGATCAGATTGGCTTTCGCAGCATTGAAACCCGAGGCACTGAGATCTTGCTGAACGGCCGGCCCATCTTCCTGCGCGGCGTCTCGATACATGAAGAAGCGCCCTTCCGAGGAGGACGAGCCTTTAGTCAGGAGGACGCGCTCACCCTGCTCGGCTGGGCCAAAGAGTTGGGCTGCAATTTTGTTCGCCTCGCCCACTATCCACACAATGAATTCATGGTCAGGGAGGCTGATAGGTTGGGAATCATGGTCTGGTCCGAGATACCGGTTTACTGGACCATCCTTTGGGAAAACCCCGCCACGTTCGATAACGCCCAGACGCAACTGAGCGAGATGATAGCGCGCGATAAGAACCGAGCGGCCGTCATTATCTGGTCGATGGCCAATGAGACACCAATTGGCGACGCACGCCTTGCATTTCTGAAGAAATTGATCGAACGCGCCAAAAGTTTGGACTCAACGCGATTGATTTCAGCCGCGCTGGAGCGTCACTATCTCGACGAGCAAACGGAGATGATTGATGACCAGCTCGGAGAATACCTTGATGTGCTCGGCTGTAACGAATATGTGGGCTGGTACGATGGTTTGCCTGAAAAGGCCGATCGACTGGAATGGAAAACCAAGTATCAGAAGCCGCTGATCATGAGTGAATTCGGCGGCGGCGCGCTCTACGGAAATCATGGAGATGCCTTAACGCGATGGACCGAGGAGTATCAGGAGAACTTGTACCAGCACCAGGTCAAGATGCTAAAGAGGATCTCCTTCCTGCGTGGCACGTGTCCCTGGATTCTGATGGATTTCCGTTCGCCACGCAGACCCCTACCGGGCATTCAAGATTTCCACAATCGAAAGGGCTTGATTTCAGACCGTGGTGAGAGGAAGAAGGCGTTCTACGTAATGCAGAAATACTACCGAGAACTGGAAGCCAGATCTCAGAACTAGCCGCAGTTCCGTGAAGACCCTTGGATTGCCCCAGAGATGGAGCTGCCCTGGGGCATGGTTCGGTGAGGAGATGCCGTTCGCCTCCAGTTTGTTCAGGATAGTGTTAGGTCAAAGCCCCGAGAAGACAACGGACTAATATCCGTTGTGTTGGCCCAACCTCGAGCACGGAAAATGCTTCGGCGCTTCTGTAAAGTATTGAAAACAATTGGTGCGGAGGGTGGGAGTCAAACCCACCCGACCTTACGGTCAACGGATTTTGAGTCCCATGCACCCTGTCCTACCTAGTTCCTACCAAGTCACGAGTTCGCGCCCCTGAAGCGATTGCCGTAGCGATCGTAGTGTCGCTCTGTGAATAGATCCGCGTGGTCATGTTGCCGCCGCAGTAATGCGGCAACATCCGACAGTCTGCCAACGGTTGGAGATCAAACGGGAGCATTTAGATTTCAACCAAGAATGGGAATCGAGGGAACCCCCAAGTCATTCCATAACTGCTTCGCTATTCTGATCTTAGGGTCGCGATGGACAGGCACTTCGTAGCTGGACGAACGAAAAGCGGAAGGCGCAGAACAAGGCTGTGAAGATGCTTCTCCCAAGTATCCAAGACTCCGCCGCACGTCCAGAAGAGTCCATTAGCGAAAGCGTGGGCCGCTAGATGCGCAGTCCGATCCTGCAAATGCTTAGGAATTTTGGCGTCCCGTACGGGAGTCGAACCCGTGTCGCCGCCGTGAAAGGGCGGTGTCCTAGGCCACTAGACGAACGGGACGCACTGTGGGGATATTCGCGGTTAGGCGAACCTCGTACGTTAACGTATGCGAAATCGCGGTGTCAAACGAGCAGCGAGTGCAGGAATGCGATTTATTAAGCGCGCCATTTGCTTCTTCGTGCCGCAGGCACGAAGTGTTTATTGAACCACTACTGCCACTGGATTCTCCAAGCTCCGCAGGAGCGACATGTAAAAGTATTTCGCTCCGGAGCTTAAAGAAACCCGTTAGTCTTGCGAGCTATAAACATCACGCTCCTACTGAGCTGAAAGATTTATGGCTGATTTGCACCATCAAGAGGACGCAGGAAGTGAAAGGCACATCTCTCTCTCTCAACTAGGTCGTTCAGTTCAGGCTTTCGATCAATCCATCAAGTACACGCTTATCGTGCTCGTCCGCGAAAGCAAAGCGCAGCGCAAAGCCGATTTCCGCGACAGCGTAAACCACCTGACCCCACAGTGAGGAGATCTCCTGCGGAAATTTTATTTCCAGGCGGATCAATTCGCCCGGCTTAACTTCGGCGCTGGTTAAGACAAAACAGCCCATTGAGCTAAGGTCACAAACTGTGCCGCGGCCCTGGGTCCTCAATGCTTCCCAACGGGCGTTGAGATCGATACGCAGGCGTTCTGCTGCTCGTCGCTCTTGCATCAGCCAAACTTCACTCTATAATCTTGAGCGTCACTTTCTGAGTTCGTTCGAGCCGCATACTTTAGCACATGGAGTTAACCCCAATGATTAAGATTCGTCCCCTATCGTTCCTGGCGCTGGCGGGCGCGCTCTTATTAACGGCCGGAGCCGCCACGGCCCAACACGACGTGGGCGGCGGCAGCACGACGGGCGCTGCTACCGGCGGAGAGTCGAGTCGCGGCAACACCGCGGTCAAGCGCCCAACCGTGCGCAAACCTACGACAATACGGAGACCGGCGCCGGTCAAAACAGGAGTCACAGCGGAGCAATACAATCGCCAGGGTGATGAACTCTTCGAAGCCAAGCAGTACGACGACGCGCTCGAACTTTACCTCAAAGCCGTGCAGCTAAAGCCCATCGCGCTTGCCTACTATCACATCGGTTGGATCTACAACGATCGCGACGATTACGATCAGGCAGTCACGGCGCTGCAGCAGTCCGCCCGTCTTAATCCGAGCGACGCAATAGCTCTTAGCGAGTTAGGCTACTCATACCGCAGTCTGAAACGTTACGACGAGGCGCTGGACGCCTACCGGCGCGCGATTGCCGTCAAACGAGATTATGCGACGCCGTACTATCAGATTGGTTGGATCTACAACGACCAGGGACAGTACGCGCAGGCGATAGAACCGCTGAGACAGGCGGCGGCGCTCAAGGCCGGTTATGCCGAAGCCCATGAGGAACTCGGCTATGCCTATTTCAAACTGAACCGATCGCAGGAAGCGATCGCTGCGTACCAGAACGCCGTGCAGGTGAAGCCCGATTATGGCCTCGCTTATCTTGGGTTGGGTGACACTTATTATTATCAAACCAAGCAATACGCGGAGGCGGCAGAAGCTTACCGGCAGGGCGTGCGTTACAAGGAAGATAACCCGACTGCTTTTTACAATCTGGCCTGGTGCTATAACGAGCTGGGCCGGTATGCCGAGGCGACGGGAGCGGCGAAGCAGGCGATCGCACTGCAGGCTGCTTACCCGGAAGCTTTCGTTGAGCTTGGTTTCGCGAATCGCAAAGTCGGTGAAGGGAATTCAGCCCAGGCCCCGCGCCTGTTCAATGAAGCAGTCATCAACTATCGTGAAGCGATTAGATTGAAGCCGGGTTATGGTGTCGCCTACACGGGGCTGGGTGATGTTTACTACAGCGATCTGAAGCAATACCAGGAAGCGATCGCAGCCTACGAGCAATCGATTCGCATTTCTCCAAACAACTCTCGGGTGCGATACAATCTCGGCTATAGCTACAACGACCTGGAGCGCTATGCCGAAGCGGCGAACCATCTGCGCGAGGCGATACAATTGAAGCCGGAATATGTCGAGGCGCACACCGAGTTGGGTTTTGCATATCTCAAATTGGGACGGCTGCCGGCCGCGACCGAAACATTGCGCACCGCTATCCGTCTCAAAGGTGATTACGCGACCGCGCATTACTATATGGGACTTGTTCACATTGCGCAGCGGAATAAGGTCGGCGCTCAGGCGGAATATGCAATTCTGCAACGACTCGACCCGAAGCTGGCGCAGAAACTCTTTGACGCCGCCCCTCCGAACATGCGCAATTGAAGTCGGCCTCAATTTCAGTGTTGTCTCGAACGGGGCTGCGACATGTAGCCCCGTTCATGCTTTGCAAGTTTGATTTCCTGGGCCAACAAAACAGATGCCGACAGCCATAGTTCATCATCCCGTTTTCGAGCAGCACGACACAGGTCCCGATCATCCGGAAAGACCAGAGCGCTACCGCGTGGTAATTGAGGCGTTGCACGGTGATGCCGCGCTCTGGTCCGACGTCGTCGAGATCGAAGCCGGCGAAGCGCGCCGCAGCGACATTCAAGCCTGCCACACACCTCAGCACTTCAAACACGTCGAGGAAGCAGTCCGCGAAGGCAAGGGCTATCTGGACAACGACACGTTGGTTTCGGGAAAGTCGCTGGAGGCAGCGTTGCGCGGCGCGGGCGCAGCGTGCCAGGCGATCGACGCGGTAATGGAAGGCGCGGCGAAGAACGCTTTTGTGCCCGTGCGTCCTCCCGGACATCACGCGACGCCGGATCGAGCGATGGGGTTTTGCCTCTTTAACAACGTAGCTGTCGCGGCGCGCTATGCACAGAAGCGATACAAAGAAATTGAGCGCGTGGCGATCCTTGATTGGGATGTGCATCACGGCAATGGCACCCAGGGTATTTTTTATGACGACCCTTCGGTCTTCTATTTTTCGATGCATCAGTACCCGTGGTATCCGGGCACGGGCAGTCGCGGTGAGACGGGTCAGGGGCGCGGCCGTGGCTATACGCTCAACGTGCCTTTGCGCGCGCTGACGCCGACAAAGGATCAGCGGGGCGCCTTCGAATCGGCGATCGAAGAGATCGCGAGAGAGTTCACGCCGGATCTGGTGATCATCTCGGCAGGCTTCGACGCCCACAAAGGCGATCCACTTGGACAGTTGCTCCTCAGCGACGAAGACTTTGTGAAGATGACGGGGGTCGTGAAGGAATGGGCGGCCGAGGCGTGCGCGGGCCGCGTCATCTCCTGCATGGAAGGTGGATACAACCTGGATACGCTGGGCGAGACGGTCCGTGCCCACGTGCGCGAGCTGCAGCGCGCTTGATTGTCCGACAAACTTCAGTTTGTCGTTTTGAGTGGCACAGGCTGCCAGCCTGTGCATCCCGAGTCACTACAGGCTGGCAGCCTGTAGTACCGTACGCGACAAACTGAAGCTTGTAGGGCATTTGCTGTACAGCCACGCACTCGTGGAGTAAACTTTGCGCACCAGCTTACAGAGGTAAACCTCAAGACGTTTTTCTCGGGAGACAGCGATGCCAGATCTTGAAATTACTTGCGCCGAGTGCGGAAATACCTTCCCTTTTATCGAAAGGGAACAGGACTACTACCGTGAGCGCGGGCTAAGCCATCCGAAGCGTTGCAAACCCTGCCGCGATGCGCGCCGCCAAAACTTTGGTGGAGCGCGACAGGAAGGAGGAGCGGAACGCGAAAAGTTTGAGATTATCTGCGATCAGTGCGGTAAGCCCGACAGCGTGCCCTTCAAACCACAACCGGGCCGGCCGGTGCTCTGCAGTCAATGCTTCAGCGCCAGCCGCGCGCAGAATCGCGGGGCGTGAAATGTAGCGCAAGTTGATAACTTGCGCTGCCGATCTTTCACGCCGCGGCCGTAATAATCACTGCCTGAATTCCCAGCAACTCTGAGAAGTCTTTCGTGTAGATCGCGTCGATCTTGCGTGCGTTTCCCACGCACTCAACCAACTCGTCCGTGGTAACAAAGCCGTCGCTGACAGCTTCGATCGCCCACAGCGGCAGATGCGCGGCGGTATGCAAAAGGTCTTCGATCAAACCCAGGTACTGCTCTTTCGTTTCGACATAGGCATCGAGTTTTCCCGCGCGGTCCTTTGCCAGCTCGCTCCAGAAACTCTTGCCCATTCGCAGCCATTCTTCGCGCCAGGTCAGGACCCGCGCGTTGCGGCTGTCACTCGCGCGGGTCGGGCGGGGAAGTCTTAGGAACAGCAGGTCGGTATCCTGAGTTTCCGCGAGAAAACTCCTGGCCGACTGGTTCGAACTGGTGTTCTTGCGCAGATTATTAAATGGTGGTAAGGCCGTATGCCAGACGCGACGAAAGACGTTCGAGAGTGACAAAGGCTGGCGCAAATCGCGCGTGTCGAGATTGAAAGAGAAGACATAGTCGCCCACCGCCATGCCCAGCGACAGCGCCAGCGCGCGCTTGTAAGGGGAGGACAGCCGCTCAGCATTCGCGCGCACATTGTCGAACCACCAGGCGTCCGTCTCATTGAACCACGTCAACAACGTCGGGTTGCGAAAATAGTTTCGTGGCACATAGGCGTCGTCCAGAACGGCATCAATATCCTGCTCAGTCAGTGTCTCGCAATTGTTTTCGATGAACGCCTGTGACTTGGTCCAGGCCCATTGCGCCGGATCATTCGCGGCGACACGAGCGTTCCAACGCTTCAAATAGAGCCCGAGGTTCGGCTCGCCTGCCAGCGGCAGGGCGACCGAACGAAACTTCAAACGGCGAAGCACGCTTAGCTCAAAACCCAGCCAACCGATGCTGCCGGCATTCAGACCGTTTTGCGTTTGCATTGAACTCATCGGTTTTCGGTTTGGAGTGCCGCCTTTAGCCGGAATACTCTCTCGCGGTCAAATTTTCCGTTCAAGGGCGGAACTCCGAACGCTAGTGTTCTTTGGTTTCGTGCTTTCTTCTCCGCTTGAACAGGGACGATCCACGAAATCACACGAACTCGCACGAACAAAAACCACTTCCGCTTCGTGTATTTTCGTGGATCGTCATAACTGGCATAAGAAATCTTGCAAAACAGATACCTCCCTCCAAACGGAACTCTACGAATCGGCTAGAATTCAGAGCCCAGCTTCTGCACGCGCGCCATCATTTCGTTTGCGATGGCCGGAATGTCCGGTGGTGCCTCGACCTCTGGCGCATAACCCTTGAGTTCCTTGAAAGGCTCAAGCGATAGCAGCGCGCGCACCACCCGAGGATCGAATTCCAGACCCGTCCATTCGAGCAAATGTTCGCGCGCCTGCCTCTCGGTGAAGGCCTTGCGAAATGGCCGCGCATCAGTCAAAGACGCGTAAACGTCAGCTACGCGCAGGATGCGGGCGCCCAGCGGAATCTGCTCGAATCGCAAACCATCAGGATAGCCGTTGCCGTTCCACCACTCATGATGCCAGCGCACCAGGAGTTGCGCGCCGCGATCCGCTCCGGCGCCGGCGGCTTCACGCTCTCCGAGCAACGGGTGACGGGCCAGATCGACTTTTTCATCGTCGCTCAACGATCCAGGCCGGCGAATGTAATCGCGATTCATTACGACCTCGCCCAGATCGTGAGCCAGCGCGGCAATGCGTAGCGAGAAGCGATCGCGCGAGCCGAGATTGAACGATCTGCCAATCTGGTCGGCTATTACCGCGATTCGCGACGCGTGCGGATTCGCATAGCCTTCAAATTCGTCAGTTCCCGCGCTCAGGTCCCGGAAAACTTCGATCGCGGTAAGCTGGTCGCTTTCAATAGCATCGATTGGCATAAGGTCTAAATGGATCGATTTCAGAATTATGATTTCTGGCTCTTGCTCTTCAAGCTCACGAGCAGCGAGCGCGCCGCTTCGTTGTTCGGATCGGCAGCCAAAGCGTGCTCTAACTCGCCTTCCGCCCGTCGTCGTAAGCCTACCTGTTTATATAGCTCGGCCAGCATAACGCGATAAGAAGCATTCTCAGGTTCGAGGGCAAGCGCGGCCTGCAACTCTGTCTCGGCAATCCGCCGGGTATTTGATTGCCGGATAAGCGCATGGCCATAGTGCGCGCGATAGCGGGCCTCGCGCGGTGATAACATCGCGGCTTCCGCCAAAAAATGGATGGCCTCGTCGAGTCGACTCCGTTTGAGCGCATCCAGGCCATGCTGAAAACTTGTTTCGGCGCGGTTCGCATCTGCTCGCGGTGCCGACTGCTTTGCGCCGTTGGGGTCCTTCGCCGCAGTCGCGGATTTCTGGCCGCCGGTTGCTGCGGGTTTCGTGGTCCGCCGCGCGTCAAAATCCGCGCGCAGTGCCTGGTCGCTCAGCGTCTCGTACGCCTGGGCAATGCGCGCGAAGGCCGATTCCACTCGAGTGCGCAGTTCGGGGTCACTCTGATGAAAGCGATCGGGGTGAAAGCGCCGGGCCAGCGCGTGATAGGCGTCCTTGATCTCATCACTCGTGGCCAACCGGGCTACGTCAAGCACTTCGTAGTGCTCCTTTGCGATTTTTAGGCGCGCAAACAAAGCTTCGACATCGGCGACTCTATCAATCTCATCCGCTTCGGCAGGGGCGGTCGCACTGGGGCCACCACGAGGCGCTTTGGTGGATACCGGGGACGCTTCCGCGCCTAACGCGACCGGCCAATCGCTGTGTTGTAACAAGCCTGATAACGACAGCGCGTAGATCGCTCGAAAGCCTTCCTCTTCTTCTTCGCCGCTGAGCGCAGCCAACTCACCCAGAGTCACAGCATCCGACGCCCGAGAGAGAATGAAGGCTTCGGCGGGCAGAAGATTTATCACGTTGTTGTTACCAGCCCTCAAATAAGTTCCGTTAGCGCGCGCCAAACGCGCAGCGATAAAGCTTGCGGGAAGATGACGCGCGCACTCCAGCAATAAGCGATTCACATCGATCCGTACCCTGACGTCATCGGCTAGCCGGACGCGCGGATCAAATTCCCAGGCGCCATCGGTCCATAACAACGCAAGCCGCAACACGTCACCAGCCTGGTTACCGCGAATCGCAGCCAGCGTCTCGGGTCTTAATAGTCCGCGCTGAATCATGGCGGCGGCGAGTTCTTCGTCCGAAGCTTTGCGGGGAAACTCGGCGACGTGTGCGTCGGTCAGCCCATTACGCTTTACAACTTCGCGCAGGCGATGTGCACGAAGATTAGAAGTGGCGAAAACCAACTGGCCCTCTTCGAAATAGATCGCTACTTTGGTGCGCTCTCGCGAGAGGCGCAGCGCGCCTGACCGTCCCGCCGCGGCGATCTCGCGAATCAGCTCAGCTAACGGATGTTCACCCAGTTTACCTTGCATCATGCTACTGCTTTATACGGCTGCACTTCTTGTGCAACACGTTCGCCGAACTGGTCCTCGGTGACGTCCATGTCGTAGCGGCTCTGCAGGTTTAACCAGAAACGCGGACTCTGTCTAAAATAGCGGCCCAGTCGCAACGCCAATTCTGCCGTGACCGGACGCTGACCCCGCACAACATGACTGACGCGCATCGCAGTAACCCCGATGTCTTGAGCCAGTCGATACTGCGAGAGTTCGAGTTCTTTGAGCAGCTCTTTCAAATATGTTCCCGGATGCACCGGGGCGATGTGTTTTCTAGCCATTTCCTTCCTCAATGATAGTCCACAATCTCTGTCTGCTCAGCGTGTCCGGCTAGCCACACGAAGCAGATCCGCCATTGGTCATTTATTCGTATGCTGTGTTGCCCTTTCCGATTTCCCTTCAACGCTTCGAGTCGATTGGAAGGTGGCAACCTTAGATCTTCCAGCCTAACAGCAGCATCGATAGCATTGAGCTTCATGAACGTGCGTTGCTGAATATCGGTCGGGAATTTCCGCGGGAACCGCCGACGGAAGATTCGCTCGGTGTCCCGGCAGCGGAACGACTTGATCACGAGATCGATGGTAAACAACCTGTTTACTATGCGTCAAGGACTGCGCTGAATAGGAATTGGGTTGTTCGCTACGCCTTGGGATGCGCCTTATCATACACCTCGATCAGTTTTTCCATCGAAACGTGCGTGTAGATTTGCGTGGTGGAAAGACGCGCGTGGCCCAGCAGTTCCTGAATGTCCCGCAGGTCGGCGCCGCTGTCCAGCAGGTGCGTGGCAAACGAATGGCGGAGGGCGTGTGGACTGATGTCGTGAATGCCCGCGCAGAGGCGAATGTATTTTTCAACCAGCCGCCCCACTGACCGCGTGCTCATGCGCGTGCCCTGATAGTTCAGAATCAGAGGTTGGGCGTCGCGCTTAGTCGCCGGCGCGTTCATCAGGAAGACCTCACGTACGGCAAGATAATCCTTCAGGGCCTTGGCGGCTGGATCTCCAAAGGGCACGATGCGTTCCTTGCGGCGTTTCCCGAACACGCGCAGCAACTTGCTCTTGAAGTCGATATCGCGGAGATTGAGCTGGACCAGTTCTGAAACGCGTATTCCGGTGGCATAAAGCAATTCCAGGATTGCGCGGTCACGTTTGCCGAAATCGGTTTCGGTGTCGGGTGTTTCAATGAAGCGAACGGCGTCTTCGATGGAAAGGTGGACCGGAAGTTTCTTTTCCTTGCGCGGCGTCGCCACCAACTTGGCCGGATTCTGTTCGACGACGCCTTCGCGTACCAGAAACTGAAAGAAAGTGCGCAGGGCGGCGAGCTTCCTGGCTATGGAGGTCTTCTTCTTGTGGTTTGAGTGCAGGCTTGAAAGCCATTCACGGATCGTGAGGTGATCGATTTGGGCGATGGCCGGCCCGTCTTGTTTTTTTGTAATGACAGACGAGCGTTTTGCAGACTTTGCTTCTTTCGATTCGACGGGGGTCAGGTAATCAAAAAACTGCCGCAGGTCGCTCTCGTAATTGCGCAGAGTGTGCGCACTAACGTTGCGCTCGTAGCGCAGATGGTCGAGGAATTGAGTGAGAAGTTGATCTAGCATCGTGCGCCGCCTACCTCACGCAGCGTGGTAGACAGGATACACTGCTACCAGGACAGTCTCCTCCTGCGCGAGAGCCCGTTTCACAACGCTTCGGATTCTCTCAGCGTATAGTTCGACAAGAAGTCGATCTCTCTCCCAGAGGAAAGGTGTATCAGAGAAAAGGAGGTTGACTTTGTCCGGGGAAATTAATCCATCTGACGACCGGTACTTGCCGTTAGTCGCTATCGTAGTAGAGCCGCCGTATGCGTAGGTGAGTTCATTCCCAAGTTGCTCAAGGATGTTGCCGTAGATCGGATCAGGCAAATCAGGAATGAATATGTCGATGCGAACCTTCTCTGATAGCGGCAATCAGTCTCTCCATGCGTTTTGGGAAAGCTTTGACCCGTTTCAAGGCCTCTTCGCGCGTTACCCGCTCTCTCTTGGGGCGCTGAATCTTAACTTGTTTTTTTTGTGCCTTCATTTCTCAACCTCGGATCTTACTTTACACCCGGTCATGCGTCTTGACCACAAATCCTTTTCGCGCGCGCACTCGCGCGTTGGGCCGAGTCTTCACCCGCACCCCGATGAGGTGATATTTGCCGTCACGCTTATCCTGCGCCGGGTAATAACTTAGGATGTATTGCTGCGCGAGGTCGGCAGCGATCTGAGCAAACGCATCGTCAAGATCATCGGCGGACTTGGGAACATAGACAGCGCCGCCGGTTTGCGCGGCGAACTCCTGCATGCGCCGCTCGGCGGCCAGCGCGCGCAGGTTCGCATTCTCATAAAGGCCCGTCTGCACGACATAAATCTGGCAATCATCCGCGAGCGCCCGTTGCATGGTGGTGTCGAAATCAGCACGGCTGGTCGTGTCTACTCCATCGGAAACAATCACGATGACACGACGACCCGGGTAAGGACGCAGATAGGCTCCAGCCTGAATGATCCCATCGAATAACGACGTCGCGCCTTCCGGTTTGCCGAAACTGTCGATGGTAAGCTCGAGCCGCCGCGCGTCGTTGGTCAAAGGCTCAGCCAGCGTGACGTCGGTCGAGACGGAAAACACCGCGGCCTGATCCACCGGCCGCAGCACGTTGCGAAAGAATCGAATGGCGGCGCGCTTTTCAAAGTCGCGTGATTCACTCAAGCTGCCGCTGTTATCGAACAGCATGGCCATCCGCACGGGCGTATCCGCGCGACTGATCTCACTGATCGTATTTGGCTGGCCATCGACGCGCAGCTCAAAATCTTCAAGTTTGAGATTCGTCACCGCTATGCCCTGGCTATCTACTACTGTCGCCGGCACAGCGACCAGATTCGAAGTCACGCGCACGATGTCGGGTGAATCGTCCGCGCCTTCCCTGGGATCAGACTTAGTGTCAGATTTTGATGATGCCTGAGCGTTACCTTGTTGGTTCGTGGGTTTCGATGTCTGGCGCGGACGCGTGTTGCTGTTGGATGGAGCGTCCGGGGGCTTTTGCCGGCCCGATTGTGAGTGAGTCAGCCCTGCGGAGCCGAAAAAGGCCCATGAAACAACCACGGCTGTTAGCAGCAGCATCCAGCGAAGACCCGAGCCCGGAGCGTAAGAAGCGCGAAAGACAACGGACACATTGAACAATTTCTGAATCATGGCGCCGCAGTCAGCACTGGTTCGCGTTCTTTTCGCACGGTTGATAGCCACTCGTCCCACTCTTCCAAGGCCAGCTTAATTTGCAGCAGGTGCCGGTCCCGCTTGCGTCGCACGCTCCGTGCTTGTTCAGCACTGAGCGGTTGCAGCAGCGCGAACGTGATATTTACCGGCTGATAGTTCTTTGTTTCCGCTCCCGAAACGTATCGCGCCAGGGCGCCAATTGCACTACGCGGCGGCGCCAGCAAAAGTTCTTCACCCCCCAAGTGTCGGGCCGCGTTGTTTCCCGCCAGCCAACCCATCGCCACCGACTCGACGTATCCTTCGACGCCGGTGATTTGTCCGGCAAAGAAAAGGTTTGAGGCGGAACGCATCTGCATGGTTGCCGCGAGGACGCGCGGCGCATTGATATAGGTGTTCCGATGAATCTGGCCGAACTGCAGAAACTCGGCCCGCTCGAGGCCGGGGATCATCCGCAGCACGCGTGCCTGCTCGCCATAACGCAGATGATTCTGAAAGCCCACCATGCTGTAGGCGTCAGCCATCAGGTTTTCCTGCCGCAGTTGGACCGCGGCGTAAGGCCCGCGCCCGGTTCTGGGATCGACCAGGCCGACCGGCTTCATCGGTCCGTAGCGCAGGGTATCGACGCCGCGACGTGCGAGTTCCTCGATGGGCAGACAGGCTTCGAACCAATGTGTGTCTTCGAAGCGCTGGAGCGGGACGCTGTTGGCTTCGATCAATGCTCGGTAGAAGAGTGTGTATTGCTCTTTATTAAACGGGCAATTCAGATAATCGTCTCCGCCTTTGCCATAGCGTGCGGCCATAAAAGCTATCGAGCGATCGACTGAATCAGCCGCGATGATCGGCGCGATTGCATCGTAGAAATAAAGCTGATCATCGCCCGTCAGTTTCATGATTTCCTTTGTCAGCGCATCGGAAGTGAGGGGCCCGGTGGCGATGATTGTGACCGCATCGCGCGGAATGGTAGTTACTTCTTCGCGCACAACTTCAATCCGCGAATGTGATTCGATGCGCGCGGTTATGTATTCGGCAAACTGCTGGCGATCGACCGCGAGGGCCGCGCCGGCCGGTACCCGTGTCGCCGCGGCTGCTTCCATCACCAGCGAATTGCCCCGCCGCAATTCTTCTTTAAGGAGATAAGGAGCGGAACCCTGTTCGTCCGATTTCAGAGAGTTCGAGCAGACAATCTCGGCGAGCTTATCCGTACGATGCGCCGGTGTCTGTTTGATCGGGCGCATTTCGTACAAGCTCACGAGCGCGCCGGCGCAAGCTGCCTGCCAGGCAGCTTCGACGCCGGCCAAGCCTCCACCGATAACTATGACCTCATTCATGCATCGTTACCTGCTCGCTACCGCGAGCGGATCCGTACCGGATTTCTTTGCGGCTCTGCCGTCCGATGTGCGGAAAGGCTTCGCCTTTCCGGCTTCGCTCTCACCTTATTTTTCGGCGAGGCTATGCCTAGCCGAAGATCCTCAACGCCGCCTCTTCCTCCGCAAAACTTTCTCGTGCGCCTTCTTCATAGTCTCTGCCACGCGCTCAGCTTTGGTTTCGGTCGCGGCAGTCCCGTGCTCATGATCATTAGCACGGCGCTCATGCATCTCGCCCTGATGCTTATGAAAATCGAATTCGTTTACGCGGGTCGCTCCGACCTTGAATGTTTCAATGTTGCGTGTTTGATCTTTCATAACTTCTTCTTTCTCGTGTCTCACAGGCTTCAGTGTCCCTCAAACTTTAGATTCTTTTCTCCCTCTCCCTTTGGGAGAGGGCAGGGGAGAGGGCTTGTCAGCGTCATGCCTAGCGCCCTCCCCTAACCCCTCCCAAAGGGAGGGGAAGAAACCACGTATGTTAGATTCACGGACTAAAGGCTATGATACTCAATCTCGCTCACGGTTTCTTGTTAGGAGTTTCTTCTGTCTTCGGCACGCCCAGCTTGTAACTATCAACCTCGGCAGAGAAGTGTTTGTAATCGCTCCACTCGATAGTTTGGTTTATATCGCCGCCGCCAAACAAAAGCACCTTAACGGACAGATTGATCTGCACAAAACGCGGCATCCAGATTCCTTCGTTCACTCGCATCTGCTCCATGACTAAGGCGGCGCCCGGACGCAACGAAAGCAATAATCCTCCACCCATCTTGAAGCCTTCGGCCAGCCGGGCCTCAAGGCGCATAACCTGCTTATCAACCGGATCGATCCAGACAACTCCCACCAGTTTGGAGATCAGACTTTCCTGACGAGTGCTGGGCTTGAATCCGGGTCGGGCCCGGAAGTCGAAAACGACGGCGTCGCGATCCTGAAAGCGTTCACGACGCGGCGACACAAACTCACAGATAAGCAGAAACCGCGAGATCGCGACATCGCTGTCTTCTTCCTGCTGGCCATTGTTCGCTCTTTTTCGCTGGCGTTCCGCGCGTTGTTGCTCTTCCTTCTGCGCCAGCTTGTCTTTGTCGCGTTCCGCTTTCAGAAACTCTTCCTGTACTCGCTTTTCTTCTTTGGCGGCGCGATCGCCGGAAAGAGTCACGCCGTTTTCGCTGATCAGTTTCAGGATTGGCTCGCGATTCGGAAGAGGAAACACCTCATGCACCTTGACTGTCTCTTTCTTCACCACGCCTTTGCCGTCGATTTCGCGTTCAGTCTCCTTCTGTAGGAACGAGTATTCCGTGACGCGCTTCTCAACCGCGTCCTGATTCCGAGAAACTTCGCGCAGCAGAGTGGTAACGTCCAACGCCTCAGCGCTGCGCGGCGGATCAAACACGGTCGACGCGACTCCGGAGTTGTAACTTACTCGTTGGAGTTTGAAAGTGAGATCTCCGGCGCCGCCCTGGTTGATTCGCAGAAGGTGTGGCTCGAGAATATTCCCTTCCGGCCGGTAGTCTTCAAACCAGGTGACGGTCTTGCGAGCTTCGTCCTGAATGCCAATAAGTAGTCTTGTGGTAGTACTGAACAGATATCTTAACCGAGCGCCGCCGCGCGAAGAGAATTCCACGACATAGGCAGGGCCCAAAGCCGAATTATCCAATGAAACGACGCGGGCAAGAACGTTGGCTTTTTTGTAATCGATCAGATGCGCGACATCCAACGCGGCTTGCAGTTTAGCCGCCGCTGCTTCCGGCCCGGTGAGCGTTCGCAGTTCGCCGCCAAGCCCCCGGACCCAGGCAGATCTGGGATTCGCCGCCGAAATGATCTGTCCGTTGCCGAAAGTCAGCTCTGAGCGTTGCGAGGCGGGCGCTTTGAACTGAACTCGGGCGATGCCCATGGGCTGGTTTTTGAGCTGAATCGTCCATTCATAAGTGGCGTCACGGATCGAGCTCGCCTGCTTCTTCCCGCCGATCGCTTTCAAATAGTTGTCGACGATCTTTTCGGCAGAAGGAAGTTTCCTAGTTTGCTGCGCGAGTACTGGCTGGCAGAGGACTGCGAAGGCGAAGAAAGAGAGGATCAGGACGCGGAGGCAGACCGCCCGGGAGTGCGAGTATCTCACCGGGCGTGCTATCAAAACATTTACTTCTTTCATCGTCATCTCAGCGCACATTGTTTCTTCGGTAGTGTCTTAAGTTGGGAAACACCTGACAACTAAGACACCTCTCTTTTTTTCAACCTGCTTGACAGCGGAAATAACGCGTTCGTATAGTTCAGATGCTCAAGCAGGCCGGCTTAGCTCAGTTGGTAGAGCGTGCGATTCGTAATCGCAAGGTCATCGGTTCGACTCCGATAGCCGGCTCCAAATAATCTATACTCCCGACAATCACTTATCGCAAAGATGAAGGCGGTCACTGGGCCGCCTTTCTCAGGTTTTGTGTGTGCTGTTTGCCCATCTCCTCATGACCGGCCAGCGGAAGAGTAATGCTGGCCGGTGCGACGAAAGATCAATCAATCGCCAGAACATCATAGCCCTCGGAGTTCCTTCAGCTGGTGAGGAACGCTGATGTGGAAAGCCTCGCAGCATTGTGTGATTTTTCCGCATGCACGCCGGTCTCTCAGGCCGGTTGCTGAAGACAAACGGCGAGCAAATCCCGGCATGTGCTTTGCTTTGCCAACACTAAGGACGAGCCCGGATTGAGCCTTGATGAAATGTAGTAATCGGCGGGCAGTGTTGTAACTGATCAGACCACGTTTAGCGTCAAGGTTCTCGTGGAAAAAGGACGCTGTTTCGTTTTTGCGCGTGAGTATACGCGCTATAGCAGTACTCTCCAGCACTGCACTCCAACGCATTCTCACCTGCCGTGGGCTGAAACACTCACTGAGAAAGGTCGCGCCTCCATGCATTACCAACACAACTTAAGAAATTATAGCCGGCTGTGCATCGTCCTGATGCTGTCACTGATCGCCTTGATCAGTGTGCGAGAGGCGCGGATGGATGGGTTTCAAAGTAACATCCCGGTTGGCAGTGCGCCCACGGCCATCGCGGTCAATCCGGCGACTAACAAAACCTATGTGGCCACTGCTAACAGCAATAACGTGACGGTTATCAATGGCGCCGACAACACGCCACCGGTAGTCACGCCTGGCCCTCCATCAGTGACGAACGCCACGACTACGGTCAACACTCAGACCACTTCAGGCCTCGTGATCAGTCCTAATCCGGCAGATGGCGCGGAAGTTACTCACTTCAAGATTACCAACATTCAGAACGGCACGCTGTTCCAGAACGACGGCACAACGAAGATTTACTACCCTCAGTTCATTACGGTTGCTGAAGGCAGTCAGGGATTGAAGTTCACGCCGGCCAACAACCTGTCCAGTCCGGGAACGAACTTCAGGTTTGAGGTGCAGGCTTCGACGAGCAATTCAGATGCCGGCTTGGGCGGAGGCACGGTAACCGGGTCGATCACGGTCAGTTGTGGGGCGACAACGGTAACCAACAGGAACGACAGCGGTGCGGGCTCTCTGCGCGCGAGCATCAAGAGCGCCTGCCCAGGCACCAACGTGACTTTTGATATGACGGCCGGTCAGGTCACCAGTCCCATTACTTTGACCAGCGGACAGTTGCTGATTGATAAGAATCTGACGATTCAGGGACCGGGCGCGAACCTGCTCACGATTAGCGGCAACAACGCGAGCAAGGTCTTCAGCGTAAGTGCCGGCAACGTCACGCTGTACGGACTAACAATAACCAAGGGGATTTATGCGCCGGCACCCAACGGCTGGCGGCAAGGGGACGGAGGCGGTGGCATTTACAACAGCGGCACGTTGACGGTGACCGGTGTTACCCTTTCAGGCAACACCGCTGAAAACGGAGACCGTGGCAACGTCGGCACCGGCGGCGGCGCCATATGCAACGACCACGGCATTTTGATTATCAACAACAGCACAATCTCAGGCAACACCGCTACCGGCAATTATGCTGCAGGCGGCGGCATTTTTAACTACGGCGGCACAGTGTATGTCGGCTACAGCTCAATCTCAGGCAACACGGCTAGCGGAAATAATGCGAGTGGCGGCGGTATTAACAACGGTGGCACATTGACTGTCACCAACAGCACAATCTCAGGCAACACGGCGCGCGATGATGTCGTCTGCGGATTCAAGGACTGGTGCTGGAACATCTACGGTGGTGGCATTTACAACGGCGGAACGCTTAATGTCACCAACAGCACGATCTCAGGCAACACGGTTAGCGGCGGCGCCCAAGGCACCGCCGGCTTTGGCGGCGGCATTGCCGGCGGCACAATGACTATCACTAACAGCACAATCGCAGGCAACACGGCGATCAGCAGCGGCGGCGGCGGCGGCATCAGCGGCGGCATCGGCGGGGTCATGAATATCAAAAACACCATTATCGCCGGAAACTCCTCAAGTTTTGATCCGAGGCCTGATGTAATGGATGGTTATGGCGTTTATGGCGTTATCTTCACCTCAAAAGGCAACAACGTGATTGGTAAGAGCGATGGCAGCACCGGTTTTGTTAATGGCGTCAACGGCGACATCGTTGGCACGATCGCCGCGCCGGTCGATGCGCTGCTCGGATCACTCGCGAACAACGGTGGACCAACGCAGACAATGGCGCTGCTGCCGGGGAGTCCGGCCATCGACGCCGGCAATAACGCGGCGATTACCGTGCCACCCTTCCCTGGTCCACCCTTTACCGATCAGCGCAGCACCGGGTTCGCTCGGATCGTCAACGGGTCGGTGGACATCGGCTCCTTCGAGTCGGGCTTCGTCATCACGACCACCACCGTGTCGTCGTCCTTAAATCCGTCTGACCTGGGACAGCCTGTGATCTTCACCGCCAGGGTCACTTCGGAGGCCGGGACGCCGACCGGAACGGTGCAGTTCAAGGTGGATGGGGTAAATGCGGGTGCACCCGTGGCGCTTTCTTCTTGCTGCCCCGGAAGTAACGCGAGCGGAGCCGCCACCTTCACGACTTCATCGTTGACCGCGGGCACGCACAACATCACCGCCGACTACACTGGGGGAAACTATCTTGCCAGCACCGGAACGCTGGCGGGCGGACAGTTAGTCAAGCTGACGCTGTCGATCAACGATATCTCAATAATCGAAGGCGACGATGGAACGAAGACGCTGAACTTTACCGTCGCGCTTTCGGTGCCAAGTAATCTGCCGGTGACGGCTAACTATGCGACTGCGAACGGCACGGCGACCGCGCCGTCTGACTACACAGCAATCCCGATGGCAACTTTGACTTTCAATCCGGGTGAAACCACCAGGACCATTGGGGTAACGATCAACTGCGATCAAAATTTTGAGCCGGACGAGGCCTTCACCGTGAATCTCTCGAGCCCGGTTAATGCCACGATCGATAAGGCCCAGGGCACGGGCACGATTCAGAACGACGATGTGCAGGGCGGCTTCGTCAGCTTCAGTCAGGCGACCTACAGTGTCAGCAAGAGCGCCGGCTTCGTAACCCTAACGGTAAATCGCACCAACGACACTTCGCAGCCGGTGACGGTTGATTACGCGACCGATGATGCGGGCGCACCGGCTTTGTGCGCCATTGCTAACGGTCTGGCATCGGCGCGTTGTGACTTCACTGTGGCGATGGGGACCCTGAAGTTTGCTCCGGGCGAGACGCAGAAGAGCTTTAGCGTGCTGCTTAATCCTGACTCGTATGTGGAAGGGCCGGAACTGTTCACCGCGAACCTGTCGAATCTGACGGGCGGAGCGGCCTTTGTCACGCCTTCGTCGGCAACCGTGACGATCACCGATATCCCGGCAGCGCCGCCGGCGAACCAGATCGATGACGCGAACATCTTTGTGCGCCAGCACTATCACGACTTTCTCAATCGCGAGCCTGACGCTGACGGTCTCGCTTTCTGGACTCACGAGATCACCTCGTGTGGCGCTGATGCTCAATGCATCGAACTCAAACGCATCAATGTCTCGGCGGCATTCTTCCTTTCGATTGAGTTCCAGGAGACTGGCGGCACGGCTTATCTGGCGAGCAAAGCGGCTTTCGGAGGGGTGCCCGCCTACAACCGGTTTGAGCGCGATGCACAGGCGTTGGGCCGGGACTATATCGCTACCGCGCCGGGCGCGGCGGCGGTGTTGGAAGCCAACAAGGCCGCTTACTTCAACGACTATGTAAAGCGGCCGGAGTTCATCTCGATGTACGGCCACCTGTTCAATGAACAATACGTCGACGCTTTGGTGGCGAACACGGGCATCAGCTTCACTGAAGCGGAATGCGACGCGATGGTGAATGGGATGAACGGCGGCACCGAAACCTACGCGACGGTGCTGCGCAAAATCACTGAGAAGCCGAGCTTCCGGCAGGCAGAGGCAAATCAAATGTTCGTGCGGCTGGAATACTTTGGTTATCTGCGACGCGATCCGGATGCGGCGGGATTCAACTTCTGGTTGACGAAGCTGGACCAATTCAACGGCAACTTTAACAACGCTGACATGGTCAAGGCGTTCCTTGTCTCAGGAGAGTATCGGCAGCGCTTCGGACCATGAGTGTCTCGCGAGAGTTAGCAAGATACGGAACGCTTGCGGTAGGAAGCGGGTCTTATGGGGTTACCGGCTCGCTACCGCGAGCGGTTCTGCATCTTGCGCCCCCTTGATTCTTATCGGACAGTGACTTCGAGGGTGTACGCTGTATTTGTCTTCTCGTCACTTGGGAACACAATAATTTCGTAGTCTCCTGATTTCGACAGCGTCCCACTCCAATCGGTGACGTTCTGCGCGCCGTCTATAAGTTGCGTGCCCGGCGCATAGACGCCAAACACCGCGTTCCTTTTGGCCGAGGTCAGATGCAAGGTCATCGTCTGGCCCTTCCGCGCGCGGAGCCTATAGCTTACGGCATTCATACCGCCGCTTTCGCTCGGGCCTCCGGTGGTCACGCCCTTCAAAATGACGGTGGTGCGTCCCGGGGGGAATTTGACCCGTTTCTGTGCCCAGGTGGTGGAGGCGGTAAGCAGCGAAATAGTTAGAACAGCTAGAGCAAATTTTTTCATGATGATTCCTTTCGGTCGAATCTTAAGCTGATCGAAAATGCGCAGGTGACTGCACAAGTATCACACTAACTAAGAGCCCATTACCTTAACATAATTGGCTCTCACGATCGTGAACGTTGCTATTTGGGTGGCGATTCAAGATCTCACGCGGCCGTGTCATAGCCATGCGCCTTCGCCGGCCACGCCGCGATGAAGAGGACAGTGCCGATCACCGCGACGACAATTAATCCTTCAAAGCCGACGTTCCAGCCATAGCGCTGCACCAGCGCGCCCAGTCCCCAACCGGAAAGCACGGTGCTCGCATAGCCGAAGATGCTCGTCAAACCGATGGCGGTGGCAGCAGCTCTCTTGGTTGCGAGATTCGCCGCAGTGACCGCGAGCAGACATTGCGGGCCATAAACGAAGAAGCCTGCGGAACCGAGTACCGCGGTAGTAAGAAGTTCAGACTGCAGCGGAAGCTTCCAGAACACGAAGAGCGAGACGGCCGCTAACGCCATGTAAACGACACAGGCGCGCACGGCCCGTCCGCCCAGATACCTGTCCGTGATCCAGCCGCCGAACATCGCGCCCAACGCTCCGCAGAACTCAAAGGCCGCCACCATCCAGCCGGCGTGCGTGATCT
>JBGPWS010000342.1:0-4734 GCA_041492345.1 Pyrinomonadaceae bacterium | reverse complement strand
CGTTGTCAGCACAGCCAATCCCTATGCGAACGGCCAACGCGTCACCTCAGCCAATAGCGGCTTGACCTGGACTGCAGACATTACCTCCGGCGGTAGGGACCTCGGCTTCAAGACTTTCATGAACACCGGCTTCGCATCGTCCGGCAATCTGGTATCCGGCATGAAGGATGCCAACCCGCATACCGGTGGCGCGGTCACCTGGACCACCCTGTCATGGAATGCTTCTACCCCGGCAGGTACGACGCTGAAGTTCCAGGTTGCGGCCAGCAACAGCGCCACCGGACCATTCAACTTTGTCGGACCTGACACCACGGCCGCCACCTTCTTTATCACCAGTGGTGCGTCGCTAGCTCAATTCAACGGGCTTCGGTATTTGAAATACAAAGCCATATTGGGCACGAGTAACAACAACAGTGTCACCCCGACTTTGAATGATGTCACGGTCTGCTTCAGCAATACCGTCCCCACTACCCTGGTTGTCAATTCCGCAACCGGAACTTACGGAGGCACAGTCAATCTTTCAGCCACACTGACTGACGGCGTCTCGCCGCTGAGCGGGAAGACCATAGACTTTAGTCTCAACGGCACTGGCGTCGGCAGCGGGGTTACAGACGCCTCGGGTGTGGCGTCGCTCTCTAACGCCAGCCTGGCCGGCATCAACGCCGATACTTATCCAACCGGCGTAGGCGCCAGTTTTGCGGGTGATCCTCCCTATCTCAGCAGCAGTGCCACAAACTCTTTGACTGTCAACAAGGCTGATGCGTCAATAACCGTCACACGATATAGCGTGACCTACGACGGCAATCCACACACGGCGACGGGAACGGCTACGGGTGTCAACAGCGAAAGTCTTAGCGGGCTTAACCTGAGTGGCACGACGCATACCAACGCAGGGACTTATGCGGGCGATCCGTGGACCTTCACAGACGTGACGGGCAACTATAACAACGCTAGTGGCACGGTCGACGACAGCATCGGCAAGGCGACACCGTTGTTTAGCAATCTGAGTTCGCCAACGATCGGTTGTCATGCAGCAACGACAAGCCTGTCGGGGAAGATTGCCATCGGCTCGCTCATACCGACAGGCAGCGTGGCCATCACGCTTAATAGCGTTACTCTGAACGCAGCGATTCAGCCGGACGGCAGTTTTAGCGCCACCTTCGCCACGGGCTCACTGACTCCTGCCAATTCTCCTTTGGCCATCACCTTCAGCTATGGCGGTGACGGTAATTTCAACCCGATCACTGGTGGTGGAACACTGGTCATTGTTGATACAGTCGCGCCGACCATCACGCTCAATGGCAATGCGATTTCGCTTTGGCCGCCAAATAAGAAGTATCACACGATCGATGTGACTGATCTTGTGGCAAGTGCGAGCGATGGATGTGATGCAAACGTGAATCTCAACAGCGTGGTGATTTCCAAAGTCACCAGCGACGAGGGCACCAGCAGTAGCGGCGATATAATAATTGCCGCCAACTGTAAGTCGGTGCAGTTGAGGGCCGACCGCAATGGCAATGGCGATGGTCGCGTTTACACCATCACTTTCCGCGTGACGGATACGTGGGGCAATACGACGACCACAACGGCTAAAGTAACTGTTCCCCACGATCAGGGGAACGGGAACAACGCCGTGGACTCCGGGATCGCGTATACCGTGAACGGAAGCTGTCCATGATGAGCCGTCTGCATTCAACCCGACTCGTAGCCAGTCCGCATTTGTTTGACCTAAGGTGGACAAAAACCATTGCGGCGTGCTGCGGAGTGGCGTGAGGCTAATGACTCTGCCTATATCAAGAAAGGCCGGCTCGTGGGAGAGTCGGCCCTTCGATTTTTCGGTTTAAGTCGGGCGCCTTGCGATATTCATCGACATCTTTGCTCTTCCCCCTCAAGCATGTTTAGCTTTCCAGTATTGCTCCTGCCTGCGTTTGGCCCAGGCCCAGAACCTACCCTGTTTGAGTTTGGCCGGATCGTCAGTCCACAAATCCTTATGTAGATAAATTGAGTCCTTGCCGTCCGTCTCAAGCACCATCATCAGTTCATGTTCATAAGCCGCCGGCAATGCGCGCCCCTGAATCTCCGCCAAAATGTTTTCGGCTGCAACCTCAGCCTGGCGCACAGCCATGTGGCCCATTTTTGGTCCGGGGAGACTTACGCAGTCACCGACCGCGTACATCCGCTCGACACCCGGTACCCGCATGGTCTTTTCAACCGGCACATAACCTTCGGCATCGGTAATTGTGGTATGAAGAACTGCGCCGGGACCAGAGAACGGAGGAATCACCATTGCGAGATCGCAATTCACCGCGCGACCGTCACCGGCGATCACCCTGTTGGCCGTGATGCGTTCGATGGAAAAGTCTGAGACGAACTCGATCCCGCGAGATTGCATTGCCTCACTGAGCGCCTTGCCGATAGCAGCGTCGCCAAACATCTCCTGCGGCGTTTCATGACTAACAATCGTAATCGCCGAGCGGCCGGCTTCATTTCGTCCTTCGAACAAACGCGAGAGCGCGAAGGCCGTCTCGAATAGTGGCACCGGAAGTCGCGCGCCGGGGCAATAACCGAGCACTATGTGACCGTGCTGGAAGGTTCGTAAGGCCTCGCCGAACTTGAAGGCTCCGTCCAGGTCGAGAAGGTGGTGGGCATGTTCAAAGAAACCGGCAATCCGCTCCGTGGCCATTCGCCGGCCCAGCGCGAAAACCAGATAGTCGTAATGCATCCGGCCGGTGAATTCGCCGCGGGCGATAGTAACGTGGCGTTCGCCAGGATGGAGGCGGGCGATCTCGCCTTCATTGAAGGTTACTCGCCGGTCGAGCATTGCCTCGCGCAGATCGAATGAAACGTCGTCCGGCTCGCCTCGCCCGAATGCGAGCCGGACCAGCGCTGGATAGAAAAGAAACTTCCTCGAGCGCGACACCAGGACGATCTGGTGTTCGCGTTCAAGCTTTCTCGCCAGCGACTCAGCGGCGACGACTCCTCCAAAGCCGCCGCCAACAATCAGGATCTTTGCCATCTCAGGCCGCCTTCACTTCTCCCGGCCCATGATGACGAATGCGCACAACTTCGACGGAACACTTCGCGTGGGAAACGATGGCTTGAGAAACTGAGCCCAGCAGAAAACGGTGCCATGCCCCATAGCCATGCGATCCCACCACGATCAGATCAGCCCTCCAGCGATCAGCTTCTTCGAGAATTATTGAACGCGGTGAGCCCGGCAGAATGTTGCCGGTTACCTTGACTGATGGATCGAGAGACGTGGCCAGTTTCAGCACCACAGCATGCTCAACTGCCTCGGCGTGTTCGCGCGCCGCGCGATCCAACTTTTCGAAATAGTCCGGCGGCAGGGCCCAGGTTTCCGGCGCCGGGGCCAGCGGCAATTCGTACGCGGTTATTACGCGTACCTCAGTGTGCTCTGGCCAGACCCGCGAGGCTACTTCGTTTACGGCGGCCTCACTGGATGGCGATCCATCGACTGCTAGAAGAACTCTCATGATTGCTCCTTCCGGTGGCACAGACTCCTAGTCTGTGACCTTATTTTTCCTGGACTACAATCACAGACTAAAGTCTAGTTTGTCCTGACTCCCTCTCCCTTTGGGAGAGGGTTAGGGAGAGGGCTTGAGTGTCGAGCCGCCCCAGCCACGCCCCTCTTCCCCGGCCCTTCTGGCGAAACCAATCAGTGTCCGACAAACTAAAAAGTCTGTGCCACACGTTCAATGCACCTCGCCCAAATTTGTCAGAGCAGCTTGCGAGATCGTCCGGTTTACTCTTTCGGCAACCTTCTTTTGTTTTCGTTCCGCAACAAAGGGCGCTTGCGCATGCTTGAGCGGTCGCGCTACCAGCACCGGACAGGGCGCTTGTCGCAGCACGCGGTCTACATTCGAGCCGAACAAAGCGAGCATCCCAAAGCCCGCGCCGTGTGCGCCGAGACAGATAAGATCGATCTGGTTTCTTTCCGCGTAATTCAGAATTTCGCGATACGGCTGGCCTTCGCTAACTGCGTGTTTGATCGAGCACCACAGATGCGCTTCGGCGGGCACGGCTTTCTGCAACCGGCGCGCGGCTTTGTGATAAGGACCTTCGTTGCCCAGCGGATACCAGGCGATCTCGGTCTCCTCCAGAGTGAAGCGCGGCAACACATGCAGCAAGTGCAATTCGGACTGGTACTCTTGCGCGAGACACAACGCATAATTCAGTGCCAGCTCAGCGTGATCGGAAAAGTCGTAAGCTACCAGGACCCTCTTCAAATCGATTTCCCGAGTAGTAGCCCCGACCCATTCACGCTCGTCTGCGTGCGTCACCATCACCGCGCAGGGCGCCGTGCGGCTGACTGATTCCGCGGTCGAGCCGAGCAGAGCCGCCCGGTGCGGTCGCCGGCGAGAACGCATAACTATCAAATCAACCTTGTGCTCCGCCGCCTGCTCCGAAATTGCTTTTCCCGGATCCTCGTCCTGGCACACGACGCCTTCCCAGTCCAGATTCATCAGATCTGCCGCTCCAAGATGCGGGATTAGCGATTGCTCGAGTAGCGCCTTGGCTTCACCATTGACCATTGCCGCACCCGGTGTGTCGGGCGTGCAGTGGAAAACGATCAGCTTTGCTTCATAGGCGCGTGTCAGAGCCAGGGCGTAGCGCAAAGCTTCGTCCGATTCAACCGTAAGATCTGTAGGACACAGAATGCGCTTGATGGTCATGAGCTTTGCATGGGGCCGTCGCGCCCCGCCTCCTTGCGGT
>JBGPWS010000388.1:0-3698 GCA_041492345.1 Pyrinomonadaceae bacterium | reverse complement strand
CTGGTACAACAAGCCCACGCAGGAAGGGCTGTACGCGCACTTTCGCGCCGTTGCTGAGTCGATACCCGAAACACCGATCATGCTCTACAACGTACCGGGCCGCACCTCTTCGAATATCGCCGCGCAAACGGTCCTGCGGCTGGCGCGCGATTGCGAGAACATCGTTGCTATCAAAGAAGCGTCAGGAAACCTGTCGCAGATTATGGAGATTTTGCGCGAGCGTCCGTCAAATTTTTGCGTACTGTCGGGAGATGATGCAGTGACGCTGCCGCTGATCGCCCTGGGCGCGGAAGGAATTGTTTCGGTGGCGTCGAACGAGATTCCCGATTTGATGTCGCGCATGACCGAGCTGGCACTTGATGGAAACTGGACGGAAGCGCGCGCGCTGCATTACCGCATTCTGCCGCTGATGGAAATTAATTTCATCGAATCGAGCCCCGGACCGGTGAAGGCCGCGATGGCGATGATGGGACTGCTGGAAGAAAACTTCCGTTTGCCGCTGGTGCCGATTCAGGAAAAAAGCCGCGCGCGAATTCGTGAAGTGATCGTTGAACTCGGACTGATAAAAGAGACTGCTCGTGCCAGCGCGTAACGCAGGTTCTGGGCGGCTTGGCCGCCCGATGTGCGGAAAGGCTCGGCCTTTCCGAGAATCGCGTTTGATTATCTCGGAGGCTATGCCTCCAATTTCGGACCTGAGGCCGAGCCTCAGAAAAGGAGATCTGACGTTGGTCGGAAAGCCATAGGCTTTCCGCACATCAAGCGGCACAGCCGCTCCCTTTCATCCTTGGTCTTTCAAATGGCGAACGGTACTGTCTCGATGTCATTGCGTGAACAAATCGAAGAATTGGCGTCGCGCGAAGCAGCCCGCTATTCGGATGATGACTTTGCGCTCTTCGCTGAATTCAAAACGGCGCTCAATCGCGGCGAGGTTCGCGCCGCTGAACGTGACGCGGACGGCAAGTGGCACACCAACGCGTGGGTCAAGCGCGGTATCCTTCTGGGCTTTCGCATGGGGTCAATTATTGAAATGACGCCATCCGGCGCGGGTCTGCAATTTCTCGACAAGAACACTTATCCAATTAGAAGGTTCTCGACTGAGGATCGCGTGCGTATTGTGCCGGGTGGATCGAGCATTCGGGACGGCGCTTACATCGCGCCCGGCGTCGTTTGCATGCCGCCGATGTTCGTCAACGCCGGCGCCTATGTCGACGAGGGGACAATGATAGATAGCCACGCGCTGGTGGGGTCCTGTGCCCAGGTTGGCAAGCGCGTGCATCTTTCGGCCGCAGCGCAGATTGGCGGGGTGCTCGAACCTGCCGGAGCAATGCCTGTGATCATCGAAGACGACGTGATCGTGGGCGGCAATTGCGGCGTCTATGAAGGCGCGATTGTGCGCGAACGCGCGGTGCTGGCCTCGGGAGTAATCATTACCGGATCGACTCCGGTCTTTGATTTGGTACGTGAAGAAATTTACCGGCGCAGCGCGGATTCGCCGCTCGAGATTCCCGCGGGAGCAGTCGTGGTGCCGGGCGCGCGCGCAGTGCAAAGCGAAAAGGGCCGCGAGTGGGGCCTGTCGCTTTACGCGCCCGTGATCGTGAAGTATCGCGACGAGAAGACTGATGCGGCGACGCGACTGGAGGATCTGTTGCGATGAAATGCAAATCTTGATACTTGACCGGCCTTTCAGCAGCTCCTAACATCTCTAACAGGCTGCGAGAAAGGATTCAGGGAACGAGATTACTGATGACGACAGAAGAGCGATCCACGAACTCACACGAAATAACTCGAACCAAAGCATGTGCTTTGTGCCGTTTAGTGTGGGTTCGTGGATCGCCTTGCTGCCGCATCATCAGCTAGCCGCTTTTAAGATCACATCAGAGGGGGCTTATGGTTATCGAAGCAAAATATGAAAACGGTGTATTCAGGCCACTGGGCAAAGTAAGACTCAAGGAAGGAACAGTGGTGGAGATTCATGTCGATCGTGAAGAAACTCACCGCAGGGCGCAGTCTATTAGGGAGCTTGGTTTTGCTGGAATGTGGGCCAACCGTGCGGATATCAAAGATGGCGTGAGTTACGTCAACACGCTAAGGGACAGCCCGAGAGACTAAGCGCAGGCGAGTTACTGATCGCAGGATCAGGTTGGAATTTCCTGAAGGTGATGTATGAGGAAACACGAGATTCATTTGCCATTGAACTACATTGACGGCGAGCCGATCGAGCAAGAGAAGATCAGGCGTGTTCGTGAGGAACTCGTCGCTGCATTTGGCACCTTTGCTGTGCCAGATCGAAAAACGTGGAAATATGACGGCGTAAAATACGTTGAGATCATGAAGATCGAAATCATCACAACCGGCGATGAGGTGATAAAGAAACGCCTCGCGGATTTCAAAGAACATCTCAAGGAATCTCTCCGACAGACCGACATTCTGATTACGACTCAGGACGTTCAGGTCATCTAATAAAGGTTAAGAATCATCTGAGACATCAACTGTGATCCCCTCGCCAACACCTCGTTTTGCGCATGAACCTCGAACTGAACAAGAGGTCGTCTGCCTCTTCGGTGCATTGCTACATCATCTTGATGTTCCGCTGATCATCGATCAAGTGCGAACGCCTTTTCCAGACTGTCTCGCGCGAAACGCAGAATCCGGACAGCCTATCAGAATCGAATTCGAACTGTACGGTCGCCATTTCTTTCAACACCGCCACGATCCCAACGATTGCGATATGATCGTCTGCTGGATTAACGATTATTGGGGTCAGTGGCCAGACAACTTGTGCGTCGTGCAACTTCGCGAAGTGGTACGCACCAAGTGTCCATCAATAATTGAAGACATCAGTGAGCGTGAGCCGAGGACCTTGTGGAGCGAAGGTTCGTTCATCCAAGAATGCCGAAGGAACCGTCTCCCCGAAGATCGTTTGGAAATCATCCGTTCGATAATTAAGTTCGCCGAATCTCACAAGCTGGGCCCACAATGGTTATCTGACGCGAAAGGATCATTTGCCGTTCACGATCGCGACCAGTTCTTCAAGATATATACAGATGGGTGGCTCAGCTTTAAGTTCAACGAGCTGGATGCGGGTGACTCGTTTCCGAAGCTGGCGCGAGATCTCAACGATGCTCTTGGCAAAGAGTTAATCGCGGAAACCGATAGCAGGAGCAAGCGCATCGGAGGCGATGTTGCCGAGTTGTTTTCCACCGTTGACCAGCTGAGAAAGTTTCTCGCTGTGTGGGAATCATTCGCAAGCCAACGCAAGTGATGCATAACAGCTCATGGAGAATCAGGTTTCCTTGAAAGAATTCCAACCACCCGCATTCCTGCGCGGGATCGAAAAGAGCATGATCCGAAAGATCTCGGATCGGGCAAAGCCGGGGAGCATCAGTCTCGGTTTGGGCGAGCCTGATCTGCCCACGCCCGATGTGATTCGCCGCGAAGCCGCACGCGTGATTGCCGAAGAGCAGAACGGCTACACGCTACAGGCGGGCTTGCCCGCGCTGCGTGAACGGGTTGCCGGCGATTATCCGCATATGAATCTCTCACCGGATCAGGTGGTGATCACCGCGGGATCGCAGGAAGCTCTTTATCTCGCATTGATGACTTTGATCGAGCCGGGTGACGAAGTCCTGATTCCCAATCCCGGGTTCATTGCTTATCCGGTGATCACGCGCATGGCCGGGGGACGCGTGGTGTCCTAT
>JBGPWS010000111.1:0-12406 GCA_041492345.1 Pyrinomonadaceae bacterium | reverse complement strand
GTTGGCGATAAGGATGAATATCTCGCGGGGCACATTCCCGGCGCCCAGTTCATCACGGTGGCAGATATTTCAACTCCGCGCGGCGCGGGGCTGGCGCTCGAACTTCCATCAGTCGCCCAACTCCAGGCTGCTTTCGAGAAGCTGGGCGTGACTGACAAATCTCGTATCGTCGTCTACTTCGGCAAAGACTGGGTAACTCCAACTGCGCGCGTCTTCATGACGCTCGACTATCTCGGTCTCGGTGATCGCACTTCAATTCTCGACGGCGGACTGCCCGCGTGGCGGAGCGAGGGCAAGCCCGTAACCGCTGAAGTGCGAGAGCCCAAACCTGGACACTTCACTCCGAAACCGAACCCGAAACTTGTCGTGGACGCCACCTGGGTCAGCACTAATATTAACAAGCCAGGGGTCGCGATTCTCGACGCTCGAGCGGCGAAGTTCTACAGCGGGGAGGAAGCCGGACAAATGCCTCGTGCCGGTCATATCCCCAGCGCCAGGAGCATTCCCTTCTCAAGTTTGGTAGAGGACGCGACTAACAAATTCAAAGGAGCAGATGTGTTGCGCGCACTCTTCACCGCCGCGGGGGTGAAGCAGGGCGACAGCGTGGCGACCTATTGCCACATCGGACAACAAGCGAGCCTGCTTTACTTCGCCGCTCGTTACCTCGGCTATGAAGCGCATCTGTACGACGGCTCGTTTGAAGACTGGAGCCACCGGCCGGAATTGCCGGTGGAAAAGTCGGAGGGCGCGAAGATCGGCGTTAAGCCTTAGGAAACCAACTCCTCGTTCTAATTGGGCTAGGCTGTGTCGGATTGCTGGCCTAGTCAACTCTGCGCCTAGGCTGGCCTTATGACATGACTCCCGATCATCACGCCATCATCGGACCGTCTCCGAACGTGGAGGGCTTGTATTTTGTGAAAGGCTTCAGCGGCCATGGCGTCATGCATTCGCCCGCCTCTGGCCGCATCACCGCGGACTTAATACTTCAAGGCCATTCCGACCTGATCGACGCGACGCAACTCAGTGTCGAGCGTTTTAAGGAAGGTAGACTGTTGGAAGAGACGGCAGTACTTTTAGTGAGGATCGAGCGTTGTAGTTAGTCCTGCGCACAGTGAAGGAGTTTTCCAGCTCCAAGCTTTCTTCTGGGCCGGATTCTCAGTTCTTCTCGAGAAGATATTTCGCAGTCTCACTGGTAGTCACCAAAACTGACACTAGCTTGCCTCTCAGCGCAGCGAGTGCCACCTCTCGGCGGGCTTCTCCTCCACACATAAGAATAACTGCTCCTCTCGACGCTGCTTTTTGAAGGCCCCTATAACCAAGTCCCACCGCCGAATATCGTACGCGCACTTCTTCGCCCTTCTTATTAAGAAAGACTACTGAGATTGTGCCTACGTTGTTTGGTGAGAATTTTGGGATAGCGGCGGGATTCAATAGACCAGCGAATGTGGCCTGGGCGTTCCAGGGGGCTCCAGACTCCACTATGAGATCCGCGGAACTCAGATTCTTAATCAACTCCAGGTCCTCCTTCGGTAGAGTCTTCTTAATGGAGGCCTTCTCGATGACATTACTTGCCTGGAACAACTCAATTGATCCTCCTCCGTAGTGCTCTTTAAAACCTTTAACTATTACCGATGCCTCCTGCTCGGTGAAAACAAACGGCAGGTTTCCGACAAGTGTTGACCAGATCACCTCCCCTTTGAGTGGAGTCTTTCGCAGAAGACGCTCTTTTCTTAGCTGCTTCAATTGGTTTAGCAGCTCCACGAGCGTCCAGCCATGTCCAATGCCGATCCGGGTCTTCTTTCCCTCACGGTCCGTCGCGAGTATGCAGCGGTGCAAATATCCGGCACACGCCCGGGCAAGAGCTCGGCCCAACTCTGGAGAATCCTTATCATTCTTAGCCTCAACAATCACCACGTCTCTCAGCCCATATTTTTGACGCAGAGTGTAAGCAATGGGGGCCAACGGATAGTTAGGCGACAAAACTGCGTCCTTCATATGCTTTGCCCATTTGTCGGCGGATTGAAAATCGCTCACACACGTCGCATACGTTTGCCTTACCTTTCCCTTCTCAACCATATCAGCCGTTTGTCTTTCAGGCTGACCGACGGTGTCGGATTCAACGTTGTCCTTGGGCCAAAACTGGCAAGTGCGTTCGAACAATCGAATATCCGGCTCGTGCGGCTGAGCGGTGCCGGGATCCTGGAAAAAGACCACCGCGTGACAGTGATTATTCAAAACTTCCTCTGCGATCAGGATATCTCCCCCCTTTGGGCCTGAAGCCAGAGGCATAATTAGATCGACAAACTCCTGATCGGGACCAGTGAGTTCAGGTCGTCCGGAATCGTGTGACGAATCCCATTTTTCCTCTCTTTCCCTTAACTTTCCCTCCAGGTCGCGCATTCCCCCCCTAAAATTCCCGCCTGCCCTTTGCTCAAGCTGTGGTTTCTTCTCCTGGCTGCAGAACAGTAACCGTGTCAGCCATACATCCATTTGCAGCTTCTCGAATCTACCCGGCGAAGATTTCTTAAGGGCTTTTTGGGCATCCCTCTCGATGCTTTTCCGGTGGCGTCCATCGGCAAACAATAGCTTAAGCAGATACCCGGTTGTCCCGGTCGTCAGTATGCGCTCAAAGGATTTGAGGAATTCGTGATGCTTATTAACGAATGCCACCATTTCGTCTTTCTTCGCGTCGTGGGAAATTAGTGCCAGTGTCTGTTGCTTGATACCCAGATAATTTGGCTCGCCATGCTCGTCGATATTCGACTCTTTTTCACCAACGATCTCACCGGGAGGTTCAGGGTCTCTGGCAAGCCATTCTTCTATCGAAAGCTCAGCTTCGTATAGTGCCCACTGCTCAGCACCGGCGAGCGTATTGATCAGTCGTACATTAAGCTCCTTGCACAGCCTTTGCAGGGCCCTATTTTCGGGAACATCCGATACGCGATCCATAGGATCGGACAGGAAAATGAAGACCTCGCAATCCCGGCGAGCGACCATCGCGGCCAACTCTACCACGCCACCTTCCGGTCCGGACCGGTGCCCCTTGACCTCATCCCTGGTGTACAAGCCAGTAGCGAGGATCGAGTGGTAGGTGCCTTCGGTAGCATGGATCTCAAACTTCTTCAGAACATGCGCATGATCTCGGACAAACCGCAACAACGGACCGCGCGGATCCAAGCGAGTTCTGTAGCTTGCCATCAGCAAAAGTTTAGGCTTGTCGGATCGTTTTTCCTTCATGATCTCCACGTTTCCTAAAGAGATGTTGGGGCTATCCCCTCGTGTTGGTACTGGAGCTGCGATCTGGTCCAAACCCGGCCGCGAGGAAGGCAGATCGTAGGGATCTAACCGGTTCATCACTTAGAAGAAGAATCGTCGCAAGCTGATTCCCTTAATTAGTCCGAACATCAGGATCCAATATATGAAAACCAAAACGGGAAACCAGACAGCGAGTTTTGTGGTGCTAATGGCTCCTATTCGCCACTGGTAGAACTTCATGCCGACCTGAGCTTGCTTGCTTTGAGTGTCTCCGACAAACGTGTATTTCAAGCTCTCGTCGGCGAGTTCTTTCGATAGATTAAAGTGGCGCTCAAGTATTTCACCCAGAAGTCCTACTTGCTTCCGATATACCTCAGCTAGATATCGGTCTTGCGCCCCAAAGCCGTACCAGCAAAGGCAGGAAACGGCTCCAATCACAGCGATGAAGCCCGCATCCTGAGAAAAACCGCCCCGATCCTTGAACCATCCAAAAAGTGCAACCGTGAGCGCGCTTTCAAGCCCCACGAAAAAATTACAGCGACTCCACATCCTCGTATAATGATCGGACAGATATCGGATCTTTAGCTCATAGTCTTTCTGAAGGAATGCAACAGTCTCAGGTTCCATGAAAAGCCCCATCAGTAACTCTCCCGCTGTTCTTGCCCGCGAACGCCAAATTGTTGAGGATTGCGTTGGTCATCTCTTTGATGTCTGCGTCTGTGTCCGCATAGCCCTCATTGATAGGCAGATTCAAACGGTCGCCAGCGGAGTAACCGTCTCGATCGGGCGTTTGCTGTCCTTTGACCTCTGCGTGGCGAAGATGAAATTCGGAGCGGGAAACCGCGCCGCCTTTCCTTTTAGCGGAATCTGCCGGTAGCTTCCGATAAACTCTTCCGCATTATGGTGCAGCTTACAGCTTAACTGCGGCTGCGCCGGGACGAACAGCGAGGGCAAGGCGGCCGCGCGCGCGGAACCTTGTACCGACAAATGTCGCCCGCCGTCGTCATCTTTCTTTGGATCGCCGACCTTCTCGCCGTGACGGATAAGCAGGACTTGGTTTGGGCCAGTGTTGGTGCTCATGTTTGTACCTTCCTTAAGTAAAAGGATTTCTGCGCATCTACTTCTATTGCTTCACCCATTCATCCAACGCCACCCATCGAGTTCCCTGCTTATTCGCGTTGACGTTCACGATCGCTACTTTTTCTCCGGGAACTTGAAGCCAATATAGGTTCCAGAACTGATCCCCATTAGTCCGAGCAAGGTCGTGCTGAATTCCGGCATCGTCAAATTGTTGTAAACGGAGGACAGAAAGATGATCCCCAGCACTATCGTCCAGGCGAAAATCTGGAAGCGATGAAAACTATAACCGTTCGAATCAGAGAGAATGTCGGGGAGAAAGCCTTTCGAAATGCCGGCGGATGCGGTAGGAGTTAGCGACGGTATCTGCAAGTTAATCTGGGCCAGACGGGTTTGGTTGTCCTGTAGTTGCTTGTTGAGGCTATCCCGGTTGGTCGTATCTGCGGCCGTAGCGGTGGTCCTGGCATTTGCCGAAGCAAGCTGAGCCTGGAGTTCCGGAATGCTTTGCTCGATCGATTGCTTTTCGGCCGTCAGATCCTGTAGCTGTCCCACCCGCGCGGTATCCTTGCCCGAATCAATCAAAGCTTCGCCCAAAGCCGTGCCGGCGCTGATACCTATCAGCCCGAGCAATGCGGGCGTGATCGTATCCAGAGCATCGGTGACCAACCAGATCACGAGATACGAGACATAGATCAGAAAGAACCAGAAGGCCATCTGCGAACGGCCGAGATTGTAAGGTCTGAGCTTTCCTGGCGCGGGACTGGGGCCGGGCTCGCGAATGAGATTAGTCGTTCGCGCCAACCAGAGAAACAAGGTCAAGGTGACCAGAACAACGAGGAACGCGATCACGCCATACACAGGTGAGATCACGGTGAGCGGGAGTCTGTTGCTTTGATCGAATACCGAATCGAACGGTGCCTGGTTCTCGAGGCCTACGCTGAAGGACACCGGACGCTGGGTTCCCGGCGGCTCGCCGAGCAGGTCAACCCAGGTGGCTTTGTTTTCGGTCGTGATTCGCAAATGAAAATGCAGGTGGTTTTTGGACGCGTGGATCTCCTCCGGATAGTTCCCGCGAATCGCGCGACCATTGAGGTAGGGTACGAGCTTCGAAGGGTCGTTCTTTGCCGCCCACTCTGAAAGATGATCGATCTGGACCACGATTACGTTATCGAGTTCCAGATGGCCCTCAACTGCCGTAACCTTTGGCGATGGAGCCGGCGTTGGGGTGGGAGAAGCAGTCGGAGCCTCAACTAGCCTTGGCGACGAGCTCGGCGCCGGAGTCGGAGACGCAGTCTGGGCGACTACGAGGATCGAACCGGCTAGTACGAAGGTTATCAATGCGAAGCTAAAGAACGGAGAAGCTTTTTGTTTCATGAGTTCCTTAACCAGCGAGTTGTCAGTCTGTCTTGCGAACTAAGCGCCGCTGTCGACAACGGCGCCCGTCGCCGCCAGCGGCTGTTTATTAGCCCGTCAGTTTCGCCAACCTAGCGGCTCGGTGCGCTTCCACACTAGTTAGAAAAAACTGCCACGGGAAGCTTGGCCCCGGATCTGTGTGGTCCGACAACTTGAATACCTCGGACACCTGGGCGTGGGAAACAAAGCCTTTGGTCTTGCCGTTTGCCAGGTCTGGATTTGTTAATCGTAAGACAGGTATGTCGTACTTCAAACAGTATTGCGCTGCCGCCTCGGCGGCATTCTCCAATAACTGCTTACCGAAATCGTCCAGCCATTCTGCTTCCGTTTGCTTGGCAAATCCTGCCAGCTCCAAATGAATTCCGTCACTGTTCGCTCCCGGCGCCGCGGCGGGAATATTGTTGTCCAGCACACTCTGCACGATGCTGTTGTTATCAATACAGACATGTGCCGATGCCGGGCGAGGCTTACCGTGCTTATCACGCGGGTCTTGAAAGAACTTCGCGCACGACTCCGCTGTGTCACCCTTCTCCGGAAACTCCATTGAATGGATAACAATCAGCCTGACTCGGCGTTCGCCGTCCACTTTCCTGAAAAATTTGGCGGGTACAAAGGGAAAGTTGTCTGTCTCAAATTTGAGCGGCATGTTTAGCAGAACCTCCTTTAGGGTGCTTGACTGTTTTGGGTCGTTGACTACCTTGCGCTTAGAATACGCGCGCTCTCAAACTCCCGACTCTTACTCGTTGATCTCAGGTCACGGGCACTGTGAATAATCCTGACGGCTTACCAGGATTGGTTTCGTCAGGATCGAGATCGATACCGCAAACAGTCTTGGGCAGGAACTGAATTAAGTTGTAGCGCTTGTCTTTGGCGAACTGTTTCGAGCCCGGAAAGCCTGTCGATTGTGAGAGCCACGTAAGCGTCGCCAAGCCACTGTCCAGCAGGCTGCCGCACACCAGGCCCGAGCCATAAACGCCAACTTCATATCTGGCGGTTCCCCCATCGGCGCCCGCCAATCCGTCTCTGATGCCCTCGAAGTAAGGTTTTATTTTGGTTGCAACCTCAGCAGGCGTCGCGTCAAAGTCCACCGCAAAATAGATCGCGCTGCCCGCGGGTTGGCCAATCTTGTTCGTTGCAAGATCGTGCGCGACGCCGGCATGCGCGACCCCGGTTGCGTGATTGAAGGAATTGTGAGAGATGCCTTCTTCAAAAACCGCTCCGATTTGGAGGCCCGCCCGGACCAGCGCCTGGGCCTCGCGCAGCGTCAGACGTTTCTCTGGCAGGTTTTTTGAATTCTTGATGTTGTAATAGCGTATCGCAAAGTCGAAGCCATGCGTCTTCAGACAAGTCGCCTGTGTCGTGAGGTTAACTGCGGCATCCAGGCCCTTCATGAGTTGCCCCGACACGGGCGGAGGAGCAGGCGCCGGCTCAGTGGGTTCAGGAGTCGGCGAACCACTGCCTGTGTCCGGAACCGGGATGAGAACTGTCTGTCCTGCTCGAATAAGATTAGGATCCTGAATATCGGAATTAACTGCCAGCAAATCGGCGAGAGTGATTCCATTCTTCTTGGCGATGGCAGATAAGGTTTCCCCTGCTTGCACCTTGTGTTGAATTGCATCGGGCATTCTTTCGATCCTCCTCGGGCTATGGTTTAGAGCCCAGCCCTCGATGGTAGCGACAACCAGTGCCCGCACTCGTTCGCGAGCATTTGCTCACCGCAGTCCGGATGGTTGAGCTTAAGACCTCATTTAATTCGTGTGCTGCATTCAAAGGCTGGCGCTGGGAGAATGCTCAGTCGCAGGCTCTGGGAACCAGCCGACATTTGCGAAGTGCGGCAGAGGCTACCCTAACTTTGCCTGTGCGTCAATAGTTTTTGCAATATTGTGCGCAAGTCACTCTAAGGCCAACGAAAAAGCCGGTGTGACCAAGAGATTTCAGACACGTCAGCCGGTTAATCTCGTAATTCCAGCCCGCTGGGCTTGCGCCGTAATCGGAAGTGCGACAATATTTCTCGCCGCTAATCGCGTCAGTTCAAATTTCTGATCACACGAGAGGTGTTAATGGAACGCAGGACCACCAGCTGGTTTAGTCCCAATTTGCAGATGGAGATGCCGCTGGTCGCCTATGGCCATGCGGGCCAGACGCTTTTGATGCTGCCCACCGCGGCGGCCGATTATCTGGAATACGAAAGATTTTATCTCGTCGATGCCATCAAGCCCCTCATCGAGCAGGGGCTTATCCGCGCTTACTCGATCAACAGCGTCAATCGCTACAGTCTGCTCAACGAACAGATGCCGCCGAAACTAAAAGCGGAACTGTTGACGCGTTACGATCGGTACATCACCGATGAAGTGTTGCCGTTGATTCAGAACGAGAATGGAGAAGATGCGCGGCCAATCACTACGGGCGCGAGCCTGGGCGCGTTTCTCTCGGCGAACGAATACTTCAAGCATCCTGATTTGTTTCGCGGCGTGATCGCCTTGAGCGGCAGCTATGATATTCGTTCATACCTGGACGGCTATTACGATGACAACGTCTATTTCAACAATCCCGTGGATTACTTGTCGAAACTCAACGACGATCATTACCTGCCGATACTGCGCAAAGCCGATTCAATCTACATTCTCTCGGGCCAGGGCGCATACGAAGTCCCAAAGAGCAGCCAGCAATTCTCAGACATTCTCAACTCAAAAGGAATTCCGCACACATTGGATTTGTGGGGCGCCGACGTGAATCACGACTGGCCGTGGTGGCGGAAGATGCTGCCGCATGTGCTGGGGAAGATAGTGGGGTAGGTTAACAATGCGCAGAGAAAGCTAGTCACTGGTGCCGCGCCTTCAACCACTCCTCAAAAGCCAACACGATATCGTATTGATCTTCTTTTGGGCTGCGGGCGAGAAATTCGGTGAGCGCCGCGCTGGTGAGTATCGGCAAGGCCTGGCTCGCGTCCGACGGAACATATTGCGTATCGCGCAGTTGATAGATCGTCAGTGTGTCTCCGTCGTAGCGCCAGAGTTCCGGAACACCGAAGGCTGCGTAGATTGGAAACTTGGAAATCGATTCGTGATGGAGGTCGATCTCGACGACAACGTCGGGAGGCGGATCGGTATTAAAGTCGATTTGCTCCTTCGTGCCAACCGCGTCCGCCGTCTGAACATAGAAACAGGCGTCGGGCTCCGCCCCTTTCTGTTCGCTTGGCTTCTTGATTGTCATCGATCCGTAGAAGAGAACCTTGATACGCTGACGAATGCTCAATCGATCGACTAACCGCTCGATCAATTTTGCAACGTGTTCGTGTTTGGATGAGGGTGACATGACTTGTAAAGTTCCTTCGTCGTAACAAATCCGCAGACCGCTGGCTTCCCCCACCGCATCAAGCAGTTCTTCATAGTCGTTCCAACTAACTCCGTGCTGGATAAGCACGCTGTCACCGGATATACGGTCGATCATCTCGACGATGGCTTCGGCCCGACTGATTATTTGAGTGCTCATTTCGATTGTGGACCTGCTCGCATGAACAAAACGACAAACTGAAGTTTGTCGGACATCTTTCCGCCTTCATCCCGGCGGCCCGTCGTCGCCCTTCTTACCTTTCTTCTTTGCTGGTTCGGCTTCGCGCGGGCGAGTCTGCGCCGGCGTCGCCGCTGGCGTCGCAGGCTTGGTTTCTTTGGGAGTCTCCGTGTTTGTGCGCGGCTCCGGCGGTGCATCGGTCTTCGGCGCCGGCGGCAGCGTACTATCTTCGAGCCGAGGCGTCGTAATCGCGCTCGGATTCGCGTTTGGATCGGTCTCGGTCTTCTCCTCCTCAGCCGTCATCTGCGCGCGTTCCAGAGCGAGTTCGCGCTGGCGCTGCTTGTACATCTCTTTCATGTCTTCAGGCATCGACGGCGCCTTCGGAAAATCTTCCTTCGGCTTGTCCTTCAGGAAGTCTTTCATGAAGTCGAGGAACATCGGCAAGGCCCCACTCGAACCGACCATGTCGTTGCCGAGCGGTTTCTTTCTGCCGGGATAACCCATCCAGGCGCCGGTAACATAGGTCGGCGTGTAACCGATGAACCAGACGTCGGTATGGTCGTTAACAGTGCCGGTCTTGCCGGCGAGGGGCACGCCGAGCGCTTGCGCCCTCGTGGCAGTACCGCCTTGCACCACGCCACGCATCATCGACACCATCGTCAGCGCGACGTATTCGCTGACCACCTTGTAAGTAGTCCTCTCCCACTCTTCCATTACCGCGCCATCGCGGTCCAACACGCGGCGAATCATGTGTGGCTCGACGCGAACACCCTTGTTTGGGAAGGTGGAGTAGGCCGAGACCATCTGATCAAGCGGCACTTCGGTCGCACCTAAAGCCGAAGGGAGGTACGGAGCCATCGGGACCTTGATACCGAAGCGCCGGACCATCTGCGCTCCGGTTTGAATGCCCACGGTTTGCAGCAGGTGCACCGCCGGGATGTTCATGGAGTGCGCCAGCGCGGTCTTCAAAGGCAGGTCGCCACAACTGAGCGAGCCGTCATAGTTATGGGGTTGCCAGCCATTGATGTTGATGGCCGCGCCGCTCACGGTCGTGTCGGGTGTCATGCCCCATTCAACCGCTGCGGTGTAGATGAAAGGTTTGAAGGCCGAGCCGGTCTGCCGGTAAGCCTGGAATGCATTATTGAATTTGTTCGTCAGAAAATCGTATCCCCCGATCATGGTGATGATCTCGCCGGTCTTCGCATTCAAAGTCATCATCGAGCCCTGCACGGCGGGAATCTGATTCAACTCGACCTTCAGATGGTGAGCCTTCTTGTCGAATTCCTTGATTATGAACTCCGCGAGATAGCCGGGCTTGAATTCGGTGCGCGGCGCACGTTTGCCCCAACCCATGTCGCTCGCCGTCACGGTTGCGGTGTAGTTACCAAACCGGACGGTGGCTTCGTCCCTGGCTTGATCGACCTTCGTTACTAATCCCGTCAAGTAGCGGCCAGGCGTGTACTCGTTGCGATACCAGTCGGGGTATTTGTACGAGGCGAGTTCCTGCGGCGTGGGCACGCCGTTGTTCGATGATGTGGGAATCATTTCGTATGAAGAGCGCCAGCCGCTGTGTGACTTATCGTACCAGCGCAAGCCGGTGCGCACAGCTTCGTAAGCCTTCTTTTGCGCCGCGACATTGATGGTCGAATAGACGGCGAGGCCGGTTTGAGCGACGCGCGTGGTGTATCTGTCTTCCAGATCACCCCGAATGTATTCGACCGGATAATCGAACGCGGGAGAGAGGGCCTGCGGCGCCTGGTAATAGGCCGAGTCGGCGAGCTGAATCGGTTTCGCTTTTGCGGCGTCAACCTCTGATTGATCGGCAAAGCCGGTCTTGGCCATCAAGTCGAGGATTAGATCCCGCCGCTCTTTGGCTTTCGTAGGATTCGCGGTCGGCGAGTATTCACTGGGCGCCTTCGGAACGCCAGCCAGCAAAGCCGCTTCGTCCAGCGTCAAGTCCTTCGCCTGCTTGCCAAAGTAAGTTTCGGCGCCGGCTTCAACCCCGTACGCGTTTGCTCCCAGAAAGATGTGGTTCGCGTATAGCTCCATGATCTGGTTCTTGGTGTAGTAGCGCTCGATCTGCAGCGCGAGCAGCCACTCGTTCATCTTGCGCTTCAGGGTTTGTTCGCGCGTGAGGAATAGGTTCTTGGCGAGCTGCTGGGTCAGCGTCGAGCCGCCTTCGACTTTATCGCTGGTGAGGTTTTTCCAGGTGGCCCCGACGATGCGAATCGGATCGATGCCGATGTGATCATAGAAGCGCACGTCCTCAACCGCGAGGATCGCGTTTTTCATTACGAGCGGAATTTCGTCGTACTTGAGCGGGATGCGTTTTTCCAGCGCGAACTCGCCGATCACGGTCTGGCCATCGTCGGCATAGATGCGCGTGACCACGCTGGGCCGGTACGTCGCCAAAGCGGCAACCTCGCTGGCCGCTTGCGAATAGTTGAGCTGGTACGCGGCGATGATTCCGGTCAGTCCGCCTGCGGCCAGCGCCAGCAGAATCACCGCCGGGAACCAAAACCGGCGCAGGATATGCTTGCGCTCGTTGGGCGGCGCGCTCACGATTGCCTGCGGCGTATACGATTTCAAACGCGAACCTGGAGGTTTAGCAGCCATAATAATCCAACCTTTTTAGAATAACGTTGCCTCAAGTCGCGGATTTCGGACAACGTGGGTTCCCACAGTCACCCTGGTTCTGCTGGTCTGAGGCGAGAAGGATTATAGCTTAGGTGGGGTCCTAACCCCGATACGGCGAAGGGAGTAAAAGGGGTTGTGGTTTGCGTGCTTCTCCAGATTGGTCTTGCGATTCTATCTTTTTCTCACTTGGATTCGCGTCCTGTAAAGTCGTTCGGTAAAGCCACCATCCTCAAGGAAAGCCCTTTCAAGCTGCCGGAGCTGTTGGTCCAGAAGGTAATTCGTTTGGTGGATCAAGCAGAGCAGAGTGTTCGCGGCGATCTCGGGAGCAGCCTGCTCAACATAGGGCCGATAGGTCGAATAGGACCTGTTCTTTTCATAAGCAAGACGGCGCACCACCTTTTTCGTTTGTCCAAGTCTCGCTGCCTTTTCACTTTCACCACCAGAGCCCGTATAATCAATGTGCTCGCACATGGGGGCGACAGGCTGCGACAGGAGCCCTCACGTCCGTCGCCAT